>NZ_JBICXU010000018.1:0-142856 GCF_043200435.1 Streptomyces sp. NPDC048416
ACGCTCGGCTGGGAAACCCCAGCCGAGCGCCTGCATAAACTGCTCGCGGCCTGATCAACACGACCACGTGTTGCAACGACCCCTAGAAACCGCCGGTATCGGTCCGGGCCCTTCGTGTCACCGGTTTCACCGCTCATCCGCTCACCGCATGACACGCGGCAGCCGCAGGCTCAGGAGTGCCGTCACGACGACCAGCGCGAGCTGGACGAGCAGGGTGATGACGAGTGCGTCACGCATGCCCAGCGAAGGGGCCAGGGCGAGGAAGAGGCTGCCCAGGGTGGCGACGCCGAGGGCGAGCGCGGACTGCTGGGTCGTGACCACCACACCGCCGCCCACGCCGGCCCGGTCGGCCGGGATGTCGGAGAGCATCAGCCGGATGAGGACCGGGAGTTGCAGGCCCTGGCCGAGGCCGGCGACCGCGACGCCTGGGGCGAGTTCGGCGACGGTCAGGCCCGACCAGCCGTGCCACACGGTCAGCGTGAGCAGCGCGATGCCCACCGCCTGGATCACGCCGCCCGCGCTCACCACACGCGTACCGAACCGGCCGATCAGGCGGGGTCCGGCGAGCGACGCGGCGAAGAAGGCGAGCGCCATCGGCACCAGTGCGAGACCGGCCGCGACCGGGCCCATCCGCAGCCCCTGCTGAAGCACCACCGCGACCACGAACATGAAGCCGCTGAAGCCGATCGAGAACGGCACGACCATCACGAGACCGCGCCGCAGCGAGTCCGTCTCCAGCAGGCTCGGCGGTACGAGCGGCGTCCGCCCCAGCCGGTCCGCGCGCCGCTCCACCATGAAGAACGCGGTGGCCGCGAACGGGAAGACACCGAGCGAGACCCACGTCCACAGCGGCCAGCCCGCGGCCCGCCCCTCGGTCAGCGGGACAAGCAGCGACAGCAACGAGAGCGCGAGCAGCAAGGTGCCCGCCACGTCGATGGTGGCCGGCCGCTCCGAGCGGGTCTCCGGCACCGTACGCACCGCGAGGAACAGACCGACGACGGCGACCGGCACGTTCACCAGGAACACCGAGCGCCAGCCGGACCCGGCGACGTCCGCCGCGACCAGCACGCCGCCGAGTATCTGGCCGGCGACCATGGAAAGCCCGGCTGTGGCGCCGTACAGGCTCATCGCCTTGGCCCGGCGCGGGCCCTGCGTGGTCGCCTGGATGGTGGCCAGGACCTGCGGCATCATCAGCGCGGCCGCGGCGCCCTGCGCCACCCGCGCAGCGACCAGGGTCCAGGCGGTGGGCGCGAGACCGCAGGCGAGCGAGGTGAGGCCGAAGGCGGCCATGCCGGCCAGGAAGAGCCTGCGCCGGCCCGCCATGTCACCGAGCCGTCCGCCGAGCACGAGCAGGACCGCGTAGGCGACGCCGTATCCGGCGACGACGAGTTCCAGCATCGCGGGTCCCGCCGCGAGGTCGCTGTCCATCGACGGCAGGGCGACATTGACGATGAAGAAGTCGATCAGGGGCAGGGCCGCGCCGAGCAGCACCGTGAACAGCCCGAGCGGCCCGATCACTGCCCCGTGGTGGGTGACGGGGACAGAGGAAGCGGGAGAAGGGGAAGCAGGGGTCGTGGGAGGGCGGGAGGTCGTCCGTACCGTTGTTTCGCTCACGATGAGGACGATCCTCCTTTCCTGAGCCTGGTACCAGAGTCTCGTTATCCTGGTACAAGCACTACCCGGCAACCCGCTGACAACGGTCGGCCGGTGCGGCACCCTGAGATCATGAGCACTGTGGCCCCGGCGAGCGATGTCCGCCGTCATGAGCTGGCGGAATTCCTGCGCAGCCGTCGCGAGCGCATCACGCCCGAGCAGGTCGGCCTGCCCCCCGGGCGCCGCAGGCGGACCCCGGGGCTGCGTCGCGAGGAGGTCGCCCAGCTCTCCGCCGTCGGTGTCACCTGGTACACGTGGCTTGAGCAGGCCCGCGACATCCAGGTCTCGCCGCAGGTCCTGGACGCGCTGGCGCGTGCCCTGCTGCTCGACCCCAGCGAGCGCAGTCACCTCTTCGCGCTGGCCGGCGCCCTCGACCCGACCCCCAACGCGCCGTGCCCGCGGGTGACCCCGGCGCTGCGCGCGATGCTCGACCAGCTGGGCCCGATCCCGGCCTGCGTCCAGAACAGCCGGTACGACATCCTCGCGTACAACACCACGTACGGGCGGCTGCTCTGCGATCTCGACGCGCTGCCTCCCGAGGACCGCAACTGCCTGTGGCTGGCCTTCACCAACCCCGACTGGCGGGCCTCCGTCGTCGATCTGGCCGACATGAACCGGCTGATGGCGGCCAAGTTCCGCGCCTCGATGGCCGAGCACCTGGCCGAGCCGGCCTGGAAGGCGCTGCTGAGCCGGCTCGAAGGGGCGTCGGCGGAGTTCCGCGAGCTGTGGGCGCGCCACGAGGTGGTCAACCAGGGCGGAAAGACCAAGTACTTGCGCAACGCCGAGGTCGGCCTGCTGTCCGTGGAGCACACCAACTTGTGGCTGGGGCCGTCGGCCGGCCCGCGTCTGGTGATGTACGTGCCCTGCGACGAGGACAGCCGCCGCCGCCTTGAGCGGCTTCAGGAGCTGGCCGAAGCCGGTCAGGCGTTGGCGTCTGCCGGAGTCTGAGCCGGCTTCAGGAGCTGGCCGAAGCCGGTCAGGCGTTGGCGTCCGCCGGAGTCTGAGCCGCAGGGGACTCCAGGCGCCGCGCGGTCCTGCGCGCCGACTCCCGCGCCCAGCGCCCGCTGGTCGCGAGCCCCAGGACCAGCACGCTCACACCGCAGCCCGCGATGATCCACCAGGCGGGCCGTGCGGCGGCGGGGAACGTGTCGGCGTACGCGCCCGCCGAGACGCCCGCCATGCCGCCCGCGAGCACCGCGCCGATGACTGCCACGCCCAGCGTCTGCCCGATCTGACGGCTGGTGGAGGCGACCGCCGCGGCCACGCCCGCCTGGGAGCGGGGCATCCCGGAGACCGCGGTGTTGGTGATGGGGGCGTTCACCATGCCGAAGCCGAGACCGAACAGGACATATCCGGTGAACAGCAGCGCCGTGGTCCGCTCGGCGTCGAAGAGGGCGAAGAGCAGCCCGCTCGCCGCCATCGCCAGGCCGGCGATCAGCAGCGAAAGACGCGGGCCGCGGCTGCCCACCAAGCGGCCCGACAGGGGCGCGCAGACGAAGGTGAGCGCGGCCATGGGCAGCATGTACAGCCCGGCGTTCAAGGCGCTCAGACCGCGGGCGTTTTGCAGGTAGAGCGTGTTGAGGAAGAGGAACCCGCCGAGCGCGGAGAAGGCCGACACCGCTATGACGGTGGCGCCGCTGAACGGAGCGCTGCGGAAGAAGCGCAGGTCGATGAGGGGTTCGGCGCGCCGGGGCTCGTACACCAGGAGCCCGGCGAGCGAGCCGACGGCGAGCGTGGCGAAGGTGAGGATCTTCGGCGAGTCCCACCCGGCGCTCGGCACCTCGATGATCGCGTACGTCAGCGAGCCGAGCAGCGCGACGACCAGGAGCTGCCCGACCGGATCGGGGCGGCGCGGCTTGGGTGCGCGCGACTCGGGGACGTAGCGCCAGGTCATGAAGAGCGCGAGCAGACCGACGGGCAGATTGAGCCAGAAGATCGAGCGCCAGCCGACCGACTCGACCAGGGCGCCACCGACGATCGGGCCCGCGGCCATCGAGATGCCGACGACGCCGCCCCAGACGCCGATCGCGCGGGCGCGTTCGCGCGGGTCGGTGAAGGTGTTGGTGATGATCGACATCGCGACGGGGTTGAGCATCGAGCCGCCGACCGCCTGCACCATCCGGAAGATCACCAGCGAGGTGAGGTTGGGCGCGACCGAGCACAGCACCGAGCCGATGGTGAACAGGACCAGGCCCGTCTGGAAGACCTTGCGGCGGCCGATGCGGTCGGCGGTGGAACCCGACAGCATCAGGAGCGAGGCGAGAACGAGGGTGTAGGCGTCGATCGTCCACTGCAACCCGGACACCGAGGCGTGGAAGTCCCTTTGCAGGGAGGGCAGGGCAACGTTGAGGACGGTGTTGTCCAGGCTGACGATCAGCAGGCTCAGGCAGCAGATCGCCAGGATGAGCATCCGTCGGCGGTGGGTCGGCTCGGACATGGCTTCGATAGTACGCCTAACTAATGACTGAGGGGTGCGTGATCCCGGTGGCGGCGGCCCCGGTAGGGACACCACCCGTCTGCGCCGCCCGGAGCCCCGGTTGTCCACAGGCCCCGAGGGGCACGCGGCCCCGGGTTGTCCACAGCCCCCGAGGGGCACGCGCGACATGCGCGACAATGAACAGATGACCACGCTCTCCATCGGCCCGCACACCGTGCAACCGCCCGTGGTGCTCGCACCCATGGCCGGCATCACCAACGCCCCGTTCCGCACCCTGTGCCGTGAGTTCTCCGGCGGCAAGGGCCTGTTCGTCAGCGAGATGATCACCACGCGGGCGCTGGTCGAGCGCAACGAGAAGACCATGCACCTCATCCACTTCGACGCGAGCGAGACCCCGCGCTCGATCCAGCTGTACGGAGTGGACCCGGTCACCGTCGGCAAAGCCGTCCGCATGATCGCCGACGAAAACCTCGCCGATCACATCGACCTCAACTTCGGCTGCCCGGTGCCCAAGGTGACCCGCAAGGGCGGCGGCTCCGCCCTGCCCTACAAGCGGCCGCTGCTGCGCGCGATCCTGCACGAGGCCGTCGCGGGCGCCGGGGACCTGCCGGTCACCATGAAGATGCGCAAGGGCATCGACGACGACCACATCACCTACCTGGACGCCGGCCGCATCGCCGTCGAGGAGGGCATCACCGCGATCGCCCTGCACGGCCGCACCGCCGCCCAGCACTACGGCGGCACCGCCGACTGGGACGCCATCGCCCGCCTCAAGGAGCACGTCCCGGAGATCCCGGTGCTCGGCAACGGCGACATCTGGTCCGCCGAGGACGCCCTGCGCATGGTCAAGGAGACCGGCTGCGACGGCGTCGTGGTCGGCCGGGGATGCCTGGGGCGGCCCTGGCTCTTCGGCGACCTAGTGGCCGCCTTCGAGGGCACCGACTCCTTCGCGCGCCCCACCCTGCGCACCGTCTCCGAGGTGATGCTGCGGCACGCGACACTGCTCGGCGAATGGATCGGCGACGAGACGCGCGGTGTGATCGACTTCCGCAAGCACGTCGCCTGGTACCTGAAGGGCTTCGCGGTCGGCTCCGAGATGCGCAAGTCCCTCGCCATCACCTCCTCCCTGGAGGAACTGGCCGCTCAGTTGAGCGAGCTGGACCTCGACCAGTCGTGGCCGGACGGCGCCGACGGCCCGCGCGGCAGAACGTCCGGAAACAACCGGGTCGTCCTGCCCGACGGCTGGCTGAAGGACCCCTATGACTGCTCCGGCATCACCATGGAAGCCGAGCTGGACACCTCCGGCGGCTGATCCGCGCCGGTCCGGACCTGCGCGGATCAGCGCGGATCGGTGCGGACCAGCGCCGATCGATGCGCATCGGCACGGATCGGTGCGGATCGGCACGGATTGATCCCACGGGCGGTCCCGGGGGCGGTCCGAGGGATGGAATCCCGCTCGATCGAGCGCGTGATTCTCGCCACCCCTGATAGGGCTTGCGCTCAGATGAGCGTTTTACAGGTGGCTGCATCTCTGGAAGGGGTGGCATTGAGTGCCACCCCGTCGATGTTCAAGTAGTGAACTCACTTGCATGCACGGCTGCTCATAAGAGCGGTTCAACTCGACTTTGGCGCCCCTTCTCTTCAAGTGATGAAGGAAAGGGGTGGGCGATCGTTACGCGCCAGTCACTTTCGATCTGGTGGCGGACGAGTGGTTACGACCCAGTGACGCGCAAGTGGACGTACCCAGACACCTTCGATCTGGGTATGTTCCTCGCCGTCAGGGCAGCCACCGCGGATTCGAGGAGTCGAGACCCGTGTCGGAAGACAAAGACCTCCAGCACACCCAGAAGTTCGTCTACGACTTCACCGAGGGGAACAGGGACCTCAAGGACCTTCTCGGCGGGAAGGGCGCGAACCTCGCCGAGATGACCAACCTCGGTCTCCCCGTCCCGCCCGGGTTCACGATCACCACCGAGGCCTGCAAGGTCTACCTCGACAGCGGCGAAGAGCCCGCCGAACTGCGCGACGAGGTCACCGCGCACCTCGAAGCCCTCCAGAAGGCAATGGGCAAGAACCTCGGCCAGGCCGACGACCCGCTGCTCGTCTCCGTACGCTCCGGCGCCAAATTCTCGATGCCCGGCATGATGGACACCGTCCTCAACATCGGGCTCTCCGACAAGTCGGTCACCGGCCTCGCCCAGCAGTCCGGCGACGAGCGCTTCGCCTGGGACTCCTACCGCCGCCTGATCCAGATGTTCGGCAAGACCGTCCTCGGCGTCGACGGCGAGCTCTTCGAGGAGGCCCTTGAGGACGCCAAGGCCGCCAAGAAGGTCAGCGTCGACACCGACCTCGACGCGAGCGACCTGAAGAAGCTGGTCAAGCAGTTCAAGAAGATCGTCAAGGCCGAGGCCGGACGCGACTTCCCGCAGGACCCGCGCGAACAGATGGACCTCGCGATCTGCTCGGTCTTCGAGTCGTGGAACACCGACCGCGCCAAGCTCTACCGCCGCCAGGAGCGCATCCCCGGCGACCTCGGCACCGCCGTCAACATCTGCTCCATGGTCTTCGGCAACCTCGGCCCCGACTCCGGCACCGGCGTCGCCTTCACCCGCGACCCCGCCTCCGGCCACCAGGGCGTGTACGGCGACTACCTCCAGAACGCCCAGGGCGAGGACGTCGTCGCGGGCATCCGCAACACCGTGGCGCTGGCCGACCTCGAAGGCATCGACAAGAAGTCGTACGACCAGCTCATGGGGATCATGGAGACCCTGGAGACCCACTACAAGGATCTCTGCGACATCGAGTTCACCATCGAGCGCGGCCAGCTGTGGATGCTCCAGACCCGCGTCGGCAAGCGCACCGCGGGCGCCGCCTTCCGCATCGCCACCCAGCTCGTCGACCAGGGCCTCATCGACGAGGCCGAGGCGCTCCAGCGCGTCAACGGCGCCCAGCTCGCCCAGCTGATGTTCCCCCGCTTCGACGAGTCCGCCAAGAGCGACCTCATCGGCCGCGGCATCGCCGCCTCGCCCGGCGCCGCCGTCGGCAAGGCCGTCTTCGACTCCTACACCGCCGTCAAGTGGTCCCGCTCGGGCGAGAAGGTCATCCTGATCCGCCGCGAGACCAACCCCGACGACCTGGACGGCATGATCGCCTCCGAGGGCATCCTGACCTCGCGCGGCGGCAAGACCTCGCACGCCGCCGTCGTCGCCCGCGGCATGGGCAAGACCTGTGTCTGCGGAGCCGAGGAGCTGGAGGTCGACACCAAGCGCCGCCGCATGACGACGCAGGCCGGCACCGTCATCGAAGAGGGCGACGTCGTCTCCATCGACGGCTCCACCGGCAAGGTCTACCTCGGTGAGGTGCCCGTCGTGCCCTCCCCGGTCGTCGAGTATTTCGAGGGCCGCATGCACGCCGGCGCCGACGACGCCGACGAACTCGTCGCCGCCGTGCACCGCGTCATGGCCTACGCCGACCGCGTACGCCGCCTGCGCGTACGGGCCAACGCCGACAACGCCGAGGACGCCCTGCGCGCCCGCCGCTTCGGCGCCCAGGGCATCGGCCTGTGCCGCACCGAGCACATGTTCCTCGGCGAGCGCCGCGAGATGGTCGAGCGCCTCATCCTCGCCGACACCGACGACGAGCGCGAGACGGCACTCAGTGCCCTGCTGCCGCTCCAGAAGAAGGACTTCGTCGAGCTGTTCGAGGCCATGGACGGACTCCCCGTCACCGTCCGCCTCCTCGACCCGCCGCTGCACGAGTTCCTGCCCGACATCACCGAGCTGTCGGTACGCGTCGCCCTCGCCGAATCCCGCAAGGACGCCAACGAGAACGACCTGCGCCTGCTCCAGGCCGTCCACAAGCTGCACGAGCAGAACCCCATGCTGGGCCTGCGCGGTGTACGCCTCGGCCTCGTCATCCCCGGCCTGTTCGCCATGCAGGTACGGGCGATCGCCGAGGCGGCCGCCGAACGCAAGAACGCCAAGGGCGACCCCCGCGCCGAGATCATGATCCCGCTCGTCGGCACCGTCCAGGAGCTGGAGATCGTCCGCGAGGAGGCCGACCACGTCATCGCCGAGGTCGAGGCCGCCACCGGCACCCAACTCAAGCTGACCATCGGCACGATGATCGAACTGCCCCGCGCCGCCCTGACGGCCGGCCAGATCGCCGAAGCCGCCCAGTTCTTCAGCTTCGGCACCAACGACCTGACCCAGACCGTGTGGGGCTTCTCCCGCGACGACGTCGAGGCCAGCTTCTTCACCGCCTACCTGGAAAAGGGCATCTTCGGAGTCTCCCCGTTCGAGACCATCGACAAGGACGGCGTCGGCTCGCTCGTACGCTCCGCCGTCGAAGCCGGCCGCGCCACCCGCCCCGACCTCAAGCTGGGCGTCTGCGGCGAGCACGGCGGCGACCCCGAGTCGGTGCACTTCTTCCACGAGGTGGGCCTGGACTACGTGTCCTGCTCGCCGTTCCGCATCCCCGTCGCCCGCCTGGAGGCCGGCCGCGCGGCTGCCGAATCGAAGGGCAGCGACTCGCGCTGAGACCCCGGAGCCGCCGCCGGGTCCCCGACCCTCACCACCGATCCGGCGGCGGCTCCGGCCAACAAGAAGGGGCAGCAACCCTGTGCGGGGGTGCTGCCCCTTTTGCCGTGCCGCCCGCGCGGGGCCGCGGTAAACGTTTGCCGCACGGGGTTCGCGAGCGGTAGGTGTTTGCCCGAACGGCGCCCGCACGGCGGTAAGCGTTTGCCGCGGGCGTCCACCCCCTACGCCGCCCACGTGTGCGAGCGCTTAATTCCGGTTGAATGGCGGACATTTAACGGGGTGGTGGCCGGAAATGCAGAGTGCGGTTCACGGATCCCCACCCGTGAACCGCACTCTGTCAACCACGCCGAGCACGGAGCCGCCACCTACGCCCACCGCCGCCAGAGCCTGTGAAGCCCCCCACGGTCTTCGCAGAATCTTTCCGGTTGGCTCGGTGTCGTGCCCGACGAGGTACAGCTTTTCGTCCCCGGTGCCCCTTGCGCGAGGCCTTTCAACTGTGGCTGAAAGGCCCGTGGTCACGTGCAGTGACGGGAGGCATACTCAGTCGAGTCGATCGGGGGATCAATTGCGGATGCAACATGACGCAACAGGTTGCAACACAGTGGACAGGTGGGGTTTCGGTGCTGCGCATTCATTTCACCGGCGAGGATCTGGCCCGGCTCCGTATGGCGCCGGGTCCCGACACGCTGTGGGAAACGATTCTCAGCTTTCACCGCTTAAGGGACCGGCGGGGCGCCTCCGTATTCGGCGAATGGCGACAGGAAACTCGCGGACGATTGAGCGGAGAAACGCGATTGCTCTCCGCAGTCGTTCCCTGCCGGGGCTATTTCCCCGACTTTCTCACGCCACCCCAGGGCCCGCATTCCCTCGACGCCGGCCTCGAACGCATGAGAGAAACCACACCCGAACGCCTGAACGACGAACTCTCCCGGCTCCCCGGCGGCCGCCCCACCACCGGCTGGGCAGCCTCCCTCGCCGACGGATGCCCCGGCCAACTCGGCCGCCTCGCCGACGCGCTGGCCGCCTACCACCACGCAGCCGTCTCCCCGTACTGGGCCCACATACAGACCCGCGTCGACGCCGACCGCGCCGCCCGCGGCCGCGCCCTGCTCGACGGCGGAGCCGGCGAACTCCTCGCCTCCCTCCCGCCGATGCTGCGCTGGCGCGCCCCCGTCCTCGAAGCCGACTATCCCGTGCACCGCGACCTCCACCTGAACGGACGCGGACTGCTCCTCCAGCCCTCGTTCTTCTGCCGCCGCACCCCGGTCGCACTCCAGAACCCGAAGCTGCCACCCGTACTCGTCTACCCCGTCACGCACACCCAGGCGCCGTACGAATCCCCGCCCGGCCCCGCTCGCGGCACCTCGCTCGGCCGGCTCGTCGGGCACACCCGCTCCAGCGTCCTGCACGCCATAGGCAACGGCTGCACCACCAGCGAACTCGCCCGCAGGGCAAGCGTGTCGCTGGCCTCGGCGAGCCAGCACGCCGCAGTGCTGCGCGACGCCGGCCTCCTGGTCACCCTGCGGCACGGCAACTCCGTCCTGCACACCCTCACCCCGCTCGGCTCCGCGCTCCTGTTCGGCGGGGCCCCACCGGCGCCCCGCCGGCTTCAGTCGTCGATCCCCGAGCGCTCCACCCCCGCCACGATGTAGCGCTGGAGCAGCAGGAAGACCAGGACCAACGGCACGATGGAGACGGCCGCCGCCACGAACAGCTCGTGCAGATGGACCACTTGAGCGGTCGTGAAGGTCGACAGCGCCACCTGCACCGTCCACGCGTCCCGGTCCTGGCCGATGACCAGCGGCCACAGAAAGGAATTCCAGGCACCGATGAACACAATGGTGCCGACGGCCGCGAACACCGGACGCGCATTGGGCACGACGATCCTCCAGTACGTGCGCCAATATCCAAGACCGTCTACGCGCGCAGCATCCTCCAACTCACGTGGAAATCCCGTGAAGAACTGACGGAAGACGAAGCACGCGAACCCCGAGAACAGAGTGGGGACGATCAGACCCCGCAAGCTCGACACCCAGCCGAGCGACGAAACCAGAACAAAACTTGGCACGAACGTGACCGCCGCGGGAACCATCAGCGTGCCGATCACCGCGTAGAAGACCTGGTTGGCGAACCGGTACGGGATGCGCGCCAGACCGTACCCGGCGAGCGAGGCGAACAGCAGGGTGCCCAGCGTCGTCGCCACCGCGATCAGCGCCGAGTTGAGCAGCGAGCGGGCCATCGGGACCGCCGGATCGTCGAACAGCTCCCGCACGTTCGACCAGCGCAGGGTGGAAGGGAAGAACGTCCAGCCGGGCGAGGTGATGTCCGCCTCGGCGGCCAGCCCGTTGCGGACCAGCAGATAGAAGGGGACGAGGAAGAGCAGCGCGAGCGCCACCAGGAGCACCGTACGCAGCGCACGGCCCGCCCGCACCAGGGAGTCCTCGGGCCCCGTCGCCCTCCGGTCCGGCGCCCTCATGCGTCCGCCTCCTTCCTGCCCAGGCCGAACCACCGGGCCTGGAACACCGTGACCACCGCGATGACCAGAGCGAGGATCACCGCGCCCGCGCTGCCCATGCCCAGGTTCTGCCCCTGGCCGAGCGCGGTGTAGTAGAGGTACACCAGCGGCGGACGGGCATAGGGCGGATAGCCGCGGGCATCGGAGAGCAGGTTGTAGAACTCGTCGAACGCCTGGAAGGCGTTGATCACCAGCAGCAGGACCACCGCGACCGACGTGGTGCGCAGCTGGGGAAAGGTGATGTGCCGGAACACCTGCCAGCCCGGCCGGGCACCGTCGACCGCGGCCGCCTCGTACAGCCGGGGACTGATCCGCTGGAGCCCCGCCAGGAAGAGGATCATGTAGAACCCGGCCTGCAGCCACAGCCGTACGGTCACGATCACCAGCCAGTACCAGGGCGGATGCGTCGTCGAGAGCCAGGCCGTCTGATCGGCGCCGAACCAGCCCAGCACCGTGTTCGCCAGACCGAACCGCACCCCGTTGAAGATCGACAGCTTCCAGATCAGCGAGGCGACGACATACGAACAGGCGGCGGGCAGAAAGAACACCGAACGGAAGAACGCCTGGAAGCGACGGGTCCGGTGCACCATCAGCGCCAGGGCCAGCGCGAGAACGTAGGTCGCGGGAACGATGAACAACGAGAACACCGCGAACGTGCCCAGACTGGACGTGAACGCACCGTCGCGCAGCATCGCCGCGTAGTTGTCGAACCCCACGAAGTCCGTCGGCGACACCGTGTTGTGGGCGTCGAAGAAACTCAAGTAGACGCTCCACACGAGCGGAACGTAGGTGAAGACGGCCAGACCGGCCGCGAAGGGACCGACGAAGATCCAGAACCAGAGGGTGTCGTGCGCAACACGCCGCCGTCGGCGTGGTTGCAGAGCAGTCGATGGCCGCCCGGCCGCGGGTCGCTCGCCTGCCCGTTGCTCGGCCGTCGACCGCGCGCCCGTCGGCTGCTCGCCCGTCGGCCGGCGCATCGCGGGGCGCGAGACCGTGGGACGTGGGAGCGCGGGGCGCGGGAGCGCGCGGCGCCTGAGGGGGATCCGCCGCATCGTGGGTCGTCGCATGGCGGTCAGCGCTTCTTCACCCGCTGAAGTTCGTCATTGGTCTTACGGATGACAGACTTCAACTCACTGTCAGGGTCGGCCCCATCCTTGATGATCCGGTTCAACGCGTCCTGGTACGCGCTCTGCATCGTCGGCGTCCACAGCAGCGGCTGCGCGTAGCCGCTCTCCGTCACGAACGCCACCACATCCGCCGCCGCGCCCTGCCGCAGCTTGGCCGCCTTCTTGGCGAGCGAGAGCCGCGCCGGGATGTGGAAACCGTACGACAGCGCGAAGTCCTCCTGGAAATCGGCGCGTTCAACCCACAGCCACTTCACATACGCCTTCGCCTCGGCCTGGTGCTTCGAGCGCGTCGACACCGCGGCCGCATACGCCCCCACCGGCACCGAAGGCTTCCCGCCCGGCCCGTCCTTGGGAAAGGGAAGCACCCCGAAGTCGTCCCCGAACGCCTCCCGCACCGCAGGCAGCGCCCACAGCCCCGACCACTGCATCGCGGTGAGCCCCTGGACGAACGCGGAAGGGTCCGACCAGTCGCTCGGCGCGCCCAGCAGCAGCGACTTGTCCGCGTACAGCCGGCGCAGCTTGCCGAGCGCGCGGGCCGCGGCCGGATCGTCGAAACCCACCCTGCCATCGGCGGTCACCAGACTCAGTCCCGCCGCGTACAACGGCGTACCACCGAGCACACCCGCACCGCCGTCGTTGCCGAGGAAGAGCCCCTTGACCTTGTTCCTCGTCAACGCCTTTGCCGCGTCGACCAGTTCGTCCAACGTGGACGGCGGCCGCACCCCCGCGTCCTTGAGGAGACTCTTGCGGTAGTAGAGGAACTGCGTGTCGACGGTCTGGGGGATGCCCCAGATCTTCCCGTCGTACGTCTTGGGCGCCAGCACCGCCGGATTGAAGTCGTCCCTCACCCCGTCGAGCAGCCCGGTCAGATCCGCGACAAGGCCCCCCTGGATCTGGTCCAGAGTAGGCCCGTTGACCTCGAAGACGTCCGGACCCGACGACGTCAGCAGCGCGGCGGCGGTCTGCTGGTCATAGGCGCCCGGCCGCCACTGCACGGTGACCTTCGCCTTGTCGTACGCTGCCGCGTACCGGCGCACGGCCGCCTCGGTCCCGGCCTCCCCGTACTGGTGGTACCAGTGGTCGAGCGTGACCTTCCCGCCCGCCGAACTCCCCTTGTCACGCCCGGTGTTGGAGCCGCACGCGGTGAGCAGGCCGAGCGCGGCCCCCGTGCCGAGCAATGTCCTGCGGCTGATCGTCATGGTGTGTGCCCCCAATTCGTCATCCCGCTGTACGGCTCAACGATCAACCATGCGGGCCGATTACGACAGAGCTGTTGCGCTGGTGTGTCGGCCTGAAGGCGGCCGACGCGAGCGGTCGGCCGACACCACGGAACGGACATACGGTGACCGTACAGCCACCCATCGTGGCTGTACGCGCACCGTCGTGACCCCGGATCGCGCACCGGCGTGGCTGTGGCGTGCCGCGGGGAATTCGGTCGCGGCGCCGCGATGAGTTTTCGCGCGGGCCCGTGTCTACCCCTCGACAGCAGCGCCACCACCCACGAGGGAGCACGACATGCCCACCATGATCTTCGTCAACCTGCCGGTGCGGGACCTGGACCGTTCCAAGGACTTCTTCGGCAAACTGGGCTACACCTTCAACCCCCAGTTCACCGACGAGAACGCCGGCTGTCTGGTCATCAGCGACACGATCTTCGCGATGCTGCTGACCGAACCGTTCTTCAAGGGCTTCACGAAGCGGCAGATCGCCGACACCGCCACCACCGCCGAGTCGATCGTCTGCCTCAGCGCCGACAGCCGCGAAGAGGTCGACCGCCTCGTCGACACTGCGCTGACCTGCGGCGGCTCGCCCGCCAACGACACCATGGAGCAGGGCCCGATGTACGGCCGCTCCTTCCTCGACCCCGACGGGCACCACTGGGAGGTCATGTACATGGACCCCGCCGCGGTCGCCTCCTGAGCCCGCCCCGAACACCCCGCCCGCTCACCGCGCCCGTACGTCACGTTGCTCACGGCGCCCCGTACGTCACGCCGGTCAGCTGCTCGGACGCCGCCCACAGGCGTTCACCGGCGGCATCGTTCAGCGTCCAGGGCGCCGACTGAGTCGCCGGAACTCGGCCCGCGCGCCCGGGACTTCACGCCGAACGCGCTCCTCGGCCTCCCGCCCGCGCGCCTGCGCCACGGCGGGCCGGCTCCCGCGCCGTGACGAGACCGACCCCGCTGTTCGTCCCCGTGACGACGGTGGTGCGGCCGCTCTGGTCGGGGATGTCCTGAGCGCCCCAGCCACGAGTCACGCGGCCACCGTACTGGTCGGTTTGGCTCGCGCGGCAGTACGAGCGCGCGTACGCGTCAGGCGGAGGCGCCACCGTCGATGACGAGATCGGTGCCGACGACCGAGGCGGCGTCGTCGGAGGCCAGATACAGCACGGCCGCCGCGGCCTCGGCGGTGGTCGAGACCCGGCCGAGAGGCTGGGCCTGCTTCATGCGGACCGCCCGCTCGGCGTCGCTCTCGCCGGGCAGCAGCGACATGCTGGTGTCGACGGGACCGGGGCTCACCGCATTGATCCGCACCCCGTCCTGGATATGGTCCAGGGCCGCGCCCCTGGTCAGCGCGCTGACCGCGGCCTTGGACGCGGCGTAGGCGGCCAGGCCGGGGCGGCGGCTGTGGGCGCCCAGGTTGGAGGCGATGTTGACGATGGCGCCGCCCGACTCCTGGGTGCGCATGTGGGCGATCTCGGCCTGGAGTGCGTGGAAGACGCCGGTGAGGTTGACGGATATCAGAGTCTGCCAGTCACTCTCCGACATCTCGACGACCGGGGCGCCACCGCGGAAAACTCCGGCGTTGTTGACCGCCACGTCGAGGGAGCCGAACCGGTCGACCACGTCGGCCACCACTGTGCGTATGGCGAAGGAGTCGGACACGTCGGCGGTGAACGCTGCCGCCGTGCCACCCGCCTCTGCGATCAGGGTGACCGTCTCGTCGAGGGTCGCGGCGGTCCGCCCGGCGACGGCGACCTTGGCCCCCTCGGCGGCGAAGGCGAGCGCGACGGCCCTGCCGAGCCCGGAACCTGCTCCGGTGACGAGGACGGTCCTGTGCGCGAAACGAGCAGACATATTCTGGACCAATCGTTCTGTTTTGAGGACGTGAGGGAGTGCGGGCGTGAGTGTGCGGGGGTGTGCGCGTCGGCGCCGGTCCGCGAAAGGGGGAGGGTCGGGTGCGCGAGATCAGTTGAGCAAAGTCAGTTGAGCAAGGTCAGTTGAGCAAGGTCAGTTGAGCAAGGTCAGAATCTGTTCGGCCGCATCCCGTACGCGCCCCGGCTCGCCCGACGCCTTGCCGACGACGCGTACCCCCTGGAGGAAGACGAGCAGCACGCGGGCAAGCCCGCGCGCGTCGCGGTCCCCGGCCAGCTCGCCCTGGGCCTGGGCCCGCGCGAGCGCGGAGTGCAGCAGGGTCTCGATGTGCTCCCAGCTGAGCTCGACCCGGCGGGCCGCGGCGCTGTCGTGCGGAGCGAGTTCGGCCGCGGTGTTGGTGACGAAACAACCCGGCAGGCGGGTCGCGTCGGCCGTCGACTCGACGGCGAACCGCCGCACCACGCCGCGGACCGCCGGCAGTGCGGGGCCGGGCCCCGAGAGCTCGGCAAGCAGCTCGGGGTCACGGTGCTCGGCGTACCGGTCGAGGGCCTTCAGATACAGCTCGTGCTTGTTGCCGAACGTCGCGTAGATGCTGGCGCGCCCGATGCCCAGGTGCTCGACGAGGTCCGCCATCGACGTCGCCTCGTAGCCGCGCCGCCAGAACAGCTCAAGGGCTGAGTGCAGCGCGGCGTCCGGGTCGAATTCCTTGGTCCTGGCCACGACCAGACAGTAGATCTAATTGGAATGCTCGGTCAAGTAAGTCTGGACCGCCTGTCCTTCGTCGTCGAGGCAGGTGCCGGTCTCCAGGTCGAAGCGGTGCTTGAGGAGCGGCGAGGCGACATAGGGGCGGCCCTCGGGTGTCGAGCCGAGCAGTCCGCGCGAGAGCACATAGGCGCCGGTGAACGGGTCGCGGTTGTCGATCGCGTACGTCCGTCCGCGCCGGTCGGTGAAGACGGCGGCCTGGCGGCCGTCGGGCAGAAGGGCGGCGACGCCGCGTCCCGGCGTGAGGCGGGCGGCTTCGCAGACCGCGAGCAAGCCGTCTTCGAGCTTGAGGTGGACCATCGTCATCGGGTGGCTCCCAGGGTGAGGAGGGGCAGTTCCGGCTTGATCTGGTCGCGTTCGGCAACGAAGCGGACCGAGGGGTCGGGTGCGCCGGGCGCGTTCACGAAGGACACGAAACGGGCGAGCCGTTCGGGGTCGTCGAGGGTTTCGGCCCACTCGTCGCGGTAGCCCGCCACGTGCGCGGCCATCAGGGACTCCAGTTCGGTGCAGATGCCGAGCGAGTCGTTCACGACCACGTCCCTGATGTGGTCGAGGCCGCCCTCGATCCGCTCCAGCCAGACCGAGGTGCGTTCCAGGCGGTCGGCGGTGCGGATGTAGAACATCAGGAATCTGTCGATCAGACGGACAAGTTCGTCATCCGTCAGGTCCTGGGCGAGCAGATCGGCGTGGCGTGGGCTCGCGCCGCCGTTGCCGCCGACGTACAGGTTCCAGCCGTTGGCCGTGGCGATGACCCCGAAGTCCTTCGACTGGGCTTCGGCGCACTCACGTGCGCAACCGGAGACCGCCGACTTCAGCTTGTGCGGCGAGCGAAGCCCCCGGTAGCGCAGCTCCAGGTCGATCGCCATCCGCACCGAGTCCTGCACACCGTAACGGCACCAGGTCTGGCCCACGCACGACTTGACCGTACGCAACGACTTCCCGTACGCGTGTCCGGACTCGAAGCCGGCGTCCACCAACCTGGTCCAGATCGAGGGGAGTTGGTCGACGCGGGCGCCGAAGAGGTCGATGCGCTGGCCGCCCGTGATCTTGGTGTAGAGGCCGAAGTCCCGTGCCACCTCGCCGATCACGATGAGCTTGTCGGGGGTGATCTCGCCGCCGGGGATGCGCGGCACGATCGAGTAGGAGCCGTTGCGCTGCAAGTTGGCGAGGAAGTGGTCGTTGGTGTCCTGGAGCGCGGCCTGTTCGCCGTCGAGGATGTGTCCGTTGCCCAGGGCGGCCAGGATCGAGGCGATCGTCGGCTTGCAGATCTCGCAGCCCTCGCCGCCCCGCGCCTGGCTGCGTCCGTGCCCGTCGAGGAGTTCGGTGAAGGTCGTCAGGCGCAGCGCGAGCGCGATCTCGTACAGTTCCTGGCGAGTCTGCGCGAAACAGGCGCAGAGGCCGTCGTCGCCCGACTTCGGCAGCAGCATCCCGATCGTCTTGACGCAACTGCCGCAGCCCGTACCGGCCTTGGTGCACTTCTTGACTTCGGGCAGCGAGGAGCAGGCGGTGATGGCGCCCTTGGTGACGTTGTGGCAGGAGCAGATGACGGCGTCGTCCGGCAGTGACTCGGGGCCGAGTGCGGCCGGCGTGCCGAGCCCGGCGGGCAGGACCAGCTGTTCGGGGGGGACCGGCGGCACGTGCCCGGTGAGCGGGCGCAGCATGCCGTACGCGTCGGCGTCGCCGACCAGGACGCCGCCGAGCAGCACGCCGTCGGACGACACGACGAGCTTCTTGTAGACGCCGGAGCGGGAGTCCGAGTAGACGACGTCGAGGCAGTCGCCGGCTGCGCCGTGCGCGTCGCCGAACGACGCCACGTCGACGCCAAGCAGCTTGAGCTTCGTGGACAGATCGGCGCCGGTGAAGGTGCGTTCTGCGGTGGCGGCGATGGTGTCGGCGGCCGTCTCCGCCATGTCGTAGCCGGGTGCGACCAGGCCGTACACGCGGCCGTCCGACGCCAGCGCGCACTCGCCGATGGCGAAGACCGCCGGGTCGCTGGTGCGGCACTGCTCGTCGACGACGATGCCGCCGCGCTCGCCGACCGCGAGGCCGCAGTCGCGGGCCAGCTGGTCACGGGGGCGGACGCCGGCGGAGAAGACCACCAGGTCGGTCGACAGATGTGAGCTGTCGGAAAGTGTCATCCCGTTGACACGTCCCTCATCACCGGCGGTGATCTCCTGGGTGCCGACACCCGTGTGGACGGTGAGGCCCATGTTCTCGATGGTGCGCAGGAGGGCCGCGCCGCCGCCCTCGTCGACCTGTACCGGCATCAGCCGGGGTGCGAACTCCACGATGTGGGTGTCGAGGCCGAGCCCGCGCAGCGCGCCGGCTGCCTCAAGGCCGAGCAGGCCGCCGCCCACCACCGCGCCGGTCGTCGCGGTCTTCGCGTACGCCTCGATGGCGAGCAGGTCCTCGATGGTGCGGTAGACGAAGCAGCCGGGGGTGTCCTTGCCGGGGACGGGCGGCACGAAGGGGTACGAGCCGGTCGCCAGGACCAGCGTGTCGTATGCGAAGGTGCGCCCCGAGCGGGCGGTCACGGTGCGCGCCGCCCGGTCGACCGACTCGGCGGGGTCGTCCACGTACAGCTCCATGCCGTGCTCGCGCAGGAAACCGTCGGGCACCAGACTGAGTTCGTCGGGTGTCTTTCCCTCGAAGTACGAGGTGAGGTGGACGCGGTCGTAGGCGGGGCGGGGCTCCTCGCACAGCACGACCACCCGGGTCCGCCCGGCCGCGCCGCGCTCGGCGAACGCCTCCAGGAAACGCTGGCCGACCATGCCGTGGCCGATGACCACGAGGGTGGGAAGGTGTTCGGTGGGCACGTCAGGAACCTCCGTCGTGGGTGAGCAGGTGGAGCAGGGGCGCGTCGGGTACGGGCTCGTCGCCCTCCCAGGTCCGGGCGAGCGCCCCGACCGCGCCGAGATCGCCGACGAGTACGCCCCCGACCAGGCGGTCGCCTCGCACGACGACCTTGCGGTAGGCGCCCCGGGTCGCGTCCGCGAGATGCGCCACGTCGTCGCCGGGGCGGGGCGTGGGCTCGCCGAACGCGGCCAGGTCCAGGGGGCGCGGGCCGCCCAGGGTGAGCCGGGTCAGGCCGCGGGTCCCCGGGTACGAGCCCCGCCCGGTCGCGAGCAACGCGCCGAGCGTGTCGGCCTGTTCGAGCGCGGGGCCCGCGAGCCCGTACACCGTGCCGCGATGTTCGGCGCAGTCGCCGACGGCGTGGATGAAGGGGTCGGACGTGCGCAGCTCGTCGTCGACGACGACGCCCTGGCGGACGTCGAGCCCGGCGGCCAGCGCGAGGCCGGTCCGGGGACGGACCCCGGTGGCCAGTACGACGAGTTCGGCGCCGAGCACGAAGCCGTCGGCGAGCTCGACGTCGGTACCGGACGCCCCCGTGAGTCCGCGCACCCGGCACTCGGTGTGCACCTCCACGCCGAGGAGTTCGAGATGGGTGCGGACCAGCGCGGAGGCCCCCGCGTCAAGCTGACGCTCCATCAGACGCTCGCCCTGCTGGGCGAGGACGACCTGCGCCCCGCACTCCGCGAGCGCCCGCGCCGCCATCACCCCGAGCAGGCCACCGCCGATCACCACGGCTCTGGCGCCCTTACGGGCCCGTTCGCGCAGGGCGAGCGCGTCGTCCAGGGTGCGGAAGGGGTGGACGCCATCGGGCAGCCGGCCCTCGCGCAGGCCCCGCAGCGGCGGCAGCACCGGGTTCGAGCCGGTCGCGAGGACGAGGCGCCCGTACGGGACGACGGTGCCGTCGTCGCAGTGCACCGCACGCGCCGCGCGGTCGATCCGCACCGCGCGCACGCCCCGCCGCACCGGCACGGGGGGCAGCTTGATCACCTCGGGCCCGTACCGCCCGGCCAGCACCTCCGCGAGGAGCACCCGGTTGTACGGAGCGTGGGCCTCCTCGCCGATGACGGTCACCGGGACATGCCGGGCCAGGCGGGCACCCGCTGTGCCGCCGCCGATCACCACGATGTCCGTACTCATGTGCCCAGCGTGCGCGGCGGCTGTTTCCCGGCCGCATCCCCGCGATTACCACGCGGGAACCTTGAGCTCAGCGGGGCGGCGGGCGGGATGTGAGGGGTGGGGTGCCGGGGGAGGGCCGCCGGGTGACCGGGCACCGGGGGAGGGCCGCCGGGTGACCGGGCACCCGGGGAGGGCCGCCGGGCGACCGGGCATCCGGGGAGGGCCGCAGGGTGACCGGGACACCCGGGGGAGGGGCCGCCGGGCGACTGGGGGACTCGGGGAGGGGCCGGGGGGTGGGGTAAACCGAACCATGAAGATCCGTACTGGCACGATCGAAAGAGCTGGCCGGGGGCGGGAGCCTTGACGCATGGACCTCGCGCAGCGGCATTCCGCACCCACACCGGCCCGTCCGAAGGGAGCGGCCCGCCCGAAGGGCTCGGCCCTCCCGGTCACGGGCTCGGCCCTCCCGGTCACGGGCTCGGCCCTCCCGGTCACGGGCACGGCCCTCCCGGTCACGGGCGTGGCCGGCCCGCGGCCAGGCACGATCCGCTCTGCTGTGGGCGCGCCGGCCCTGGGCTCGGGCGCCGGCCGCCCTGCCCTGAGTCTGGCCGCCCCGGGCTCGGGTGCCGACCGGCCCGCTGTAGGCATGGCCGGCACGGCTGCCGACGCGCCGGGGCCGGACCAGCACGTCCGGCACCGCGAGGCGCGCGGCCCCGACTGGAGGGGTGTCCTGCGGGAACCGTTCCGGGCCGGGACATGGCTGCGATTCGCCCATCTGCTGCTCGCCCTGCCGGTCGGCATCCTGTGCCTCCCCATAGCCCTCGTCGGTGGTCCGGCCGGCCGGATCCAGCGCGGGCTCGCCCGCAGACTGCTCGGCGTGGAGGTGGCCGCCCCCGGCCGCACCGTTCGCACCGGGTTGCTCGCCCTGGCCCATGCCATCGTCAGCGTGCCGCTCAACCTGATAGCGCTCACCGTCTCCGGCTACTTCTGGACGGTCGTCGTCATGAACCTGGGCTACCCGCTGCGCCCGGGTGGCGACCCGAGCCAGGCGTGGGGCGGCCCCACGATGGCCGGCGCGTGGGCGGTGCACGGCATCGGCGGCGGGGTGCCGTTCCTGCTCGTCACGCCCTGGGTGATCCGAGGCTTCACGCTGATCCAGGCCCGCCTGGTCAGGGGCTTCCTCGGCGCGGATCGCACCGGGCTCCTGAAGTCCGTCGGGATCGCCCTGTCGCTGGCCCTGGTCTGCGCGCTCCTGTCCATACCCGTGATCCACCAGCTCTGACCGGCGGGCCTAGGTTGTTCCCATGCACCGTCTGCGCCTGGCGCGTTCCGTGGAGTTCGCGTTCCCCTACCGGCGGGACCGGCTGGGCCCGGTGATACGAGCCGCGCTCTACTCGCTGCTCGCGCTGCCCCTGGGCCTCGTGGGCCTTGTCGCGGTCGCCGGGGTGCTGCTGGCCGGCGCGGCGCTGTCGTGGACGGCGCCGGGGCTCTGGCTCCTGGCCGCCGGTGTCCGCGGGGCGCTGGCGCTCGGCGGCCTCCAAGGCGGCCTGGCTTTGCGCCTGTTGGGGCTGGAGATCGAACCGCCGCCGCGCGCGGAGGCCGGGGGAGCGTTCGACTGGCGGCGCTCCGTGCTGGGAGGCAGGGCCGGATGGCGGGCGGTGTGCTGCGCCCTGACCGCACCGCTGACGGCGCTGCTGCCCCTGCTAGCGGTCTACATCGGTTTCGTGAACGGCGTGCTGCTGAGCCTGTATCCGGTACTCAAGCGCTGGAACTACTTCACGATCAGTGAGCCCGACGGTTCCATGCGGCGGGTGGGAATGGAGGTGGGGGGAGTGGAGTTCGACAGCTGGCCGCGGTGGCTGGCGCCCTTCGCCCTCGGTCTGCTCCTCCTGTACGTGGCGCCGTGGCTCGACCGTCATGCGCTCACCCCGCACCGGATGCTGCTCACGGCGTTGCTGGGGCCCGACCGGGCGGACCAGCGGATCCGGACCCTGGAGGAGACCCGGGCGCAGGCCGTCGACGACGCGGCGGCAACCTTGCGCCGCATCGAACGCGACCTGCACGACGGCACCCAGGCCCGCATGGTGGGCCTGGGCATGCACCTCACGATGATTCGTGAACTGGTGGCGGGCGGCGCCGACCAGGACCGCATCCTGAGCGTTGTCGAGACCGCCCAGAGCAATGCCAAGCAGGCCGTCGCCGACCTGCGTCATCTCGTCAAAGGCATCCATCCGCCCGTGCTCGACCAAGGTCTGGACACCGCGCTGGCGACCCTCGCGGCGGACAGCGCACTGCCCGTGCGGGTGTGGTGCGGCATCGAGGGAAGACCGAGCCCCGCGATCGAGTCCATCGCGTACTTCTGCACGGCCGAACTGCTCGCCAACGCGGCCAAGCACAGCGGGGCTTCACAGGTGAAGGTCACCGTGACCGGCGCGGCACGGATCCTGCTGCTCGTCGTCGAGGACGACGGGCGAGGGGGAGCGGTGGTGGGCGCGGGCAGCGGACTGGCCGGCCTGCGGGCCCGGGTGCGTACCGTCGACGGCTCACTGACCTGCAACAGCCCGGCCGGGGGGCCTACGGTGGTGAGCGTGGTGCTGCCCTTCAGATAAGCGGAGCCCGACCAGTAACGTCACCAGCACCAGCACCAGCACCAGCAAGCACCAGCCCGGTCGGGCAGTCGGCAGCCGGCCGTCGGCGCCGCGCCGACATCGGGGCTGGTACCGACAACGAATGGGTCACCGTATGCGCGTCGTCATCGCCGAGGACTCCTCGATCCTGCGCGACGGACTCGTCCAGCTCCTGGAGATGCGCGGTGTGGAGGTGGTGGCCGCGGTGGCGGACGCGCAGGCGCTGCTCGCCGCGGTCGCCGAACACCGGCCCGACGCGGCAGTGGTGGACATCAGACTGCCGCCGACCCAGACCGACGACGGTCTGCGCGCGGCCGTGGAGATCCGCCGCACGGCACCGGGCACCGGGGTGCTGATCTTCTCGCAGTACGTGGAGACCAAGTACGCGGCGCAGCTCATCGGCGACGGCGGGGCGGGGGTGGGCTATCTGCTCAAGGAACGGGTCGTGGACATCGGCGAGTTCGTGAACGCACTCGAACGGGTGGCTGCGGGCGGCACCGCGCTGGACCCGGAGGTGGTGGCCCAACTGTTCGGCGCGAGCCGACGGGCCGCGGCGCTGGACGCCCTCACGCCGCGCGAGCGGGAGGTGCTGGGTCTGATGGCGGAGGGCCGCACCAACCATGCCATCGCCGACTCGTTCGGGGTGTCGGAGCGGGCGGTGGAGAAACACATCGCGAACATCTTCACCAAGCTGGACCTGCCCCCATCGGAAGCGGGCCACCGACGGGTGCTGGCGGTTCTGCGCTACCTGGACCGGGCAGGCAGCTGACATCGGGCGGGCGGGCGGTCATTGACCACGGCCGTGTTCAACCGGGCTCACCCGCCCCCGTGCCCGCCCCCGCCGTCGCCCCGGCCGCACCCGCCTCCGCCGCACCCGCACCCGCACGCGCCGGGGCCGCCTCCGCACCCGCTGCACCCGCCCCCGTCGAACCCGCACCCGCCCCCGTCGAACCCGCACGCACGCCCGTCGAACCCGCACCCACGCCCGCCGCCCCCGCCGCACCCGAACCCGCACCCACACCCGAGCCCGCCGCAACCGAATCCGCCGAACCCGAACCGGAACCCGCCCCCGCGGCCCCCCGCACGACCCCCGTCAGATGGGCGAAGGCGACCACGTTGCCTCGGTAGCCGGTTTTCTTTGTGAAGCCGCCGCCGCAGGTGATCAGGCGGAGTTCGGGGCGCGTGGCCGCCCCGTACACCTTGGTGTCGGGGAACGCGTCGTTCTCGTACACCTCGACGGCGTCGACGTCGAACACCGCGGTCAGTCCGTCCCTGCGGGTGACCTCGACCCGGTTTCCCTTCTTCAGCGCGCCGAGTGCGTAGAAGACGGCGGGGCCGTGCGCGTCGTCGACGTGTCCCGCCATCACGGAGGTGCCCCGGGCGCCCGGCGCGGTGCCGTCCTTGTACCAGCCCGCTCTGTCCGTTTCGCCGGGCGGCGGCACGTCGAGGCTCCGGTCGGGGCCAAGGCCGAGCCGCATCACGGGCGCGTCCACGCCGATCGTGGGGATCTTGATCCGTACGGGTTCGGAGGCGGGCAGGCCGTCGGGGGGCGGGAGTTCCGTCGCGGGCCGGTCCGCGGAGCCGGACGGGGAGTCGGCCGCGATACCGCCGCGCCCCGCCGTCCCCGCCGGACCCGAAGCGAAGGCCTCGGCCGCCGACGGCTGGGGAGGCTCCACGGTCTCCAGGCCCCGCTCGATCAACCAGAGCCCGACGAACGCGGCGATCACCATCAGCCAGCCCGCGTTGCGCCGCGCGGCCCCCGCCGACAAGGGCGGTCAGCCCCGGCCCTGCGTGCCGCTCGCCCGGCGACGCAGCAGCCAGGTGCCGCCCACGGCGGCCGCGGCCAGTACCGCCGCGCCCACCGCGATCTCGGTGGTGTCGGGGCGGATGCTGCCGCCGGCACCGGTCTTGACGTGACCGTGCGGGTCGTTGCCCTCCCAGGGCTTGTCGTGGCCCTGCCCGTCCTTCACGTCCCACGGTTTGTCACGCCCGTGCTGGTCCTTCGGGTCCCACGGCTTGTCACGGCCGTGCTGGCCCTTCGGGTTCGGGTCCCACGTCTTGCCGTGGTCCTGCTGGTTCTGCTGGTTCTGCTGGTCGTTCGGGTTCCAGGGCTTGTCGTGGCCCTGCTGGTCCTTGCGGTCCCAGGGTGTGCCGATGCCACGCTCGGTGCCGGCGGCGCCGGCACCCTCACCGGCGCCGGTGACCGTCAGCCGGGCCTCGACAACCTTGCCGTTCTCGCACCTCACACCGATGCGGAACGAGCCGGGTCTGGCGTGCGGGGCGACCTCGAACTGCCCGGCCAGTGCGTCCTTGGGCGGGGAGGCCGTCATCGGGAAGTCGCCCGCGCCCACCGCGTTCGCGTCACCCGTGCCGTGCCCTGCCGGCCCGCAGGCGGTGGTGTTGGCGGTCACCGTGGCGCCGGGCGGCGCACTCGTCGGCCACAGTTCGAGGGAACCGCCGGGCTGGACGTCGGCGTACGCGAGCGAACCCGCCGGGCCCAGCACGGCGCCGCCGGCCAGCAGGGCGCTCGTCAGGAGTCGGGCAGTACGCATGGGTCCTCCGTGGGCGTGGCAGGAGCTTCTGCCTTCGACCTAAGAGGCGCACCGGGCGCGCCGCCCCTCGGCGGGGGGCGAAAGGGTGACGTGGGGCGGGCCGTACGGGTGGCCCGTCACTGCGGGTGAATCACATCCCAGGGTGACTCCTCGAACGCCCGCCACACCACTTTCATCAGCTCCGCGTCGACCGCGAACTCCCGCTCGTCGATCCGGCCCACCGGGGCGATGCCGCGCGCATTGGTGACGAACGCCGCGCTGTACGCGTCGAGCCCGGCCAGGGTGACCTGGCGGTGCACCGACTTCAGGTGGTAGGCGGCGAGCCTTGGTTCGAGCACCGCCTTGGTGACGCCGAGCAGCGCGGGCCGGTCGGGCCAGACCACCGATGTGCCGTCCCAGAACGCGATGTTGGTGATGGCGCCCTCCGCGACGACGCCGCCGGGGCCGGTCAGCAGGGCCTCGGTGAAGCCCTGGCGGCGTGCGAGCCGGCCGTAGTAGGCCTGTGCGAAGCCGCCGAGGTGTTTGAGGTGGGCGACCGGCCGCTCGTACGGCACGGAGAGCAGGGACTGTGCGTCGGACGGCATGTCGACGGGCTCGTTCACGACGACCATGGGGGTGGGAGCGTCGGCAGGCCCGTACACGTAGACGCGTACGGCCGCGTCGGACGTGCCGGCGCCGTCGAGGGCCTGCGCGACCAGCGAGCGGATCCGGCCGCCGTCCATGCCGGGTCCGAACAGCTCGCGGGTGGCCCGGTCGAGCCGGGTCAGGTGATGGGCCAGCCCACGGACCCGTCCGTCGCGCACCTGCATCGCGGTGAAGTGGCCGTAGCCGCCGGTCAGGGCCGGGACGAGCAGGGTCTCGGCATCGGCGGGGCGGCCGTCGATCTCGACGTACGGAAGTGTCATGGGCCACAAGATAGTTCGCCCACGACCGGGCTTGACCTCAAGCGAACTTGAGGTTGAATCCTTCTCGGCATGGACATCACCACAGCCGGACAGGCTGCTCTCAAGCTCACCGTGGTCGTCGCCTCCAACCGCGAGGGCCGGTTCGCGCCGGTCGTCGCCGACTGGTTCCTTGCCCGGGCCCGCGAACACCAGGGTCTGGACATCGACGTGGTCGATCTTGCCGACGTGGAGCTGCCGACCACTCTCTCGCGTGATCCGTCGCCCGCCGTCGCCGCGCAACTCGCCCTGATCACACCGAAGTTGGCGGACGCGGACGCGTTCGTCGTCATCACCCCCGAATACAACCACTCCTTCCCCGCCTCGCTGAAGAACGTGATCGACTGGCACTTCGCGCAGTGGCAGGCCAAGCCCGTCGGCTTCGTCTCCTACGGCGGGATCTCCGGCGGCCTGCGCGCCGTCGAACAGCTGCGGCAGGTCTTCGCCGAGCTGCACGCGGTGACGGTGCGGGACACGGTCAGTTTCCACCAGGCGCAGGGCCTCTTCGACGAGGACGGCGAGCACCGCGAGCCCTTGCAGGCCGACGCGGCCGTGAAGAAGATGCTCGACCAGGTGGCGTGGTGGGCGCTGGCCCTCCGGGACGCCAAGAGGACACGCCCGTACGCGAGTTGAGTGACGTGCATGACGTGCATGACGTGCATGACATGCATGACGTGCGTGACGCGTGTGGCGCGTGTGGCGTGCGGGCAGGGGCGGGGGCGGGGCCGGCAAGGTCTGGTTTCCCCCGGCCCGTGCTGACGGCTCGGGGGCAGCAGCTCCCGAACCGGGGTCCGCGGCCCCGCGCCGCTCCCCGGGCCCCCCGCCCCGGCCCCCCGCCCCCGGCCCCCCGCCCCCGGCCCCCCGCCCCCGGCCCCCCGCCCCCGGCCCCCCGCCCCCGGCTCCCCGGCCCCCCGCCCCCGGCTCCCCGGGATCCCGGCCCCGGCTCCCCGCCCGGGCCGCGTCGCGCCGCGCCGCGCCGTGGGAGCATCTGTGCGGCGCGGTACGGTTCGGCGGCTCTCGCGGTGCGGCCGGTGGCGTGTCGCCGCTCAACCGAGGGAGGAAGCCGTGACGACGCCCGACATGACGCTGACCGTGCAGACCACGACCGACAGCGAGGACAAGGCGGCGGCGCTCGCCCGTGGTGCGGTGGAGGCGCGCCTCGCCGCCTGCGCGCAGATCGCGGGACCCGTCACCTCCGTCTACCACTGGGCGGGCGCCATCGAGACGGCGCGGGAGTGGCAGGTGCTCTTCAAGACCACGGCCGCCCGCTACCCAGCGCTCGAACGTCACCTCCTGGCCGCCCACGACTACGAGACGCCCGAGATCATCGCGACCCCCGTGGTGGCCGGAAGCCCGGCATACCTGGCGTGGATCACTTCCCGGACGGCCGCCCGATGACCCCCGCCGACGAGCCGCCGCTCCCCTTCTTCGTGTACGGCACACTGCGCCCCGGGCAGCGCCACCACCGGCGTTTCCTGCACGGCCGTACGGTGTCCGAGCGCCCCGCGCTGCTGTCCGGGGCCGTCCTGTACGACGGCCCCGGATACCCCTACGCCCTGGCCGGCGTCGGCACCGTCACCGGCGCCCTCATCGAGACCGGCCCGGCCCGGCACCTCGAACTGCGGGCCGAGCTCGACGAGTTGGAGGAGTACTACGGTCCCGGGCATCCCCGCAATCTCTACGACCGGGTGGCGTGCGAGGTGGCCGTGGACGGGCGACGCGTACGGTCCTGGGTCTACCTCGCCGCACCCCGCCTCGCCCGTGAACTCCTCGCGTGCGGCACCCCGATCCCGGGCGGCGACTGGCTCAGCCGGCCGCTCCGGCCCGCTCCACCCGTACCGCGCACGCCTTGAACTCGGGCATCTTCGACACCGGGTCGAGCGCCGGGTTCGTGAGGTTGTTGGCCCGGCCCTCGCCCGCCCAGTGGAACGGCATGAACACCGTGTCCGAGCGGATCGCCGCGGTGACGCGGGCCGGGGCCGTGGCGTGGCCGCGCCGCGATGTCACCGTCACCGCGTCGCCGTCCGCCACGCCGATCCGGCCGGCCAGCAGGGGGTGCATCTCGACGAAGGCGCCGGGGGCCGCCGCGTTGAGTTCGGGGACCCGCCGGGTCTGCGCGCCCGACTGGTACTGCGCGAGCACCCGGCCCGTGGTGAGCACCACCGGATACTCCGCGTCGGTCTCCTCGTCGGGGCCGCGATGGGTGACCTCCACGAAGCGGGCCCGGCCGTCCGCCGTCGCGAACCGGTCGAGGAACAGCCGGGGCGTGCCCGGATGGCCCTCGTCGGGGCAGGGCCAGAACACGCCGTCCTCGGCCTCGATCCGGTCGTAGCTGATGCCGCGATAATCTGCGGGCCCGCCCGCCGACGCCAGGCGCAGCTCCGCGAACACCTCCTCGGGGTCCGCCGGGAACCCCTCGGCCGTACGCGGGCAACTCATGAGCTCAGCAAGGGAGTTGAGGACGGACAGGTCGCTGCGTACGCCGTCCGGCGGGGCGAGCGCGGCGCGCCGCAGCAGCACCCGGCCCTCCAGGTTGGTCATCGTGCCGGTCTCCTCCGCCCACTGGGTCACCGGCAGCACCACGTCCGCGAGCTCGGCGGTCTCCGAGAGGACCACGTCCGCGACGGCGAGGAAGTCCAACGAGCGGAGCCTGGACTCGACATGGGCCGCGCGCGGCGCCGAGACGACCGGGTTCGAACCCATCACGAGCAGCGCCCGCACCTCGCCGCCGAGCGCGTCGAGGAGTTCGTACGCGCTGCGCCCGGGGCCCGGGAGCGCGTCCGCTTCCACGCCCCACACTCCGGCCACATGGGCGCGCGCCGCGGGGTCGGTCAGCTTGCGGTAGCCGGGCAACTGGTCGGCCTTCTGGCCGTGTTCACGGCCGCCCTGGCCGTTGCCCTGGCCGGTGAGGCAGCCGTACCCGGACAGCGGGCGTCCCGCCCGGCCGGTCGCGAGACAGAAGTTGATCCACGCGCCCACCGTGTCGGTGCCCGTGGCGTGCTGCTCGGCGCCGCGCGCGGTCAGCACCATGCCGTCCGGCGCGTCGCAGAACAGGTCGACGGCAGCCCGTAGTTGGGGCACCGGCACCCCGGTGATCTTCTCCACGAGCTCCGGCCAGTGCGCCATCACCGCGGTGCGCGCCGCCTCCCAGCCCGTGGTGCGCTCGGCGATGAACGCCTCGTCGGCGCGGCCCTGGGCCACCACCAGGTGCAGCAGGCCGAGCGCGAGGGCGAGATCGGTGCCCGGGCGGGGTGCCAGATGCAGATCGGCCTGCTCGGCCGTCCGCGTCCTGCGCGGGTCGATTACGATCAACGTGCCGCCGTTCTCGCGCAGTTCCCTCAGGTGGCGCACCGCGGGCGGCATGGTCTCGGCCAGGTTCGAGCCCGCCAGGATCACACAGCCGGTCCGCGCCACGTCCTCCAGCGGGAACGGCAGACCCCGGTCGAGCCCGAACGCCCTCTGGTGCGCGGCGGCCGCCGACGACATGCAGAACCGCCCGTTGTAGTCGATCTGCGAGGTCCCGAGCACCACCCGGGCGAACTTTCCGAGCGCGTACGCCTTCTCATTGGTCAGACCGCCGCCGCCGAACACCCCGACCGCGTCCGCGCCGCGCTCCTCGCGGACCGAGCCGAGCCGCCCGGCGATCAGCGCGAGTGCTTCCTGCCAGCCGGCCGGCTCCAGTCTGCCGGAGGCGCGGCGGATCAGCGGCTCGGTCAGGCGCAGGCCCCGCGAGAGCAGCGCGGGCGCGGAACTCCCCTTGCCGCACAGCGCGCCCCGGTTCACCGGGAAGTCGCGCGGAACCACTTCGAGACCGCCCTGCGCACCGCTCGCCGTCCGCAGGCCCATGCCGCACTGGAGTGAGCAGTACGGGCAGTGGGTGGCGGTCACGGGGGAGGGCGCGGGGGAGTCGGTGAGCATGCGCCCAGGCTGCGGTGCGCGTGTTACGCCCGCCTCCGCCCGGCGGTTACGTGCCCGGTGCCATGCCCTCATCGCGGCCGGAGCCGCACGGTGAGGACGGGCCGCCCATGCGCCGCCTCGGCCCGGCAGGGCCCTTGCCACCCCGGGGCCGCCATGTGCCGCCTCGGCCCGGCAGGGCCCTTGCCGCCCCGGGGCCGCCATGTGCCGTCTCAGTCCGCCAGGGCCCTGGCCACCCCGGGTTCTTTGGGGCCGAGGAAGGTGGGGTCGGGCTTGAACACCACGTCCAGCAGAGCCTTCCCCGCGGCGAACACCTCGCGGGCGCCGCCGTAGTACCAGGTCACGTTGTGCGTGGCGTCCACACCGACCCCGTAGGAGCGCACGCCCGCGGCTTCGCACAGCGCCACCGCGCGCCGGATGTGGAAGCCCTGGCTGACCAGGACGGCCCGGTCCACCCCGAACACCTTCTTGGCCCGCACGCAGGAATCCCAGGTGTCGAACCCCGCGAAATCGCTGACCACGCTCGTATCCGGCACGCCGTGGCGCACGAGGTAGCCGCGCATCGCGTCGGGCTCGTCGTAGTCGGTGCGGCTGTTGTCCCCGGTCACCAGGACCGCCTTCACCTTGCCCGCCCGGTAGAGCCGCACGGCCGCGTCGAGTCGGCCGGCGAGATAGGGCGAGGGCTCGCCGTTCCACAGGCCGGCTCCGAACACCACGGCCACCCCGGACGACGGGGCGTCGGCGACCGTGCCGATGCGGTTGCCGGTGCTCGTGTACAGCCAGGTGGCGGGCGCGAGCGCCAGCACGCACCCGGCGACCACGCCCCGCACCAGGCGCCGCCGTCCCGCGCGGGTGCGCGGCAGGCGCGGTCGCTTCCATCGGATGCGCGGCACGGGGTCCCCCTGCTGATCGGATCGCCTTCGGTTTCGGTGTACGGCGGGATGGACGCGGCGGGGCACGGTCGTGGTTCGCCGTACGCCGGGTGCGTACAGCTTTGTGACATTGCGTGCGGCGGGGTCGCTCCGCTTGGGTATCCCTCGCGTCCTTGGCCCCGATTTCGGCCACTGATCGTGCGGGGTCGCTCGCGCAGTTCCCCGCGCCCCTCACCCGCTTTCGGCCGGCGGTTGTGGTCGTTTTTTGCGCAGTTCCTCGCGCCCCTGATCCGCTTTCGGCTGGCGGTTGTGGTCGCTTTTCGCGCAGTTCCTCGCGCCCCTCACCCGCTTTCGTCCGGCGGTTGTGGTCGCTTCTCGCGCAGTTCCTCGCGCCCCTGGATGGCTGGGCGGGGGCCCTTTCTTGTTCGTGGTGGCTTGGGCACGCACGTGATGTTGCTCGTGACCGGGGCGCAACGGTCCCGCAATGTGGGGGCGGCACGATCGGGGGATGGCGGAGCAGCGGCAGCATTCGACAGACACGGTGGGGGGACGGCCCGTCCTCGTCGCCGTCGCGCACGGCAGCCGGGACCCCGGTGCGCTGCGGACGGTCGGCGCGCTTGTGGACCGGGTCCGCGCGGTGCGGCCGGATCTCGATGTCCGGCTCGGGCACATCGAGATAGACCGGCCGCTGCTGCCCGACACGCTGGCCGAACTGCGGGGCGATGCCGTCCTCGTGCCGCTGCTGCTGGGGCGCGGCCACCACGTCACGTACGACATTCCGCAGGCCCTGGCCGCCGCGGGCGGCCAGGTGCGTGCCCGTGTCGCGGCGCCGCTCGGCCCGCATCCGCTGCTGGTCGAGGCGCTGCACGGGCGGCTCGTCGAGGCGGGCTGGCGGCTCGACCCGCATGCCGCGCGGCAGAGCGCGGTCGTGCTGGCCGCCGCCGGGTCCCGCGACCCCGCATCGGCTCTCGACACGCGCCGCACGGCGCGGCTGCTCGGCGAACGCCTCGGCGTGCCGGTGCTGGCCGCATACGCATCGGCCGCCTCGCCCAGCGTGCCCGAGGCGCTGCGCGCACTCGCCGCGCGCGGCAGGCACCGGGTCGCGATCGCCTCGTATTTCACCGCTCCGGGACGTTTCGCGGCGCAGAGCGCGGCACAGGCGCCGTGGCTCGCGGCCGCGCCCATGGGGGCGCATCCGGCGATGGCCAGGCTCGTACTGCACCGCTACGCACAGGCGTTGGCGCGGACGCCGGCCGTCGGCGGCCCGTGCCCGGTCGCGGCAGGCGTCCCGGCACGCGTCGCGGTCTGAGCGGTCAAGGGCGAGCCTCGACGCCCCCTTGAGCCCACTTGTCCCTGTCTGGCGTTTACTGTCGGGGCATGGAGTTCTACGCCGAGGCCGACACAGAACGCTGGGCCGCCGAGCCCGACAAGCGGCCCGGCCGCACCGCCTTCCAGCGTGACCGCGCACGCGTGCTGCACTCGGGGGCGCTGCGCCGTCTGTCCGGCAAGACGCAGGTCGTCACGCCCGGCTCGCTCCCCCGCGTCCTCGGCTCCGCGCGAGCGGGGGACAGCGCGGTGCAGGCGTGGGACGCGAGCCCGCGGACCCGGCTGACGCACTCCCTGGAGTGCGCGCAGGTGGGCCGCGAGCTGGGCGCCGCGCTCGGCTGCGACCCGGACCTCGTCGAAGCCGCCTGCCTCGCCCACGACATGGGGCACCCGCCGTTCGGGCACAACGGCGAGCAGGCGCTCAACGAGTTCGCCAAGGACATCGGCGGCTTCGAGGGCAACGCCCAGTCGCTGCGGCTGCTCACCCGTCTCGAACCGAAGCGTTTCGTGCGTTCGACGGTGACGGGGGAGCCCGTCAGCGTCGGGCTCAACCTGACCCGTGCCGCCCTGGACGCCGCCACCAAGTACCCCTGGGCGCGCGGCGGCCACCCCAGCGACCCGGCGTCGGTGAAGTTCGGTGTCTACGAGGACGACCTGCCGGTCTTCGCCTGGGTCAGACAGGGCGCCGCGCCCTACCGCAAGTGTTTCGAGGCCCAGGTCATGGACTGGTCCGACGACGTGGCGTACTCGGTGCACGACTTCGAGGACGGTCTGCACGCCGGTCACATCGACCCCGGCGCGCTGCTGTCCGCCACCGAGCGGAGCGACATCTGGCGCGTCGCCATCGGCCGGTACGTGCCCGAGGACACCGACCCGCAGGAGCTGGCCGACGCCCTGGCGCGGCTCATGGCGCAGGAGTGGTGGCCGCACGTCTACGACGGCTCGGCGGTCTCCCAGGCCCGCCTGAAAGACGCCACGAGCCAGCTCATCGGCCGGTTCTGCCTGGCCGCCGAGAGCGCCACCCGCGCCGCCTTCGGCACCGGGCACCTCACCCGGTACGGCGCGGAACTGGTCGTGCCGCGTGCCGCCCGCAATGAATGCGCCGTGCTGAAGGCGGTGGCCGACCGTTACGTCATGCAGCGCGACGAGCAGGAACGGCTCCGTGCCGACCAGCGCGTCGTGCTGGCCGAGCTCGCCGACGCGCTGACCGCCCGTGCCCCTGGTGAAGGGCTCGACCCGCAGTTCCGCGCACTGTACGAGGAGGCCGGCGACGACCGCGCGCGGAAGCGTGTGATCGTCGACCAGATCTCCTCGCTCACCGACGCGGCGGCACGCTCGCTTCACTCCAGACTCACCGTTCACCACCGGTAATCCAGGCCGACCCGGCGTCCAGGCGGAGCAAGCCCTCTTCCCCCATCACGCTCCGTGCGGGACGCTCGCAGATGGCGGCGCCGCGCAGCAAGCACCGAGGAGGCATCAAGTGGTCGACGCAGATCGGACATTCGTCATTGTGGGAGGCGGTCTCGCAGGGGCGAAAGCCGCCGAGACCCTGCGGTCGGAGGGTTTCAACGGGCGGGTGATCCTCATCGGCGACGAGCGGGAGCACCCCTATGAACGGCCGCCCTTGTCCAAGGGGTTCCTGGCCGGCAAGGAGGAGCGCGACAGCGTCTTCGTGCACGAGCCCGCCTGGTACGCGCAGCGCGACATCGAGCTCCATCTCGGCCAGCCCGTCACGGCCATCGACCGCGAGGCCAAGACGGTCCGGCTCGGCGACGGCGCCCTCATCCAGTACGACCGGCTGCTGCTCGCCACCGGCGCGGAGCCGCGCCGCCTGGACATTCCCGGCACCGATCTGGCGGGCGTCCACCACCTGCGGCGCCTGGCCCACTCCGAGCGGCTGAAGCACGTACTCAAAGCGCTCGGCCGCGACAACGGTCACCTCGTCATCTCGGGTGCCGGGTGGATCGGCCTGGAGGTCGCCGCGGCCGCCAGGAGTTACGGCGCCGAGGTCACCGTCGTCGAGCCGGCGCCCACGCCGCTGCACAACGTGGTCGGGCCCGAGCTCGGCCAGCTCTTCGCCGACCTGCACGCCGAGCACGGTGTCCGTTTCCACTTCGGGGCCCGGCTCACCGAGATCGTCGGCCAGGACGGCATGGTCCTTGCCGCCCGCACCGACGACGGCGAGGAGCACCTTGCGCACGACGTGCTCGCCGCGATCGGCGCCGCCCCGCGCACCTCGCTCGCCGAGACGGCCGGGCTGGCCCTGGTCGACCGCCTGCACGGCGGAGGCATCGCCGTGGACGCCTCGCTGCGTACGTCGGACCCCGACATCTTCGCGGCGGGCGACGTGGCCGCGGTCCACCATCCGCTGCTCGACACCCGGCTGCGCGTCGAGCACTGGGCCAACGCGCTCAACGGGGGACCGGCCGCCGCCCGCGCCATGCTGGACCAGGACGTGTCGTACGACCGTGTCCCGTACTTCTTCTCCGACCAGTACGACGTGGGTCTCGAATACTCGGGCTGGGCGCCGCCGGGCTCCTACGACCAGGTGGTGATCCGCGGCGACACGGGCAAGCGCGAGTTCATCGCGTTCTGGCTCAAGGAGCGCCGCGTCCTGGCCGGGATGAACGTCAACGTGTGGGATGTCACAGAGCCCATCCAGGCCCTGATCCGGGGCGGGGCCCCGGTGGACACCGAGGCGCTGGCCGATCCGTCCGTCGCGCTCGGCTCCCTCGCACCCTGAGTGTCGTGGCGCCCCCGTAGACTTCACGCGTGGCAGGCAGGATCAACGATGACGACGTGAAGGCGGTCAGGGACGCGGTCCCGATCGACGCCGTCGTGTCCGAGTACCTTCAGCTGCGCAACGCGGGCGGCGGCAACCTCAAGGGCCTGTGCCCCTTTCACGACGAGAAGTCCCCGTCCTTCCAGGTCAGCCCGAGCAAGGGTCTCTTCCACTGCTTCGGCTGCCAGGAAGGCGGCGACACGATCGCCTTCGTCCGCAAGATCGACCATCTGTCGTTCTCCGAGGCGGTCGAGCGGCTGGCCGCCACCGCGGGCATCACGCTGCGCTACGAGGAGGGCGGCTACAACCCCTCGCACCAGCGCGGTGAGCGCATCCGTCTGGTCGAGGCGCACAGGGCGGCCGCGCAGTTCTACAGCGAGCAGCTGGCCGGCCCGGAAGCCGAGATCGGCCGCGCGTTCTTGGCCGAGCGCGGCTTCGACCAGGCGGCGGCCGCGCACTTCGGTGTGGGCTACAGCCCGGCCGGCTGGGACCATCTGACCCGCTTCCTGCGCGGCAAGGGCTTCAGCGACAAGGAGCTTTTGACGTCGGGCCTGGCCCAGGAGAGCCGGCGCAACCCCATCGACCGTTTCCGCGGGCGCCTGATGTGGCCGATCCGCGACGTGTCGGGTGAGGTCGTCGGCTTCGGCGCGCGCAAGCTGCGCGACGACGACAACGGCCCGAAGTACCTGAACACGCCCGAGACCCCGATCTACAAGAAGTCGCAGGTCCTGTACGGCATCGACCTGGCCAAGAAGGACATCGCCAAGTCCAGCCGTGCGGTGGTCGTCGAGGGCTACACCGACGTCATGGCCTGCCATCTCGCCGGTGTCACCACCGCGATCGCGACGTGCGGCACCGCGTTCGGCGGCGACCACATCAAGATCCTGCGCCGTCTCCTGATGGACAACGGCTCGGCCCGTGTCATCTTCACCTTCGACGGCGACGCGGCAGGGCAGAAGGCCGCCCTGCGGGCCTTCGAGGACGACCAGAAGTTCGCCGCCGAGACCTACATCGCCATCGCGCCCGACAACATGGACCCGTGCGACCTGCGCCTGGCCAAGGGTGACGAGGCGGTCGCCGACCTGGTCCAACCACGCACCCCGCTCTTCGAGTTCGCGATCCGTCAGATCGTCGCGCGCTACGACCTGGAGACCCCGGCGGGCCGGGCCGCCGCCCTCGACGAGGCGGCCCCCATCGTCGCCCGCATCAAGAACGTGGCGTCCCAGCACGAGGTGGCCGTCCAACTCGCGGGCATCCTCGGCATTTTGGACACCCAGTTCGTCGTCAAGCGTGTCGCCCAGCTCGCCCGCTGGGCCCGCGACCGCGGCGGCAAGGGCCCCGCGCCCGCCCAGGACCGCCGCAGGCCCTACGAGAGCGAGGCCCCCCGGCCCTCCTTCGCCTCGGGTCCCGCCCTGAACCTGCGCAGCCCCGCCCACCGCACCGAGCGGGAGCTGTTGAAGCTGGCGTTGCAGCACCCGCACCTGGTCTCCCCGGCGTTCGACGCGTACGGCATCGACGAGTTCACCGCCCCGCCCTACGCGGCCGTGCGCCAGTGCATCCAGGAAGCGGGCGGCGCCACCGACGCCCCCTCCGACTACCTGCCGGCCGTCATGGACTGCGCGCCCAACGACGTGGTCCGCGCGCTGGTCACCGAGCTCGCCGTCGAAGCCGTGCACGCCCGTACCGTCGACGAGGCCTACGCCGGTGAGCAGTTGGTGGCCGTCCGCCGCCGGGCCGTGGACCGCCGCCTCCTGGACATCCAGGGCACCCTGGCCCGCCTGGGCCAGCACGGCGACCCGGCGCAACTGGCCGCCGTGCAGAACGAGTTGTGGGTCCTCCAGCAGTACGGGCAGGCCCTGCGCAACAAGGGCGCGGCGGCGCTCTGACCCGCCGGGCCCCGCCGGGCCCGTCCGTCCGGGTAACCGTCCCGTCACGCACCGGATTCAGAAAGTCGTCGCACGCCCGTCGCGGCGATGCTGTGTCGTACCCCACACTGGATGGCGGTGCCTGAGTCCTCGGAGCGCGGCCGGCCCACCCCCGAAGGTGGGCACCTCACCCCCGCGGATCCGCTCGATGTGTACGGGACGGAATGCGGCCCGGCCGCCCCCGTCCCGCTGCCACACGCCCCCGATCCGGCAGCGATCACCCTGGAGGTCGCCCCCGTGCAGACCCAGACCCTGACCGACCACGACGTCGTCACGGCCCCGCCACCGCAGCCGCGGGCCGCGTACCTCCCGGAGGCGGAGGCATCCGGGCCGCAGGCGGGGCCCGCGTCCGAACCGCCCGGGCAGGAACCGGCCGAGCAGGAACCGGCCGAGCAGGAACCCGGCGAGCAAGAGCACGCCGAGCAGGGACCGCCCGAGCAGGGGCCGCCCGAGCAGGAGCCCGCCGAGCAGGAACACGCCGGGCGAGAAGCCGCCGAGCGGGAGGTTCCCGAGCTCCCCGGTCCACGGCCGAGCCGGACCGACACCGGCGGCCCGTCATCCGACCTCTTCCGCCAGTATCTCCGCGAGATCGGCCGCATTCCCCTGCTGAGCGCCGCCGAAGAGGTCGAGCTCGCCCGGCGCGTCGAAGCGGGCCTGTTCGCCGAGGAGCGGCTGAACACCGCGTCCGACCTGGACTCCCAACTCGCGCTCGACCTCGACAAGTTGGTCGTCATGGGCCGGATGGCCAAACGCCGGCTCATCGAGGCCAACCTGCGTCTGGTGGTGTCCGTCGCCAAGCGGTACGTGGGGCGCGGGCTCACCATGCTCGACCTGGTCCAGGAGGGGAACCTCGGCCTGATCAGGGCCGTCGAGAAGTTCGACTACGCGCGCGGCTACAAGTTCTCGACGTACGCCACCTGGTGGATCCGCCAGGCCATGTCGCGGGCGCTCGCCGACCAGGCCCGCACCATCCGCGTCCCCGTCCACGTCGTCGAACTCATCAACCGTGTGGTGCGCGTCCAGCGCCGCATGCTCCAGGAGCGCGGCTACGAACCGACCGCCGAAGAGGTCGCCACCCACCTCGACCTGACCCCGGAGCGGGTCGGTGAAGTGCTGCGCCTGGCCCAGGAACCGGTGTCGCTGCACGCGCCCGTCGGCGAGGAGGACGACGTCGCGCTCGGCGACCTCATCGAGGACGGCGACGCCGCGTCCCCCGTCGAATCCGCCGCGTTCCTGCTGCTGCGCCAGCACCTGGAGGCGGTCCTGTCCACGCTCGGCGAGCGCGAACGCAAAGTCGTCCAGCTGCGGTACGGGCTCGCCGACGGCCGCCCGCGCACCCTGGAGGAGATAGGCCGGATCTTCGGTGTGACCCGCGAACGCATCCGCCAGATCGAGTCGAAGACGCTGAACAAGCTCCGCGACCACGCATTCGCGGAACAGCTGCGGGGTTACCTGGACTGAAACGGGAAAAGGGGCCGGTGCGCACCGCGCACCGGCCCCACCCCCCCCTGCGGGTCAGTCGACTTCGGCGACCGCCTGCGCGAACTGGGCCGCGTACAGGCGGGCATAGGCGCCGTCGGCCGCCAACAGCTCGTCGTGCGTGCCCTGTTCGACGATCGAGCCGTTCTCCATCACCAGGATCACGTCCGCGTCGCGGATCGTGGAGAGGCGGTGCGCGATGACGAACGACGTACGCCCGTGGGCCAGGCGCGCCATCGCCTTCTGGATCAGCACCTCGGTACGGGTGTCGACCGAACTCGTCGCCTCGTCGAGCACCAGGATCACCGGGTCGGACAGGAACGCCCGCGCGATGGTGATGAGCTGCTTCTCACCGGCGCTGACCCCGGTGCCCTCGTCGTCGATGACGGTGTCGTAGCCCTCGGGGAGCGTCCGGATGAAGCGGTCCGCGTGCGCCGCCTTCGCCGCCTCCTCGATCTCCTCCCGGCTGACTTCCTTCGCCGCGCCGTACGCGATGTTGTCCGCGATCGAGCCGCCGAAGAGCCAGGTGTCCTGAAGCACCATGCCGATGGAGGAACGCAGCTCCTCGCGGGTCATCCGCGCCGCGTCGACCCCGTCCAGGGTGATCCGGCCGCCGGTGACCTCGTAGAACCGCATGAGCAGGTTGACCAGCGTCGTCTTGCCGGCGCCGGTCGGGCCGACGATGGCGACGGTGTGCCCGGGTTCCACCCGCAGCGACAGATGGTCGATGAGCGGCTTCTCCGGCTCGTAGCGGAACGACACCCCCTCCAGCGCGACCGCGCCGCGCAGCACCTCGGGGCGCTCGGGCGAGGCGGTGTCCGGCTCCTGCTCCTCGGCGTCGAGCAGTTCGAAGATCCGCTCGGCGGAGGCGACACCGGACTGCACCAGGTTCGCCATCGAGGCGACCTGGGTGAGCGGCATCGAGAACTGCCGCGAGTACTGGATGAACGCCTGCACGTCACCGATGGACAGCGAACCCGTCGCGACCCGCAGCCCGCCGACGACCGCCACCAGGACGTAGTTCAGGTTGGACACGAACATCATCAGGGGCTGCATGACGCCGCTGTTGAACTGCGCCTTGAACGACGCCTCGTACAGCGCGTCGTTCTGCTCGGCGAACGCCTGCGCCGACTCGTTCTGCCGCCCGAACACCTTCACCAGGGCGTGCCCGGTGTACATCTCCTCGATGTGCGCGTTCAGCTTGCCCGTGGACTTCCACTGCTGGACGAACTGGGGCTGTGAGCGCTTGCCGACCCGGGTGGCCACGACCACCGAGAGCGGCACCGTGACCAGGGCCACGACCGCGAGCAGCGGCGAGATCCAGAACATCATCACCAGCACGCCGACGATGGTCAGGAGCGAGTTGATGAGCTGGCCCATCGTCTGCTGCATCGTCTGCGAGATGTTGTCGATGTCGTTGGTCGCGCGGCTCAGCACCTCACCGCGCTTGGCCTTGTCGAAGTACGAAAGCGGCAGCCGCGACAGCTTGGTCTGGATGTCCTCGCGCAGCCGGAACACCGTCTTGTTGATGGCCCGGTTGGCGAGCCGGGTCGCCACCAGCATGAGCAGGCCCGCGCCCACGTACACCGCGAGCGCGGCGATCAGGATGGTGGCGACCGAGCCGAAGTCGATGCCGTGGCCGGGCGTGAAGTCGACCCCCGAGAGCATGTCGGCGAGGCCGCCCTGGCCCTTGTGCCGCAGGTTGTCGAGGGCCTGCGCCTTGGTGACGCCGGCCGGGATCTGCCGTCCGATCACCCCGGCGAAGACCAGGTCGGTCGCCTTTCCGAGGATCTTCGGCCCGACCACCGACAGTCCGACGCTGCACACGACCGCGGCGAGCATCACGCTCAGCGTGGCCTTCTCCGGAGCGAGCCGTTTCACCAGCCGTTTTCCGGAGTCCTTGAAGTTCATCGACCGCTGATCCGGGCCGCCGCCCATCATCATGCGTCCACCGGCCCCGCTCATGCCGCCTCAGCCTCCGTCAGCTGGGAGAGCACGATCTCCCGGTACGTCTCGTTGTCGGCCATCAGCTCGTGATGGCGGCCGGTCCCGACGACCCGTCCCTCGTCGAGGACGATGATCCGGTCGGCTTCCCGGATGGTGGAGACCCGCTGGGCGACGATCACGACCGTGGCCTCGGCGGTCTCCCGCGCGAGCGCGGAGCGCAGCGCCGCGTCCGTGGCGTAGTCGAGCGCCGAGAAGGAATCGTCGAAGAGGTAGATCTCCGGGCGCTGCACCAGGGTCCGCGCGATCGCGAGACGCTGGCGCTGGCCGCCGGACACATTGGTGCCGCCCTGCGCGACGGGCGCATCGAGGCCGCCCTCCAGCCGGGAGACGAAGTCCTTGGCCTGCGCCACCTCAAGGGCGTGCCAGAGCTCTTCGTCGCTCGCGTCGGGGTTTCCGTACCGCAGGTTCGTGGCGACCGTGCCCGAGAACAGGTACGGCTTCTGCGGCACGAGGGAGACCGTCTTGGCGAGCAGCACCGGGTCGAGGGTGCGCACGTCCTCGCCGTCGACGAGCACCTGGCCGTCGGTGGCGTCCATCAGCCGCGGCACGAGCCCGAGCAGGGTCGACTTGCCGCTGCCCGTCGAACCGATGACGGCGGTGATCTCGCCGGGCCGGGCCACGAGGTCCACGCCGCGCAGCACGGACGCCTCGGCGCCGGGGTACTTGAAGTCGGCGCCCCGCACCTCCAGATGGCCGTGCCGGCGCAGTTCCAGGACCGGGGCCTTGGGCGGCACCACGCTGGTGTCGGTGCCCAGGACCTCCTCGATGCGCTCGGCGCAGACCTCGGCGCGCGGCACCATCATGAACATGAAGGTGGCCATCATGACGGCCATCACGATCTGCATGAGGTACGCGAGGAACGCGGTGAGCTGGCCGATCTGCATGTCGCCGCTGTCGATGCGGTGCGCACCGAACCAGACGACGGCCACCGACGAGACGTTCACGACGGTCATGACGGTCGGGAACATCAGCGCCATCAGGCGGCCGGTGGCGAGCGAGACGTCGGTGAGCTCGGTGTTGGCGCCCTTGAAGCGCTCCTGCTCGTACTCGTCCCGTACGAACGCCCGGATCACGCGGTTGCCGGTGATCTGCTCGCGCAGCACCCGGTTCACCGTGTCGAGCCGGGTCTGCATGGTGCGGAACAGCGGCCGCATCCTGCGCACGATCAGCGAGACCGCGATGCCGAGGACGGGGACGACGGCGAGCAGCACCGCGGACAGCGGCACGTCCTGGCCGAGCGCCATGATGATGCCGCCGACGCACATGATGGGCGCGGACACCATCAGGGTGAAGGCCATCAGGACCAGCATCTGGACCTGCTGGACGTCATTGGTGGTGCGGGTGATCAGGGACGGCGCCCCGAACTGGCCGACCTCGCGGGCCGAGAAGGACTGGACCCGTGCGAAGACGGCGGACCGCACGTCCCGTCCCAGTGCCGCCGCGGTCCTGGCGCCGAAGAAGACGGCGCCGATGTTGCAGAAGACCTGGACGAGACTGACGGCGATCATGATGCCGCCGTGCTTCAGAATGTAGCCCGTGTCACCGTTCACGACACCGTTGTCGATGATGTTCGCGTTCAAGGTGGGCAGATAAAGGGTGGCGCTGGTCTGCAGCAGCTGAAGCAGCACCAACAGGGCAATCGGTCTCTTGTACGGCCTCAGGTGGGACCGCAGAAGTCGTATGAGCACGCGCAGGCTCTCCGGGTCGGCAAGATCGGGGGGTTCGACCCCCCATCTTGCGACACTCCACCCGTGGAAGCTCAAGCGATTATCGAGCTGGAGTCAAAAGGAATAGCAAAGAGCGCGGGCCAGGTGCGCGTCAAGCGCCCTGGCCGAAGGCGCCGGGGTGGATCTCGTCACGCGTCGCGACGTACTGCTGACGCACCGCCTGCCCCACGGCCAGGTCCTCGCCCGGCTCGAAGACCTGCGCCGAGGCGCCCTGCCAGGCCGGCGGGGTGTGCGCGGCCAGTGTGCCCTGGGAGACGCCGAGCGCCCAGGCGGCCTGCCGGGCCGCGCCGAGCGCCGCGTACTCGGCCGGCTGCGGCACGACGACCTGCGTACCGAAGATGGCCGGCGCGGCCGCCTGCACGGCGGGCAGTTCGGCGGCGGCGCCCAGCAGGAAGACCCGCCTGACCTCGACACCGCGCCCGCGCAGCACGTCCAGCGCGTCGGCGAGCGAGCAGAGCATCCCCTCGAAGGCGGCCCGCGCCAGGTGTTCGGGCTTCATCGACTCGCGGCGCAGCCCCGACAGCGTCCCCGCCGCGTGCGGAAGCCGGGGCGTGCGCTCCCCTTCGAGGTAGGGCAGCAGGACGAGACCGCAGGAGCCGGGCGTGGATTCCAGGGCCAGGTCGCTCAGCGCGGCCAGGTCGTCGGCGCCGAGCATCTGCGCCGTTCCCCGCAGGGCCCGCACCGCATTGCTCGTATGGACGACCGGCAGGTGCATCCCGGTCGCATCGGCGAAGGACGTAATCATTCCGCTCGGATCGGCCAGCGCCTCGTGGTGCACCGCCATGACGGAACCCGAGGCGCCGAGCGAGACGACCGCGTCGCCCGCGCCGACGCCGAGCCCGAACGCGGCCGCCATCGTCTCGCCCGTACCGGCGGAGATGAGCAGGCCCTCGGGGGTGGTGCCGGCCGCGTCGGAGGGGCCGAGGACCTCGGGCAGCGCCACCTGGTGGCCGAGGGCGAGCTCCACGAGGTCGGGGCGGTAGAAGCCGGTGGCGGCGGACCAGTATCCGGTGCCGGACGCGGCACCCCGGTCGGTGGTGCGCCGGGCGGGCCGGCCGAGCAGCTGCCACACCAGCCAGTCGTGGGCCTGGAGCACTCCGGCGGTGCGCTTGGCGGCCTCCGGTTCGTCGCGCGCCAGCCAGCGCAGCTTGGCCACCGCCTGGGCCGCCTGCGGCACACACCCGACGGCCTGCGCCCAGGCCTCCCGGCTGCCGAGCCCGTCCACCAGGTCGGCGGCGGCGACCTGGGCCCGCTTGTCGTTGCCGGTCAGTGCCGGGCGTACGAGATTGCCCTGCCCGTCCAGCGGCAGGAGCCCGTGCTGCTGGGCCGAGACCCCGATGGCCTGAACACCCTCAAGGAGGCCGCCGGTCGCGGCCTCGCCGAGCGAGAGCAGCCACGCCTGCGGATCGATTTCCGTGGCCTTCGGTTCGACCGGATGAGGGGCGTACCCCTGTCGCAGCACGGCTCCGGTGTCCGTGTCGCAGACGACGATGCGCGTGAAGGCGGAAGAGCTGTCAAGACCGGCGACTATCCCCATGCCCACGATTCTGCCGCACGCGCGGGGCCAGGGGGACGGCAGTGGCCAGGACAACGCTGTCGCGCTGCGGGCCCCGCCCGGCGGGGTGGTGCGCGGCGGGCCCCGCCCGGCGGGGTCAGGTGTTGGTGGTGCCCCAGTCGTCCTCGGTGCCCTGGCCCCGCTCGCGCAGCGAGCGCACCCGGCCGGCCACGGAGGCGGGCACCTTGTCCCCGACCTTGTCGCTCACCGCCTGGAACGCCTTGCCCGCCACCTCGCGCGAGGTCTGCGCGGCCGACTCGGCGGTGTTCCGCACGGCGGGGTTCTGAGCCACCTGACGTGCGGACTTCTTCAACTGCTCGTAGCGCTCGCGGCCGGCCTTGGTGCCGAGCACGTATCCGAGGGCCAGTCCGGCGGCGAACGTGAGCCGGTATCGCATGGCGGTCACCCTTCCCTAGCGTGTGTGCCGCGCCTACCCGCGCGGCCCCGTGATCACCCGGGGCGGAACCGATTGGCGGAGCACCCCCCTGCTTGCGCTAATGTATGTGTCGCAGCGGACGCACGCCGCCCGGGAACATCCCAGGTGGGTTCGTTCGACGCAACGAGACATTCCCCTGTAGCTCAATTGGCAGAGCAGCCGACTGTTAATCGGCAGGTTACTGGTTCGAGTCCAGTCGGGGGAGCTCGGTCTCCTGTAGCTCAATTGGCAGAGCAGCCGACTGTTAATCGGCAGGTTACTGGTTCGAGTCCAGTCGGGAGAGCAGCGGAATCGGACCCTTCGGGGTCCTTTTTCGTGTCCGGCGGAACCGCCGGGATCTCCACGAAGTCCTCATGGGCGTGCGATGCCGACCATCCGAGGCAGGAGATCGTATGAGCGGCTATGCTGCGGCAGACGGCGCGCACACATGTGCGCGACGCGCCGTAAGGGGCGGTAGCTCAGCCGGTTAGAGCAGCGGACTCATAATCCGTCGGCCGTGGGTTCGAGTCCCACCCGCCCCACCAGCAGTTCCCTGTGCAGAAACGTTCTGACCTGCGGGGACATTGGTCGCAGGATAGCGTCGGCCGGGCGCTCGCCACGCGAACGCCGCACCGACACGCCGATACGATTTTCTGCACGGCTTGGCTCAATCCTGTGTGCGGATCTCCGGAGACCTGACATCCGCCGTGGCTCGCCGGGCGGCGGTGGCCGAACAGGCCGTCGGTGCCGGCGCCGTGAGCCTTCGACGACGACCAGTGGACGCGGCGCGTGCGTGACCCTCAGCTCGCGGACGTGAACAGTGCCGTGAGTCCGATCATCAACCCGGCGTAGGCCAGGACGATGAGCAGGGTGCAGAGCAGCAACAGCCACCCCGTCACGATGGCGGCCAGCGCCAGGCCGCGGTCGTGGCCGCCCAGCCGTTTGCCCCGGAATCTGCCGAGATGACCGGCGGGGATCGCGACGAGGCCGAACACGAACAGGAAGAACGTGTAGATCCCGCCGTGCATCAGCCAGAGCATCGGCGTCGTGAAGATCGAAATGATCACGCTGACACCCATGCCTGCCGACCAGGCCGCGACCCGTGCCGGAACGTTGCGTACTGCGGCAGCTGGTGCCGTTGTCTGTGGTGCGGTGCTGGTCACGACGCATCTCCCCCGATTCGGCCACTCACCCTACGCGCCGCCCGCCGCTCGCCGAGTTCAGCACCTCCTCCCCACCCACTGCCGCCCTGAGGCGGCAGTTCAGCTCCCCGGGGTCGCGGTGCTTGAATGGACCGTTGGTTTTTGATCGGGCGAGGAGATGTGCTGTGCCCCTGGTGTCTGTCGTGATGCCCGTCTACAACTCGGCCGCCACCCTTGGCGCGGCCGTCCGATCGGTGCTCTCGCAAACGCACAGCGACGTGGAGCTGCTGGTCACCGACGATCAGTCCTGCGACGGGTCGATGGACCTGCTGAGGCAGTTCGCCGCCCAGGACGAGCGGGTGCTGCCGCAGTCGGCGCCCGAGCGGGGCGGCGCGGGCCGGGCACGCAACCTCGCGATCGAGCGAGCCCGTGGGGACTACGTGGCGTTCCTCGACTCCGACGACATGTGGCTTGCGGACAAGACCGAGAAGCAGCTCGCCTTCGCCGCCGAAGGCGATGCGCCGCTGACGTTCACCAGCTATTTCAAGATGGACGCCGACCACGACGGCGAGAGCACCGACTGGGTCCCCAACGGGCGGGTCGTCCGGGCGCGGGCCCACGTGGACTACCGCGCGATGCTCGTCCGGGACCACATCGGCGCCCTGACCGCCATGTACGACCGCACCGTCCTGGGCACCAGGTTCATGCCGGAGATGCGCAAGCGCCAGGACTACGCGCTGTGGCTGTCGATCATGCGGGACGGCGCCGACGCCCGCGGCCTGGCCGAACCGCTTGCGGTGTACCGGGCGGGCCAGGCGGGGTCGCTGTCCTCCAACAAGCTGTCCTTGGTCAAGTACAACTGGTCCCTGTATCGCGAGCACGAGGACCTGTCGGTCCCGCGCGCGACGCGGGCGCTGACCGGCGCCGTGTGGCAGTCGTTGCGCAACTCGCGCATCTAGGACTGATCAGCTGGACGGTGCCATCAGCTGGACGGCCCGATCAGCTGGACGGTCCGATCAGCTGGACGGTCCGATCAGCTGGAGGTCCACGTACCCGGAGTTGCGGTTCGCCATCGACGGGTTGCCGTCGCCCGTGTCGATCACGGTCAACTTCCAGAGCCGTCCCGCGAATTCGAGGGTGTCCCCGACGCGGGCGTCCTCGTAGCCGGCGCCGCCACCGGCGCGGCTGGTGATCACGATGTCGGCACGGTCCGGATCGGCGGCGACATCATGGAGGATGGCGCTGATCGCGCCGTGCCGCTCGGTGTTCGGGACGTGCCAGCGCAGGCGCAGACGGCCGTCCGTCAGGGACGGCCACCCCGGGTCGACGGCGTTGGGCACGGGTGACTGGGTCACGGCGGTCTCGTCCTTCGGGGTGAGTACGACTCGGTAGGTGCAGATCTGGGAGACGGCGAAGGCCTTGCCGCCCACCGCGAGGGTCTGGCCGGGCCGCACCGGCCAGGATGTGGTGCCCGCCTGCGCGGTGCCCGTGCCCGTGCCGTTGGTCAGGGTCGCCGTACGGTGCGTACCGTCCGAGCCGCCCTCCTTGTACAGCACCGGGCCGGCGCCACCCGGCAGCGCCTGCGAACCGCCGCGCAGGACGTGCAGACCCTTGGCGGTCGGAGTGCCTTCGCATGCGGGGCCCTTGTCGGCCGGGGGAGCGGGAGTGCGGGAGGACGGCGGGGGCGTGTCGGCAGCCTCGGAGCCGCCGGATGCACCCCCACAGGCCGCCGCCGGCACCAGCACACATCCCACCAGCGCCGCGGCACGCAGGGAACGTACGAGGGCTGTCACTTGGGTACCTCCAGGGCCTGCGGATCGCTGAAGAACTTCTTGTACTGCTCCGGCGTGGCCACGATGTCCTGGTACGGCGGCCCCCAGGGGTTGCCCAGGACGATGTTGTCGCCCTGGAACCCTTTCACGTAGTACACGTGCCGGGTCGAGAAGGTGTCACCCCACAGGCCGTTGCCCTGCTTCTGGGCGTCGTCGCCACTGCCGGTCTGCACGATGATCGGGTGGCCGGAGTCGAAGCTCTTGCGCAGTGCCGGAACGTCATTGTCGACGCCGTCCGAGTCCTTGCCGGTCACATACGGCGGCGCCTTGTCCGTGTTGTCCCACTCGGTCGCGCCGTAGTCACCGTGCTCCGCGCGGTCGTACTTCGCATCGCCGCCCTTGCCGTCCGGCGCGCCGCCCTTGTCGCCGCCGTACACGAGGGCGAACGCCTTCTCGTAGTACGCCGGCCAGGTGGAGCCACCGGCCGTGGCGCCCATCACGGTGCCGTTCTGGTCCAGGGGAAGGTCGGGCGTGACCGTCACCCAGTGCTTGTTGCCGTCCTTGTCCCAGATGCGCACGTTCACCGTGCCGTTCGGGTTCTGGACGATGCCGTCCCGGATGAACTGCGGGTTCACCTGGGCGGTCGAGGTCAGGGACGCGATGTACCAGCAGTCGGCGAAGCGCCCCTGCTGGATGTCGGCGGCCGTGATCTCCTTGCCGTCGGTTCCCGGGGCGAAGAGCGGGTCGCTCGGGTCTCCCCAGTGCATGCCCTTGGCCTGGTTGCCGTTCTGCGCGTTCTGGCCGTCCAGGTAGGCGTCCGTGGTGTCGAAGCCCGGCTGCATCCCGGGGAACGCGGCCTGTGCCTTCGCCCAGTGCGAGGGTCCCAGCTTCGCCAGCATCGCGCTGAGGTGGTCGCGGCGGTCGCTCTCGGGCAGACCGTTCTCGTCCCACCACTTCCAGCCGCTGTCGTCCGTGTCGTTGATCAGGCCGTTGTAGTGCTTGAGGTCGGCCTCGGGGACCTTGTCGAAGAAGGCGTCCAGTTCGGCGGGCGTCATGCCGTCCAGCATGCGCCTGACCTTCTGGAGGTCGTCGCGGTCGCCGTCGGTGCCGAAGTCCTTCCCGTCCAGGTCGTGGATCTGCTTCAGCGCGTCGGTGATGTCCTTCTCGTTCGGGGCGTCCTCGTCGGCGAACAGGAGGGACGGGTCGACGGCGTACCCGTGCTCGATGAGCACCTTGACCTCGTCCAACTGCTTGCTGCGGCGCTCCATCGAGCCCGCCATGTCGCTCAGCTCGCCGCCGAGCACGCCGGGCAGGGTCGAGGGGCCGCCGAAGAACGGGAAGGTGAAGACCTGTCCGACCAGGGGGCTCAGCTGCGGGTCGGTGGTGGCGGGCTTGCCCTTCATGAGCTGCTGCGCCTCGGTGAGGAGCCAGGCCAGGTCCTGGTGGAGACCCTGGGCGTCCTCGCCCTGCTTGCGCAGGGCGGAGGCGAGGGTGCGTACCTGCTCGGTGTCGAAACCGCGGAAGTCGGTCATCGGCCTGCTCCTGGTGCGTCAGACGTGAAACCCGGGGAGCCGTTCAATGTCCCGCCCCCGCCTTCGGCTTGGCGCCCGCGGCCTTAGCCTGCTCGTCCAGGCTGTCCGCCTCGGCATCCCAGCGGCCCGCGTCGTGGATGAGCGCCCACGCCATCTGGTTCACGGAATTCCTGCGACGCACCAGCGCCTCGGCCGACCGGGTGGCGAACGGGCCGCGCCAGATCGTCGGGTCCGGCTGCGACGCCTTCTTCGCCGACGCGTCCAGGAGCGGACCGAGCCGCTTGGCCAGCGCGCGGGCCCTGCGAGCGCAGTCGCGCAGGTCGCCGGCGCGCTTCTTCAACTGCTCCGGGGTCTCCCCCGTCGGATTGTCGGGTCGCCCCACGTCTTCCTACCCCCGTCGCTGGTCCGTCCGTCTACAGAACCGGCAGGCGAGACTAGCACCCCCCTTCACCTGCGCCTCTGTTCGGTGCGACCGGGCCTCCATCGCCCGGGCGGGACACGTCGGTTCGGCGGGTGCCGGGCCTTCCTCGCGCCCGCCTTCGGGCCGCTTCCCCCGCGCGCGGCTCCATCGGCCGCACGTGCCTCACCCGCTCCACCGCCTCTGCCTGCCCGCCGAGTTCCGCCGCTTAGGCGAGGAAGTCGCGCCGCTGGACGCCGAGTTGAGCGAGGCCGTCACCCTGGGCCCGGCGGGTGCGGTTCCATGGGCCAGTGCGCTTTCGTGGACCGGCGGCATGGCGAAGGCCCCCGGCAGAGCGCACGGGCCGTGCGGCCGGCGGGGGCCTTCGCTCGGGGCCCGTGGGTTACGTGGTCTTCACAGAGCGGACTGGAACGCCGAGGCGCTCGGGACATGGACGGCCGCCGTGGTGACGCGGCCGAGGGTGGCCGGGACGTGGCCGGCGTGCTGGGCGGCGGCCCGTGCGGTGAGCGGCACGCGCCGGGTGGTCTGCCGCGTGGTCTGCGGGGTGGTGGCGCTGCGGGCGGCGGCGGAGATCAGAGTGTTCATGGGTGGCCTTCCGGGTGATGCGTCGCCGCCCCCGCCGGATGAGGGCGGGGGCGGTTGGGACGCTTGCTGATCGGGGGAAGCGTAACGGCGGCCGGGAGCTTCGGCGCGCGCCCGAAGGCGTGGCGTGAAGGTGGCCCTCGCGATCGCTTCCGTCCCTCATGGCTTCGACCTGAGGCGATGGGCGGCGGGGGAGGACCGACCGGCCCCGAACGGGCGCCTCTTGGCCGCGAAACTGCGGGCCGGGCCTGCGGCCGGCCGGGGTACTCCGTGCCGCCGTCGGCCCCTTCGCCGGCAGCCGGGGTACGTGGCGCCGCCGTCGGCCCGTCGGCCCGTCGGCCCGTCGGCCCGTCGGCCGGCAGCCTGGGTACTCCGTGCCGCCGTCGGCCCCACCGCCGGCAGCCGGGTACTCCGTGCCGCCGCCGGCCCCCGCCGGCCTCTGCCGCACTACGGGCGCCCCGGTCTTCTCTTCGCCCGTGCAGAACTGCGGCCGGGCACCGGGGGCGACCGCGTCCGGACGGCGCCGCACCGGGCCTGCGGACGCCATGGTGGCGGGGAGGGAGCCGGTGGAGCGGGCGGGCGGGAATCGGCTTTTCGGGCGGCCCGGGGCCGGGGTTAGCATCGCCCGTGACCGAACAAGCCGAGCAGCCCGCCGAAACGCCCCTGTCCGCCCCGGGCGCAGCCGTGTCCCAGGCCGGGGCCGTACGGACACGGGGCCGCATATTCGCCGACCTCACGCCGTTCCGTACCTCGCCCGACTACCGCAGGCTCTGGTTCGGCAACATGGTGTCCTGGGTCGGCAGCGGCATGACGGCGCTGGCGATATCCCTCCAGGTCTACGACCTGACCGGCTCCAGTTTCCATGTCGGCCTCGTCGGCATCTTCACGCTCGTACCGCTGGTCGTGTTCGGTCTGTACGGCGGGGCCGTCGCCGACACCATGGACCGCCGCAAGCTAGGCCTCTACAGCGCGCTGGGCTCGGCCGTGCTCTCGGCGGCCCTCGCCGCCGGCACCTTCGCCGGGGTCGCGAACATCTGGTTCCTGTACGGGGTGATCGCGCTCCAGTCGGTCTGCCAGGCGCTGAACGGCCCGGCCAGGTCCGCGATGATCCCCAAGCTGCTGCCGCCCGAGCAGCTGCCCGCAGCCAACGCCCTCAACTCCATGATCATGACGACCGGCACGCTCGTCGGCCCGATGCTGGGCGGGCTCGTCGTCGGCTTCGCCGGGTACAAGACGGCGTACCTCATCGACGCGATCACGTTCGCCGCGTCCCTCTACGCGATGTGGCGGCTGCCCGCGATGCTGCCCGAGCGGATCGGGGCGAAGCGCGCCTCCGTCCTGGACGGGCTGCGGTTCCTGTCGACCAGGCCCAACCTGCGGATGACATTCTTCAGCGACTTCTGCGCGATGATCCTGGCCCATCCCCGCGCCCTGTTCCCGGCCGTCGCCGTCCTCTGGTACGGCGGTGACGCGCGCACCACCGGACTGCTCGTCGCCGCGCCCGCCGTCGGTGCGCTGCTCGGCGGGGTCTTCTCCGGGTGGCAGGGCCGCATCCACCGGCACGGGCTCGCGGTGCTGGTCTCGGTGGGCGGATGGGGCGCCGCCATCGCCGCGTTCGGGCTGACCCGGCAGCTGTGGCTCGGCCTGCTGATGCTCGCCGTCGCCGGGTTCTCGGACACCGTGTCCATGGTGTTCCGCAACACGATGATGCAGGTCGCGGCGCCGGACGAGATGCGGGGCCGGCTCCAGGGCGTCTTCATCGTCGTGGTCGCGGGCGGCCCGAGGCTCGGTGACTTCCTCGCCGGCACGGTCGCCGACCTGACCTCGCCCGCCGTGATGGTGGTGGGCGGCGGCCTGGCATGCGTCCTCGCGGTGACGGTGCTGGGCCTCAGCCGCCGGGCCTTCGCCCGCTACGACGCGCGCAACCCGGTCCCGTAGCCGGTCCCGTAGCCGGTTCCGTAGCCGGCCCCGGTAGCCGGCCCCCGGAGAGGCCCGGCGGTGACGGGCCGGGTGGTCCGCCGGTGACGGCCCGCGAGGGCGCTGTCCGGAGGGGCCCGGAGGGATTACGTCCCCAGTACCCCTCGGGCCATCCCCAGCTCCACCAAGTCCTGTGGCCGCAGCCTCAGTTGGGAGGCCGTCTGCTCCACCTCGGCCGGCGGACGCTTCAGGATCGCCGCCGCGAGTTCCGGGGCGATCACCGAGAAGTAGCTGTCCGCCGTCACCCACATACGGTCGGCGGACGTCAGGGCGAGGGCGCCGCCCGAGCCGCCCTCGCCGATGACCAGGGTGGTCACCGGCACGCGCGCGGAGGCCACCGCCGCGAACGCCTCGGCGATCGCCGCGCCCTGCCCGGCCCGTTCCGCCGCCGCGTCGTTCGCCGCACCCGGAGTGTCCACGAGGGTCAGGACCGGGATGCCCAGACGGTCGGCGAGACGGATGAGGCGGGCCGCCGTGCGGTAGCCCGCCGGGCGGGTCGCGGTGCCGGTCTGGGCGGCGTACGCGTGGCTCACCCCCTGGTGCAGGCCGAAGCCGCACAGCATCCCCGGGTCCACCCCGCCGCACCGGTCGCCCACCAGCGACTGCCGGTGCGGGAAGTACGCGTCGAGGTACGCCTGCGCACGGGGGCGGCCCGCCGCGCGGGCCCGGCGCACCGCCTCCCAGCCGTCCTCCGGCAGCCCCGTCCGCCCGAACGGCTCGGGAACCGGCGCCGGTTCGGGGTTCCGGTCGCGCCCGCGGTCGCCGCCCAGCAGGGTCAGCCATCCCGCGAGGACGCCCCGGAGGTCTTCCTTGCGTACGATCGCGTCGATGTGCCCCGCCGCCAGCTGGCCCTCCGCCCGGTAGGCCGCCGGGTCCGCGTCCGCCGGGCGGACCCGGGAACCCGCGAAGCCGATCTGGGCGCCCGGCAGCGCGAGAACCACATCGGCGCCCGCGCCGAGCGTGGCCCAGCCGCCGCCCGTCGTGGGGTCGCGCAGCACCGCGATCTGGGGCAGTCCGGCCTCCTTCAGCAGCGCCGACTGCCGTGCCACACGCTGGAGTTGGGCCAGCGCCTGCATGCCTTCCTGCATGCGGCTGCCGCCCGTGGCGATCAGCGAGACCAGGGGGAGCCGCCGCGCGCGGGCCGTCTCGTACGCCCTTTCCAGACGGTCCCCGGTCCGCCGGCCGAGCGATCCTCCAAGGAAGCCGAACTCGAAGGAGAGCAGCACGCACGGCCGGCCGTCGACGGAGGCGACACCGGCGACCACCGATTCGTCCTCGCCCGTACGCTCCGTCGCCAGCGCCCGTGCGGCCCCGTAGCCGGACCAGGAGAGGGGACCGTCGTCGGGGAAGACCCCTTCGGGCACGTGCAGTTCGTCGAACCGCGTCGCCACGAGGGCGATCGCCGCGCGTGCCGTGATCCGCTCGGACATGTCAGGCATGCAGGGCTCGCTTCATGATTTTGCCCATGTCGTTGCGGGGGAGTTCGGACAGGTAGCGCACCACGCGCGGTCGTTTGTGCGGGGCGAGCTGTCCGGCGACGTGCGCCGTCAACTCGGCCGCGTCCGGCGGCGATTGGGGGTCCGTGGGCACCACCCACGCCACGATGCGCTCGCCCAGGTCGTCGTCCGGCTCGCCCGTCACCGCGGCCTCGCGGACCCCGGGATGGTCGAGGAGTACGTTCTCGATCTCGCCCGCGCCGATCTTGTAGCCGCCGCTCTTGATGAGGTCGGTGGCCTTGCGGCCGACGATCCGTACCTGTCCGTCCGCGTCCACGCTCGCCATGTCGCCGGTACGGAACCAGCCGTCCTCGGTGAACGCGGCGGCCGTCGCGTCCGGGCGGTTCAGGTAGCCGCTGAACAGGTTCGGGCCGCGCACCTGGATCTCGCCGATGCCGTCGGCCTCGTCGGCCAGGCGCAGCTCGACGCCGGGGAGCGGGGCGCCGACCGTGCCGGGGCGTGCCCCGCCGTCCGCCCGTTCGGCGCACAGCATCAGCGTCTCGGTCATGCCGTACCGTTCGATCACCGCCCGGCCCGTAGCGCGCGCGATCCGCCGGTGGTCGGGTGCGGTGAGCGCCGCGGAGCCGGAGACAAGCAGCCGCGCACCCGCCAGGGCCTTCGCCAACTCCTGGTCGTCGTCCACGACTTCGGCGATCCGGTGATACATCGTCGGCACTCCGAACAGCATGGTCGCGCCCGTCGAGAGCTCCCGCGTCACGCCCTCCACCGAGAAGCGGCCGAGGTGGCGCACCGAGCCGCCGCGGCGCAGCGGTCCGAGGATGCCGAGGATCAGTCCGTGGACGTGGAACAGGGGGAGTCCGTGGACCAGGACGTCGTCCGCGCTCCAGCCCCAGGCGTCCTGGAGCGCGTCGAGCGTCGCCGCGACCGCCCGGCGGGGCAGCACCGCGCCCTTGGGCGGGCCGGTGGTCCCCGAGGTGTAGACGATCAGCGCGGGTGTCTCGTCGCCGGGCTCGGCGGGCAGCTCCGTGGCCGTTCCGGACAGGGGTACGTCGATGCGGGTCAAGTGGGCGAGCGCCGAAGGGAGGTGATCATCGGGGGAGGCGAGCACCGCCGTGGGCTCGCTGTCGCCGACGATGTGCGTCAGCTCCCGTTCGCCCGTCTTGGGGTTCAGGGGCACCACGGGTACGCCCGCGACGAGCGCCGCCACCACGCCGATCACGGTCCGCGGGGTCGGCGTCGCCCAGACCGCGACCCGCCCGGCGCCCGCCAGCCGGACGGCCAAGGCGCCTGCCGCGCCCGCCAGTTCGGCATGGGTCAGCGCGTGCTCGCCGAAGCGGACCGCCTCCCGTGGCTCGGCGGCGTACAGGGAGGGGAAGAGAGGGGACACGTACGGGACTCCTCGGCATCGACGGCACGGCTGGACGGGGCCCGGACCGTGCCGGGCCCCAGCTCGTCGACCCTACGCGGCGCCGTCCGGACGCATGATCCGCATCCTGCCGTACGGGACGCCGTGTCCCGCCGGAGCCGCGCGAAGCGTGAGCACCGTCACGGAGGGGCGAACGCGAGGCGTGCCCCGCGCCGCGCGCCGGGACGCGCTCGCCCTCGGTTCGCGTGCCGCGTACCGCGTACCGCATGACCCGTGCCCCGTGCCGGTTCCGTACCCCATACCGCCCGCCGTGCGCCGGACCCGGATCCGTGTCGGGGTGTGCGCTTGGGCGGGTGCTGTCCCGCGGGGGTGCTAACTCGACGGGGGGTGCTCGGCCGGTGGGCGCTCGGCCGGTTCCGGCTCCAGCGGTGCCTGCCAGGTCAGTGTCGTGCCGCGGATGCCGTCGTCGCGCATGCCGTTGTCGACCACGGTGAGCCGCACCGCGGGCCGCCCGTCGGGGAGTTCGGCTGCCGCGTCGACGACGACGCGCACCGAGGACACCCCCGCCCGGCGGTGCGCCGCGGCGAGCGCGCCGCGCAGGGCGGCGACGAGCTGGGCGTCCACCGGATCCCCCACCAGCGCGTCGACCGCGCCGTCGAACCGCACCGAGGGCCGGAAGCCGAGCAGGGCGCCGGCCCCGGCCGTCTCGCGCAGGACCCGGCCGCGCAGGGTCGTCGGTGCGTCGGCGGGCGGCTGCTGGAGGGCGAAGATCGCGGTGCGCACCTCCTGGATCGTGGAGTCGAGCTCGTCCACGGCCCGGGTGAGCATGTCGTCCGTGTCGTCGGCCGCCGACTTCTCGGCCCGGCGCCGGGTGGACTCCAGCATCATCTCCGTGGCGAACAGCCGCTGGACGACCAGGTCGTGGAGGTCGCGGGCGATCCGGTCGCGGTCCTCGTAGACCGCGAGCTGTTCGCGGTTGTGCTGGGCGTCGGCCAGGACGAGGGCGAGGGCGGCCTGCGAGGCGAACTGGGAGGCGAGCAGCCGGTCCACCGCCGTGTAGGGGCGGGCGCCGCGCCGCCGGGGCAGCGCGAGCGTGCCGATGAGCTTGCCGCCGTGTTGGAGGGGGAGCATCATGCTGGGCCCGAACCGGGAGCGTACGTGCGTGGTCATCCGGGGGTCGGTCGCCGAGTCCTCCAGGAACACCGGCTCTCCGCCGAGGAGTTGGACCAGGACGGGCGATCCGGGTTCGATGGTCGTGCCGACGATGTCGTCGGGGTCGTCGGGCGCGGACGCGGCGACGATCTCCATGCCGCCCGCCGCGGTGGGCTGGAGCACCACCCCCGCTGCCGCGTCCGCGAGCAGCCGGGCCCGCTCGGCCACCGTCATCAGGGCGTCCGCCGCGGTGTCGCCGGTGAGCAGGGAGGTGGTGACGGCTGCGGCACCGTCGATCCAGCGCTCCCGCAGCCGTACGGTCTCGTACAGGCGGGCGTTGCCGACGGCGATGCCGGCCTGCGCGGCGAGGACCCGCAGCAGCGCCAGGTCGTCCTCGGTGAAGGGGCCGCCGCGTTTCTCGGTGAGGTAGAGGTTGCCGAAGACCTGGGTGTGCACACGGATCGGTACGCCGAGGAACGAGCGCATCGGCGGGTGGCCCGGCGGCAGGCCGGTCGAGCGGGGGTCGCTGCTCCGGTCGTCGAGACGCAGCGGCTGCGGGTCCTGGATGAGGGCGCCGAGCAAACCGGTGCGGCCGTCGGGCAGCGGGCCGATGCGTTCGCGTTCGGCGTCGGTGAGGCCGCAGGTGAACAGCTCGGTGAGCCGGCCGCGCTCGGGGTCGACCACCCCGAGCGCCCCGTACTTGGCGTCCGTCAGCTCGGTCGCGGTGTCCACGATGTGCTGGAGCGTGGTGCGCAGTTCGAGGTCGGTACCGACGCTGAGCACCGCCTGGAGGAGCATCGGCAGCCGGGGCGCCGCGCTGCCCGGGCTCTTCGCCCTCGGGGTGTCTGGCCCCTCGGGGTCCGCGACGCCCGGGCTCTCCACTTCACTCATCCTTCGAGGATCCCTCACCACGGCCGAACGCCCCGGAGTCGGCCGCCGCCGTTCTGCTCACTCGGCCACCGGGTTGAGGACCATCGGCTGGATCTTGCCTTCCAGCATCGCGCCGAGGCCCTGGATCGCGCACACGTCGGGGCGCTCCGCGATGTGCACCGGCACGCCCGTCGAGTCGCGCAGCATCTGGTCGAGGCCGGGGAGCAGCGCGCTGCCGCCGACCATCATGATGCCCCGCTCGGCCAGGTCGGCGACCAGGTCGGGCGGGCATTCGCGGAGCACCTTGCCGATGCCGTCGAGCACCGCGGTGAGGGGGGTGTGGATGGCGTTGCGTACGGCGGCGGTGTCGACCTGGACCGAGCGGGCGAGGCCGGTGGCCACGTCGCGCCCGTGGATCTCGGTGGACGCGGGCCCCTGCGGGGTGAGGCCGTTGCCGCGCAGGGCCAGTTGCAGGGGGCGTACGGACTGGCTCGGCAGCATGAGTTCGTGCTGGTGACGCAGGTGCTGGATGACCGCGTGGTCGATGGCTTCGCCGCCGACCGGGATGCGGACGGCCGTCACGATGGCGCCGAGCGAGAGCACGGCGATCTGGGTCGTCGCCGCGCCGCACACCATGATCATGGTGGCGGTGGGCTGTTCCACCGGGAGCCCGCAGCCCACGGCGGCCGCGATCAGGGTGTCGACGAGCTCGACCCGCCGCGCGCCGAGCCCCACCAGCGTCTCCATCGCGGCGCGCTGGGCGAGCGGGTCGCTGTCGTGCGGGGTGCAGGCGGCGGCGCGCAGTCGTGGCTTGCGGCGCAGCTGGCGGCGCAGCTTCTCGCCCAGCAGGTGACGCAGCATGCGCTGGGCCATCTCGATGTCGACCACCGTGCCGCCGGACACCGGCCGGGCGACCCGGATGTAGTCGGGTGTGCGGCCGGTCATCTGCTCGGCGAAGGCGCCGACGGCGATCAGCGCGCCCGTACGGGTGTTGACGGCGGCCACGCTCGGCTCGTCCACGACGAGCCCGGCGCCCTTGATGTAGACCCGGGTTCTCGCGGCCCCCAGGTCGACGGCTACATGGCAACGGCGCAACTGCTCAAGACTGACGGTCACGGCAGATCCTCCCGAGAGCGGTACGTGGTTCGCTTGGTGCGACCGGCACTTGGTTCGCATCATGTGGCCGCCGCGGGACCGGCGCGCGCTGGGCTGAGCCGGTCGGGGAGGAAGCAGCTGACGCTCAGCCAGAAAGAGGACACCACGCAGGTCAGGCCGGGTCTCGCACGGCCCGTGCCGACGTCCGGCGGGAGGCGGGTCTGCCGGACGTCACCCCACCCCTCGGTCCGCGCCGGGCACGGCGCCCCGCCCCGCTTCCCCTCCTCTTCGCTTCCCCTCCTCTTCGCCGCTTCTCTTCGCTTCTTCGCGCGCGGCTAGGGGGTGTCTGGTGGATCAGGGTCGGTCAGGGTGCGGCGCCTGGTGCGGTGCATCGCAAGGCGCCGGAACGTCGTGATAGCGGAGCTATCGGGGCGTTTCGGCAACGCCGCGAGGTGCCGTGCCAGGCGCCGCACCCCCGGCCATGATCCACCAGACACCCCCTAGGGCAGCAGCCGCTGGAGCAGGCCCCAGGTGAACTCCGCCCCGCACGCCCGGCCGCCGGGCAGGGTGATCGCCAGCTGCCACCGCGTCGGAGCCGAGCCCTCCATCGGGCGGGCCGGGGGGAAGGCCCGCGCCACCTCGTCCACCGTGCACGACCAGGGCCGCAGATCCTCTTCGCCGCGCAACTCGGGGCCGGGTATGCCAGGGGCTCTGACCAGCCATTCGTTCCACACCGCGCCCCCGGGCCCGGCCAGCACCTCGAACCGCAGCCCCGGCCAGAGCGGCACCGGCCACAGCTGGGCCTCGCAGTCCAGGTCCCCGATCCTGCGCGGCACGACCGCGTCGGGCGCCCCGAGCACCGAGCGGTAGCGGGACAGCGCGCCGCGGGAACGGGACGACCGGAGCATCGCCTGCCAGCGCTTGTTGGCCTCGCGCATGTCCGCGATCGAGGCGCCCAGCTCGTGACGGGCGTCCTCGACGAGACCCGGCTGGTGGTCGGCCATCCGCCGCAGCAGCACGAGTTGGAAGTCCAGCGGGCCGAAAGGCCGCGTCACGGTTTCCGTCATGACGTCCATCCTGCCCGGCACTACTGACAACGCCCCGGTCCATGGCGATTCGTCACGCCAACACGCGCTCGGCGGCGCCCTTCCGCACAAGATCCACACATCTCGGGCCCCTTTTGCGGCACGGCCGCCGCATAGCCTCCCTGGGCCATGGACTACTGCCACTCCTGCCGACGGCACCTCAACGGCGCCCTGGCCTGCGCCGGATGCGGAACACCCGCACAGGAGCTGGGGCCCGCACCCGAGGACGAGCTCCTGGTGTACGCCGGCGCCCCGGCCCGCACCCCGGACGTGCTCGCGCCGTCCGGTCATCGCCGTGCCCGCAAGGGGCGGCGGGCCCGGCGCAAGCGCGGCAAGGTGGTCCTCTTCGGCTCGGCCGGTCTGGTCCTGGTGGCCGGCGCGGTGGGATTCGTACAGATGGCGATGGAGCCGCCGGTCAACGACCGCGCGTCCTCCGTGCACGAGGACGAGTCGATCGCCGACCCCCAGCCGCTGCCCTCGGGCAGCGGGGCCGCTGCGCCTTCGCGGCCGACGGTCGAGCCGGTGGCGTCCCGGGGGCGCGGGCCGGGCCCCGGCCGCGGCACCGGGGGGCCCGCGTCCGGCGCGGGTACGGCCGGGCCGCACGCCGCGGGCCCCGCACCGAACGCGTCGTCTTCGGCCGCGCCCGGCCCCGGGCCCTCCTCCTCGGGGGCCTCTTCGGGCACCGCGTCCTCGGGAGCCTCCTCCGCGCCGACGGATTCGGCCTCGCCGGGGGCGTCCGGCACGCCGGAACCGGGCCAGTCCACCCCTCCCCAGCCCCCGCCGCCGACTCCCAAGCCGACCCAGACCTGCCACCGGATCCTGTGGTGGTGCTCCTGACCGTCGGACCGGCGCTGCGCGCGCCGGGAGCGGTCAGACCCCCAGCATCCGCCTGAGCAGATCGCGCAGCACCGTCCGCTCCTGCGTCGAGAGCTCGGCCAGCGGCTCACGGGCGAAGTTCAGGGATTCGCGCAGATGCGTCGCGGTGCTGAGGCCCGCCTCGGTGAGGGCGGCCAGCTTGACCCGGCGGTCGAGCGGATCGGGGCGGCGCTCCACCAGGCCGCGGGCCTCCAGGCGGTCCACGATGCCCGTGATGTTCGACGGCTCGCACTTCAGTTTCTGGGCGATCCGGCGCATGGGCAGCGGTTCGATGGAGAGCAGACCGAGCACCCGGGCCTGCGCGCCGGTGAGGGAGTGCTCGGCGGCGGCCCGCTCGTACTCCTCGTAGTAGCGGCCGACGACCGTGCCGATCAGCTCTACGACTTCGAGACTCAAGGGGTCCATTCGGGGGGCCATGCCCCCCAGCTTACCGAGTTACTTGACAATCTCAAATATGTGGGCGCATGGTTCTTTCAGTACCTGAAGCATATGAGGGCCCGGTGCTCCCCATGGTCCGGCGCCCCTCATGTGCCGGCACCCCCGTGTGCCGGCGCTCCCCATGTGCCGGCACCCCCCCCCGGCGTGCCGGGTGCCCCGCTCAGACGTACCGATATGCCCCACGTACCGATCAGCTTTGCTTCGCAGGAGGACCCACCCCATGGCCACCTCGTCCGCACTCCCCGCCACCAGCCGCGCCTGGCACCTCGTCGCCCGCCCGAACGGCTGGCCCGTACCGTCCGACTTCGCGCTGCGGGAGACCCCCGTCACCGAGCCGGCCCCCGGCCATGTCCTGATCCGTAACCTCTTCATGTCGGTCGACCCGTACATGCGCGGCCGGATGAACGACGTGAAGTCCTACGTCCCGCCGTTCCAGCTGGAGCGGCCCATGGACGGCGGCGCGGTCGGCGAGGTCATCGCCTCCAACGACGAGAAGTTCGCCGTCGGTGACCATGTCCTGCACGGGCTGGGCTGGCGCGAGTACGCCGACGTGGACGCCAAGCACGCCACGAAGGTGGACGCCGGGCTGGCCCCGCTCTCCACGTACCTCGGCGTCCTCGGCATGCCGGGCCTCACCGCGTACGCGGGCCTGCTGGACGTCGCCTCCTTCAAGGAGGGCGACGCCGTGTTCGTCTCCGGCGCGGCCGGCGCCGTGGGCAGCCAGGTCGGCCAGATCGCCCGCCTCAAGGGCGCCTCCCGCGTCATCGGCTCGGCCGGATCCGACGAGAAGGTCGCGTGGCTGGTGGACGAGCTCGGCTTCGACGCCGCCTTCAACTACAAGAAGGGTTCGGTCCTCGAGCAGCTGCGCGCGGCCGCCCCGGACGGCATCGACGTCTACTTCGACAACGTCGGCGGCGAGCACCTGGAAGCTGCCATCTCGGCGCTCAACGTGCACGGCCGCGCCACCATCTGCGGCATGATCGCGGTCTACAACGACACCGAGCCCGCCCCCGGCCCGCGCAACATGGCCATGATCATCGGCAAGCGTCTGCAACTCAAGGGCGTCCTGGTCGGCGACCACTACGGCATGCAGCAGCAGTTCACCGGCGAGGTCGCGGGCTGGCTGGCCTCGGGCGAGCTCAAGTACAACGAGACCGTCGTCGACGGCATCGAGAACGGCGTCGACGCCTTCCTGGGCATGCTGCGCGGCGCGAACACCGGAAAGATGGTCGTCTCGCTCGGCAAGTAGTCCCCGGGGGTGCGTCCTGCCCTGTGCGGGTAGGCGGCCGGGTGCCCCGTCGTGTCGTGCGAGGCGGATGAAGTGACCCATCGCACACTCCGCCTCATGGTTTCCGCGATCCGATAAGGTTTTTCCACATCCCGGCGGCCGTGAGGCGCGAGCGGCCGCGTACCCAGGAGGAGCACCCCAGCATGTCCATACAGAAGTCCGAGGTCCTCTACACCGCCGTCGCCACCGCCGAGAACGGCCGGGACGGCCGCGTCTCCACCGACGACGGCCAGTTGGACGTCGTCGTGAACCCGCCGAAGGAGATGGGCGGCAACGGCGCGGGCACCAACCCCGAGCAGCTGTTCGCCGCCGGTTACAGCGCCTGCTTCCAGGGCGCACTCGGCGTCGTCGCCCGCAACGAGAAGGCCGACATATCCGGCTCGACCGTCACCGCGCACGTCGGCATCGGCAAGAACGACGACGGCTTCGGCATCCACGTCGAGATCACCGCGACCATCCCGAACGTGGACCGCGCCGCCGCGCAGGACCTGATCGAGAAGGCCCACCAGGTCTGCCCGTACTCCAAGGCGACCCGCGGCAACATCACGGTGAACCTCGCCGTCGCGTAACCGGCGTTCTTCGAAGGACCGCGTCCCGACAGGCGCGGTCCTTCGTCATGCCGGTCCGCACGGCCAGTCCCGGGGCGCAGGAGGCCGGCGGCCGGTGCCGGTGAGAGGCGCCCTCCCTTGGCGGCGCCCACGGTCCCGTCGCGTGCGGGACGGCGGGCGGGCGCCCATGGTCCCGTCGCGTGCGGGGATGCCCGATACGGCTGGATCCGCCTCATCGGCGGCCGGATAGGGTCGACGGCATGCGTGATCTAGGGGCGGGCTTCGGGTATCTGGTCAAGGGGCAGCGATGGGCGGCCGGGCACGGCAGGTCGCTGGGTGTAGGGCTGCTGCCCGGCCTCATCACCCTCGTCCTGTACGCGGGCGCGCTGGTCGGGCTCGCCTATGGGGCCGACGACTTCGTGGGCTGGTCCACGCCGTTCGCCGACGACTGGTCCGCGCCCTGGCTCGGCCTGTTCCGCGGATTCCTGACCGTCCTGGTCTTCGCGCTCGGCCTGTTCCTCGCCGTGATCTCCTTCACCGCGGTGACCCTGCTCGTCGGCCAGCCCTTCTACGAGAAGCTGTCGGCCGACGTGGACCGGGCGGAGAGCGGCGGCGAGGCGCCCGAGTCGGGCCTGCCGCTCTGGCGTGAACTGTGGGTCTCCGCCCGGGACTCCCTGCGCATCCTGGTCAGGGTCGCCCTCTACGGCATCCTGCTCTTCGCCCTCGGCTTCATCCCGGTGATCGGCCAGAGCGTGATCCCGGCGATCGGCTTCTGCGTCACCGGTTTCTTCCTCACCGAAGAGCTCACCGCGGTCGCCCTCCAGCGGCGCGGCATGGAACTGCGGCCCCGGCTCGCCCTGTTGCGCTCGCGCCGCCTGATGGTCCTGGGCTTCGGCGTGCCCCTCGCCCTCGCCTTCGTGGTCCCGCTGGTCGCGGTCTTCCTGATGCCGGGGGCGGTCGCGGGCGCGACCCTGATGGTGCGGGACCTGCTCGGTGAGTCGCGCACCGCGGACGGCGAGAGCGACGACGGCGAGAGCGACGAGGACGACGGCAGGGCGGGCGCGGCGGTACGGGCCGGGCACGGCCACGCGGGCCGCGCCGGGCGATCCGCGAGCCGCGGTACACCGATCGCCTGACCCTCAGGACGGCCGTGACCGCCGTGTCCGCATGACCGGCCGAGCCAACCCGCCCGCCGTGACGCGCAGTTGGGTCACGAACGCGGCCGCCGCCAGGGAGAGCGCGAGACCGCGTGGGGTCGCCGCGTGGACCGTCCGGCGCGGTACGTCGTCCGCATGCACGGTGACCAGAACGATGTCGGCGCGTACCGAATCGGCGGCGAGCGCCGGGAGCAGGGTGACACCGAGGCCCGCCGCGACGAAACCCACCCTCGACAGCCCTGCCGGCGCCGACGCCGTGGCCTGTGCGCCGCCCCGGTCGCCTAGGGGGTGTCTGGTGGATCATGGCCGGGGGTGCGGCGCCTGGCACGGCACCTCGCGGCGTTGCCGAAACGCCCCGATAGCTCCGCTATCACGACGTTCCGGCGCCTTGCGATGCACCGCACCAGGCGCCGCACCCTGACCGACCCTGATCCACCAGACACCCCCTAGCCGGCCGCCACCGCCACGATCGCCCTCATCTGGGCGACGATGTCCAGGCGGTTGCGTACGAACTGCGGGTCCGTCACCGCGCCCGTGTCCGGATCGGTGTTGCCCGGGCCGAACTCCAAAACCGGTGTGTGCACATGACCGCCCGCAATGGTGAGGCCCAGCCGGTCGCGGAGCAGGGTGGCCCGGTAGGCGATCTCGTTGGAGAGGTAGTCGCCGCCGCCTCCCGCCCGCGCGGCCGAACCCGGCGTCGGCCCGTCGGGCCGGTCGACCGGGGCGGTTGCGCCGGCCGGGATCTCCGTGACGTCGGTGTGGTCGTAGACCGGGAAGCGGCCGGTGTCCGCCGCCACGATGCTCTGGTACGGGAGGGTCGTGCGGGTCCACTGGGGCTGCGTCGCCGGGTCGGCCACCGGGACCTGCCCGGTGCTCGACGCGTTGTCGTTGTCGGGGAAGCCGCCCCGCCAGGCCCCGTTGAACCGCTCGACGTCGATGCGTCCGACCCGGCCCTGGCTCACCGTGGTGAAGGCGTCCACCTTCGGCAACACCGGCGTGAGGGCCCGCTCCACGGCCCCGTCCGCGAAGTCCTGCCAGCGCACCGGGAACGTGACGGTCTCGATCCGCGCGAGCTGCCCGTCGGCGGTACGGATCCATGTGCCGTCCAGGGCGAGCGCGGTCGCCCCCGAGGGGTTGCTGATGCGGATGTCGCTGTCCAGCGTGAACGGGTCGAAGCCGGTCACCAGGATCCGCTTGAACTCCTTGCCCTCGGGATAGTCGACGCTCTGCTGGCCGCGCGAGGTCTGCTCCAAGCGGTCGATGAGGGCTGTCCTGGCGGCATTGGTGAGGCCGAACTCCGGTTGCCAGAGGCGTAGTTCACGGGTCAGGCCGAGCCGGGCCCAGTACAGCGGGCGGTCGTCGTCGCGGCTCAGGTCGCCGCCGGCCGGGCCCCGGCCCTGCACCCGGTCCACCGCCCGCCGCCACAGCCGCGTCCCTTCGCGCGACACGAGCCGCTGCGCCGCGCCGTAGGACCGTACGCCCTGGAGCTCCCGGGTGAACTCCGGCGCCACGTCGTCGAATCCGCTGCGCGCCAGGATCTCCTTCGGCGCCGCGCCGTCGAGGCGCAGCTCCTCGACGGTGACCGTGCCGGGCCCCGTCGCGGCCTGCGCCGGGGCCGGTACCGCCAGCGTGCAGAACGTCATCGCCGCCAAGGCCCAGCCGAGTCGTGCCGCCCGTACACGTCGTCGCACCGTGGGTCCTTCCGTCGGGGTCGGGTGGCGCCCAGTATCGGCAAGGAACTCCCGTGTGGGTAGAGGGACTTATGAGCCGACCGGGCCGTGGAGCAGCGTCACGAAGTCGCCGAAGGCGCCCGCCATGTCCACCGCATCGGGGTCGAGCAGCCACTGGTACTGGAGGCCGTCCAGCACGGCGGCGAGCAGCGGGGCGGCCCGCTCCGGGGTGAGGCCACCGGGCAGCCGGTCGCCGAACTCGGCCCGCAGCACCGACGCCATCTCCTCACGCACCTGCGCGTAGCGGCGGGTGAAGAACGGGCGGGCCGGATGCCCGTCGGTCACCGATTCACCGAGCAGCGCCGAGAACGTCTGGACGATGCCGGGCCGCATCGCGTTGTACTCGACCAGGGAGGCGAGCAGTTCCAGACGCCAGCCGTCGCGGGAGGCCCGCCGCCCGTGGGTGTCCCACTGGTCCCGCTCGGCGAGGACCGCGACGAGCAGGGCCTCCTTGGTGGGGAAGTAGTGGAGCAGGCCCTGCTGGGTGAGGCCGACCCGCTCGGCGACGGCGGCCAGCGACGCACCCCGGTAGCCGCGCTCCGCGATCACCTCAAGGGCGGCGCGCACAATCTCCGCACGCCGTTCCTCGCTTCTGGCGCTCCTGGCCCTCGCCATGTCTGCCCCCGTTTCGTGCCGGTCCTTCGATGGTCCGAGAGGACCGTACGGCATCCTATTATCACGGTAAGGTAACTAACCCTACCGTTCTACAGGTGAACCGGTCACCATGGGCCCATCAGCGGACTTCTCCGAGGAGGTACGGCCGTGGCAGCATCCGTTTCCACCCCCGACTACACCGAGGCCGTCGAAGCGGCCCTGGGCGCACTCGACCTGGAGACCAAGGCCCGGCTGCTCGCCGGGCAGGACATGTGGTCCCTGCCGGCGCTCCCCGAGATCGGGCTCGCCTCCCTCGTGATGTCCGACGGCCCGATCGGGGTGCGCGGGGTGCGCTGGACCGCCGACGACCCCTCGATCGCGCTCCCCTCGCCGACCGCGCTGGCCGCCACCTGGGACCCCGAGCTCGCCCGCCGCGCCGGCACGCTGCTCGCCCAGGAGGCCCGCCGCAAAGGCGTCCACGTCCTGCTCGCGCCGACGGTCAACCTGCACCGCACCCCGCTCGGCGGTCGGCACTTCGAGTGCTACTCCGAGGACCCCTGCCTCACCGGGGCGATCGCCTCCGGCTATGTGAACGGCGTCCAGAGCGGCGGCGTCGGCGCCACCGTCAAGCACTTCGTCGCCAACGACGCCGAGACCGACCGCTTCACCGTCGACAACGTCATCGCCCCGCGCCCCCTGCGCGAGCTCTACCTCGCCCCCTTCGAGACCGTCGTCGAAAACGCCCACCCCTGGGGCATCATGTCCGCCTACAACCAGGTCAACGGCGTGACGATGACCGAACACCGCCACCTCCAGAACGAGGTGCTGCGCGGCGCATGGGGCTTCGACGGGGTCATCGTGTCCGACTGGATGGCCGCCCGCTCGACCGTCGGCGACATCCTGGGCGGTCTCGACGTCGCGATGCCCGGACCACGGACCGTGTACGGCGACGCGCTCGCCGCCGCCGTGCGCCGGGGCGAGGTGGAGGAGGCGGTGCTCGACGACGCGGTACGCAACGTGCTGCGGCTCGCCGCCCGCGTCGGCGTCCTCGACGGCGTCGAGCCGGCCGTCACCGAACTGCCCGCCCACCTCGACGGCCAGGCGCTGGCTCGCGAAATCGCCCGCCGCGCCTTCGTCCTCGTACGCAACGAAGGCGACACCCTGCCCATGGATCCGGCGCGCGTACGCGAAGTGGCGCTCATCGGCGCCGCCGCGCGTGATGCCCGTGTCCTGGGCGGCGGCTCCGCCACCGTCTTCCCCGAGCGCGTCGTCTCCCCGCTCGACGGCCTTGCCGCGGCCCTGCCCGAGGGCGCCCTGACCTACACCGTCGGCGCCGACCCGAGCGACGAACTCGCCCCCGCCGACCGGGGTTTCGAGCTGCGTGCGGTGTGCCGCGACGCCGACGGGAACGTGCTGGGCACCGGCTCGCTGCCCAGCGGCCAGGTCCAGTGGATCGGCGACGACCTGCCTGCCGGGGTCACCCACGAGAGGCTGCACTGCGTCGAGGTCACCGGCACCTTCACCCCGCGCGAGAGCGGCGAGCACACCTTCGGGACCCGGGGCACCGGCGCCTTCACGCTCACCGTCGACGGCCGCGCCCTGTGGGAGGGCGCCCAGGCGCCGAGCGGGGGCGCCGACCCGTTCGAGGCGTTCTTCGGCGCCCCCGCCGAACGCGGCCGCGTCCACCTCGCCGAGGGCGTACCGGTCGAGGTGTCCCTGCTGCACACCGTGCACAGGTCGGCCGACGCCCCGCTCACGGCCGTGATGTTCTCGCTCACCCACCTCGGCCCGCGGCGGGACGCGGACGAACTCATCGCCGAAGCCGTCGAGGCGGCCAGGTCCGCCGACCTCGCGGTGGTGATGGTCGCCACCACCGACCGCGTCGAGTCCGAGGGCTTCGACCGGCGCGACCTGCGGCTGCCCGGCCGCCAGGACGACCTGGTGCGCGCCGTCGCCGCCGCCAACCCGCGCACGGTGGTCGTCGTCAACTCCGGCTCCCCGGTGGAACTTCCCTGGCGCGAGGACGTCGCGGCGGTGCTTCTGAGCTGGTTCCCGGGGCAGGAGGGCGGCGCCGCCCTCGCCGACGTGCTGCTGGGCCACGCCGAGCCGGGCGGGCGCCTGCCCACCACCTGGCCGGCCCGCCTCGCCGACGCTCCGGTCACCGAGGTCCAGCCGGTGGCGGGTCAACTTGCCTACGCCGAGGGCCTGTTCGTCGGCTACCGGGCGTACGACCGGGACGGGGTGACGCCCGCGTACTCCTTCGGACACGGGCTCGGATACACGAGCTGGGAGTACGAGTCCCTTGAGGTGACCCCCGCGCACGCCAAGGTCCGCATCCGCAACACCGGTGCGCGCGCCGGCCGCGAGAGCGTCCAGATCTACCTGGCCCCGGTCGCCGACGCGGTGGAGCGGCCGCGGCGGTGGCTGGCCGGGTTCGCCTCCGTCGAGGCGGCGGCGGGTGCGACGGCGGAGGTCGAGATCCCGCTGCGCGGGCGGGCGTTCGAGATCTGGGACGAGGCGGCGGGGGGTTTTCGTTTCGTCCCCGGCCCGTACGAGGTGCGGGCGTGCCACTCGCTGGGGGACGTGCGGCTGAGGGTGACGCTGGAGGTGTAGCCCTGCGGGGGGTCCGGTGGGGGCGGGGTTTCGACTGCGGGCCGTCGGGGGCGGTTGCGCAGTTCCTCGCGCCCCTTGGCGGCGTTTTCGGCCTGCGGGTCGTGGTGGCTTCTCGCGCAGTTCCTCGCGCCCCTTAACCCCGCTTTCGGCCTGCGGGCCGTGGTGGCTTCTCGCGCAGTTCCCCGCGCCCCTTGGCGCCGTTTTCGGGTGCGGGCCGTCGGGGGCGGTTGCGCAGTTCCTCGCGCCCCTCAACGCCGCTTTCGGGTGCGGGTCGTGGTGGCTTCTCGCGCAGTTCCTCGCGCCCCTTAACCCCGCTTTCGGCCTGCGGGCCGTGGTCGCTTTTCGCGCAGTTCCCCGCGCCCCTTGGCGGCGCGAGGTCGGGCAGCATGGGCAGCTTCGGCCTGGCATGGGGGCCCCTGGCCCATGAGGGTTTGGGGGAGATTGAGGACAAGTGCCGTTCAGGCGTGCACGGGGTCTGGGGCGGGGCCCCGGGGGGTGCTCCGGCGGGGTCAGCCGGCTGCCGTCACCTTGCGGTAGGCGATTTCCGCCAGGTGGCCCTGGCCGTCCTTGCTGGGGTGGAACCAGTCCCACGGGCTCAACTGGGTGCCGTTGAAGTCGTAGTCGAACACCGCGCCGCCGTCAGAACGACAGGCACGATCCTTGGCGCACACGTCCTTGAGCACCTGGTTGTACGCCACGACCCGGTCGTACACCTTGCCGCGCCGCGCAGACGCATCCGCCCCCAGATCATCCGCGTCGGCCAGCATCGACCGGCAGATGCCCAGCTTCCAGATCTGCTTGCCCAGCGGGCTGCCCCGACCGGTCGACCACAGCCGCTTCAGATCGGGCACGCTCGCCACGTACACCTGCGTCTTCGGCGACACCGCGCGCAACTGCCGCAGCGACGCCTCGAACTCCGTGCGGAAGGACTCCACGGGCGTCATCGCCGCCACATCGTCGCGGCAGGCGTCGTTCGCCCCCACCATCACCGTGACGAGCCCCGGGCGCTGGGCCGCGGCCCGGCTCATCTGGGCCGGCAGGTCGGACATCCTGGCGCCGGTCTTGGCGTAGTTCCAGCTGTGCGTCGGGGCCGCGGGGCCCAGCAGGCGCATCGCGAGCGAGTCGACCTGGGCGTCGCTGCCGGTCGCCCAGGAGACCTCGGGGCAGTCCGCGAGGACGTCGCAGGCGTCGAAGCCGCGGGTTATCGAGTCGCCCACCGCGGCGAGTGACGCCGGGTGGCTGTCCCAGGCCGGGGAAGGGCTGGGCGAGGGCTTCTTCGATACGGTCGGGCCCGCCGCGGAACCGCCGGAATCACAGCCCGCGACCAGGGCGAGGGCGGCCGCCGCAGCCAGGGCCGCCGTGGTGCGGACGCGACGGCTCCGGCGACTGTCCGGCATCCCCGGCCCCCTCCGTGCGGTGATCGTGCGGTGATCGTGCGGTGTTCGTGCGGCGGCCCAGGGGCTTCCGCGGCGTCCTCGCGGGTGAAAGCCTGGTGTTCGAAGGCGCTCCGACCGACATTACGACACCCTGGGCACGGCTCAGCGCGGTAGCTTTGGCCCGTCCAGCCAGAGGAACCACGCCAGACGACTCCGGTAAATTACATCACGTCACATACTGTCCCTTTTCAGGAGATTAGCTCCCGATGCTGTTTACTGTTGAACCCAGGGGCAGAATGTCAGGTGCTGTCCTGACCGGGAACGGCAGGGGCGCGAGGCCGCTGGGGAAGGCGAACCTCGAACCGCACTGGAGGTCCCGGTGACGACACGTGGAGTTCTCTACGTCCACTCCGCCCCGCGCGCGCTCTGCCCGCACGTCGAATGGGCGGTGGCCGGCGTCCTGGGGGTGCGCGTCCAGCTCGACTGGATCCGCCAGCCCGCGTCGCCCGGCACCTGGAGAGCCGAGTTCTCCTGGCGGGGCGAACCCGGCACGGCCTCCAAGCTCGCCTCCGCGCTGCGCGGCTGGCACCTGCTGCGCTTCGAGGTCACGGCCGAACCCTGCGCCACCGCCGAGGGCGAGCGGTACAGCGCCACGCCCGACCTCGGCATCTTCCACGCCGTGACCGGCATGCACGGCGACATCCTGATCCCGGAGGACCGGCTGCGGGCCGCCCTCGCCCGCTCCGTACAGGGCGAGACCGACCTGGAGGCCGAGATCGCCAAGCTGCTCGGCAAGCCCTGGGACGACGAACTTGAGCCCTTCCGCTACGCGGGAGAGGGCGCCCCGGTGCGCTGGCTGCACCAGGTCGTCTGACCCACCCGGCACACCCCCCGCGTACGCGAAAGGGCCCCACCGGACGGTGGGGCCCTTTCAGCCGCTCACGGCGCCACGGGCCGCACTCAGACCGAGCGGAAGGCGAGCACCACGTTGTGGCCGCCGAAGCCGAACGAGTTGTTGATCGCGGAGATCGAACCCTCGGGCAGCGCGCGGGGCTCGCTGCTGATCAGGGCCGCGTCGACCTCGTCGTCGAGGTCGTCGACGTTGATGGTCGGCGGGGCCGTGCGGTGGTACAGGGCGAGGACCGTGGCGACGGTCTCGATGCCGCCCGCGCCGCCCAGGAGGTGGCCGGTCATCGACTTCGTCGCGGAGATCGCCACGTGGTCCAGGTCGTCGCCCAGGACCTTGCGCAGCGCCTTGATCTCGGCGATGTCACCCTGCGGCGTCGACGTGGCGTGCGCGTTGAGGTGTACGACCTCGGACGGCTTCAGGTCCGTCGAGTCGAGCAGGTTCTGCACCGCGGCGGCGACACCCCGGCCGGTCGGCTCGGGCTGCGCGATGTGGTGGCTGTCGGCCGAAAGACCCTGGCCCAGCACCTCGCAGTAGACCCGGGCGCCGCGCTTCTTGGCGTGCTCGGCGGACTCCAGGACCACCACGCCGGCGCCCTCGCCCAGGACGAAGCCGTCGCGGGCCTTGTCGTAGGGGCGCGAGGCCTGCTCGGGGTGGTCGTTGTTCTTGGACATCGCCATCATGTTGGCGAACGCCGCGATGGGCAGAGGGTGGATCGCCGCCTCGGTGCCGCCCGCGACCACCACGTCGGCGCGGCCCGTGCGGATCATCTCGACGGCGTACCCGATGGCCTCAGCGCCCGACGCGCAGGCGGAGACGGGGGTGTGGACGCCCGCGCGGGCGTTGACCTCAAGGCCGACGTTGGCCGAGGGGCCGTTCGGCATGAGCATGGGCACGGTGTGCGGGGAGACCCGGCGTACGCCCTTCTCCTTCAGCACGTCATACTGGTCGAGCAGGGTGGTGACACCGCCGATGCCCGACGCGATGACCGTGCCGAGCCGCTCGGGGGTGACCCCTGCCTCGTCGCCCGCCGGGGCGGTGAAACCCGCGTCCGCCCAGGCCTCCTTGGCCGCGATCAGCGCGAACTGCGCCGAGCGGTCCAGCTTGCGGGCCAGCGGGCGGGGCAGCACCTCACCGGGGTCGACCGCGGCCGGAGCCGCGATACGGACCGGCAGTTCGGCGAAGCGATCACCTTCGAGGGGGCGGACACCGGAGCGTCCCGCCAGCAGACCTTCCCAGGTCGAGGCGGTGTCGCCACCCAGCGGTGTGGTTGCGCCGATACCGGTGACGACCACGGTGCGATTGGTCGAGCTCACAGGAAATTTCTCCACGTGTGTAAGGGGCGTGAATCAGCGGCGCCACCGCTGGGTGGCGGCCCGAATTCAGGTCCTGAATCAGGCCTGGTGCTTCAGGATGTAGTCGGTGGCGTCGCCGACCGTCTTGAGGTTCTTGACGTCCTCGTCCGGGATCTTGACCTCGAAGCGCTCCTCGGCGGCGACGACGACCTCGACCATGGACAGCGAGTCGACGTCCAGGTCGTCGGTGAAGGACTTGCCCAGCTCGACGTCCTCGACCGGGATACCGGCGATCTCGTTGACGATATCGGCGAGACCTTCGAGGATCTCTTCCTGCGTGGCGGTCATGTTGGCGCTCCTTCGGTGTTAATGCTTCGATTTACGGGCTTCCGGAAGATCCGGAGTGCCTAGGGGAGGGTAACGACCGTCGCGGCGTACACGAGACCCGCCCCGAAGCCGATGACGAGCGCGGTGTCGCCGCTCTTCGCCTGTCCGGTCGCCAGAAGCCGCTCCATTGCGAGCGGGATCGAGGCGGCCGAGGTGTTGCCGGTGGTTTCCACATCACGGGCGACCGTGACGTGGTCCGGCAGCTTGAGAGTCTTCACCATCGAGTCGATGATCCGCATGTTGGCCTGGTGCGGAATGAAGACGTCCAGGTCGTCCGGGCTGATTCCGGCCGCGTCCAGCGCCTGCTGGGCGACCTTCGCCATCTCGAACACGGCCCAGCGGAAGACCGCCTGGCCCTCCTGCGTGATCGCGGGGAACTTGCCCGAGCTGTCGTACTCGGTCCACGGCACGGTCTGCTTGATCGTCTCCGACTTGTCGCCCTCGGAACCCCAGATCGTGGGGCCGATGGCCGGCTCGTCGGAGGGACCCACGACCACGGCGCCCGCGCCGTCACCGAACAGGAACGCCGTCGCACGGTCCTGGAGGTCGGTCAGATCGCTCAGCCGCTCCACGCCGATGACCAGGACGTACCGCGCGGAACCCTCGACGATCATGCCCTTGGCCAGGGTCAGACCGTAACCGAAGCCCGCGCAGCCGGCCGAGATGTCGAAGGCGGCCGCCTTGCCGGTGCCCAGCTTGTCGGCGATCTCCGTCGCGACGGCCGGGGTCTGCTTGAAGTGCGACACGGTGGAGACGATCACTCCGCCGATCTGGTCGGCCGAGATGCCGGAGTCGGCGATCGCCTTGCCGGACGCCTCGATCGACATCGCGGCCACGGTCTCGTCGGCCGATGCCCAGTGCCGCGTGGCGATGCCGGAGCGCGAGCGGATCCACTCGTCGGAGGAGTCGATCGTCTCCAGGATCACCTCGTTGGGCACCACCCGCACGGGGCGGTAACCGCCTACGCCCAGAATGCGGGCGTACGGGGCGCCCTTGCTTGGCCGGATCTTCGACATGGCTCTTCGCTCCTTAGGCGGATGCGTGCTCGGCGATGAGCGCGCGAGCCGCGTCGAGGTCGGCGGGGGTCTTCAGGGCGAGCGTCTTGACACCCGGCAGCGCGCGCTTGGCGAGCCCGGTCAGGGTGCCGCCCGGGCACAGCTCGACCAGCGCCGTGGCGCCCAGCTCCTTGAACGTCTCCATGCACAGGTCCCAACGGACCGGACTGGAGACCTGGTTGACCAGGCGGGTCACGATCTCCCGGCCCGTCGCGACGGTCCTGCCGTCGGCGTTCGAGACGTAGGTGAAGCGCGGGTCGGCCACGTCAAGGGACCCGGCCGCCTCTTCGAGGGAGGCCACGGCCGGGGCCATGTGGTGGGTGTGGAAGGCGCCGGCGACCTTGAGGGCCACCACACGGCGCACGCCCTCGGGCTTGTCGGCCTCCAGGGCGGCAAGCTGCTCGGCGGTGCCGGCGGCCACGATCTGGCCCGCGCCGTTCACGTTCGCCGGGGTCAGGCCCAGCTTCTCCAGGTGCGGCAGCACATCCTCGGGCTCGCCGCCCAGCAGCGCCGCCATGCCGGTCGGCGTGACGGCCGCGGCCTCGGCCATGCCCAGGCCCCGCGTGCGGACGAAGCCGAGCGCGGCCTCCTCCGCCAGGACGCCCGCGATCGCGGTGGCGGTGATCTCGCCCACGCTGTGCCCGGCGACGGCGCCGGGGGCGATGTCACCCAGGGCGGCGGCCGACAGCAGACCTGCGGCGACCAGCAGGGGCTGGGCCACGGCGGTGTCGCGGATCGCGTCGGCGTCGGCCTGCGTGCCGTAGTGGACGAGGTCGAGACCGATGGCGTCCGACCATGCGGCGAGCCGGTCGGCAGCGCCGGGGAGGTCGAGCCAGGGGGTCAGGAAGCCGGGCGTCTGAGCGCCTTGGCCGGGAGCGACGAGTACGAGCACTCTCACACTCTCTCTTGTGGACGGCTCCGCACGCCCGTGGGGACAGGGACGAAGAACCGTCGGGGGAATTGTGGGTGTCCGACAAAAGTCTAGGACTGCGAATCTGCGTCGGCCAGGCGCCCCAGGATCAGCGCGATCCTCAGCGTGAACGCGGAGCGCACATCGGACGGCGACCAGCCGGTGACGTCCGTCACACGTCGTAGCCGGTAGCGAACGGTATTGGGGTGGACGAACAACATCCGGGCCGCGCCCTCCAGGCTGCTCGCCTGCTCCAGATACACGCTCAAGGTTTCCAGGAGCGCCGAGCCGGCTTCCTCCAGCGGTCTGTAGATCTCCTCCACCAACTGCTCACGCGCGGCAGGATCGGAGGCGATCGCGCGCTCCGGCAGCAGATCGTCCGCGAGAACCGGCCGGGGAGCGTCCTGCCAGGCCGAACACGCCTTCAGGCCGGCCGCCGCCGCCTGCGCGGACCGGGTCGCGGCCAGCAGGTCGGGCACGATGGGCCCGGCCACCACGGGACCCGCGGCATAGGGCCCGATCAGGCCCTTGGCCACCTGCAACGGGTTGTCGCTGCCGCCCGCGATGACGACGAGGCGGTCACCCAGCACCCCGGTGAGCACCTGGAGCTTGGTGTGCCGGGCGGCCCGCCGGATCGCCTCCACGGTGAGCTCGCTGTCGCCGTCGGGCGCGGTGCCGAGCACCACACACACGTGCTCCGGCGAGTTCCAGCCGAGCGCCGCCGCCCGGGACACCGCGCCCTCGTCGGCCTCGCCGGAGAGCACCGCGTTGACGACGAGGGATTCGAGGCGGGCATCCCACGCGCCGCGCGCCTCGGCGGCCTGCGCGTACACCTGGGCGGTCGCGAAGGCGATCTCGCGGGCGTACACGAGCAGCGCCTCGCGCAGGATCGACTCGTCGCCCGGGGCCGCGACCTCCTCGATCGCGGTCTCCATGACCTCGATGGTGGTGCGGACCATCTCCACGGTCTGGCGCAGCGTGATCGCGCGCGTCAGCTCGCGCGGGGCGGTGCCGAAGACGTCGGTGGAGATCGCCTGCGGTGTCTCGGGGTGCCGGAACCACTCGGTGAAGGCCGCGATGCCGGCCTGGGCGACCAGACCGATCCACGACCGGTTCTCCGGCGGCATCGCCCGGTACCACGGCAGCGTCGCGTCCATGCGGGCGATCGCGTTCGCCGCGAGCCGCCCGGAGGACTGCTCAAGGCGCTTCAGGGTCGCCGCGTGCGGATGGGCATTCTTCGCGGGGTGTACGGGATCGGGTGCTGGCACGGGGACAAGAGTGCCTTATCGGGAACCCTCCCCGCCGGGCCGGGGGTGAGTCCCGGGGCGGCAACGGGGGTGAGTCCCGGCGGCAACGGGGGTGAGTCCCGGCGCCACCCGGGCGGGGCGGGCGCGGCCGGGTCTACGGTGGTGGGCGTGATTTCAGTCAGGCGCGGCGACGAGCGCTATCCGGGCGGGGACGCGGACGCCGGCATCGAGTCCTTGCACGCCTTCTCCTTCGGCCGGTTCTACGAGCCGGACAACCTCCGCTTCGGGCCCGTCCTCGCCTGCAACGAGGAGCGGCTGGCGCCCGGCGCGGGCTTCGACGAACATCCGCACAGCCACACCGAGATCCTGACCTGGGTGATCGAGGGCGAGCTCACCCACCGCGACTCGGCGGGCCACACCACGGTGGTGCGCCCCGGCGACGTGCAGTGCCTCAGCTCCGCCGACGGCGTACGGCACGAGGAGCGCAACGAGGGCGAGCGCCCCCTGGTCTTCCTCCAGATGTGGCTCGCCCCGCACACGCCGGGCGGCCGTCCCTCGTACGACATCGTGCGCGGCATCGCGGACTCCACGCCCTATGCGGTGCGCCCCGCCGGCGCCATGCTGCACGTCCGCCGCCTCGCGGTCGGCGAGCGCACCGCGGTGCCCGATGCGCCCGGCGTGTACGCCCATGTCGTGCGCGGGCGGGTGCGCCTGGCGCACGAGGAGCTGGGGCCCGGCGACTCGGCGCGGATCACCGGCGCCCTCGGCCTGGAGCTGAGCGCGGCGGGCGACGCCGAGGTGCTGCTCTGGGAGCTCAGCTCCGTGTGAACTCGGCCAGCACCGCGTCGGTGAACGCTGGCCACACCTCGGCCGCCCACGGCCCGAACGCGCGGTCCGTCAGCGCCACACAGGCAAGACCCGCATCGGGGTCGACCCACAGGAACGTGCCCGCCTGGCCGAAGTGACCGAAGGTGCGCGGCGAGGACGAACTGCCCGTCCAGTGCGGGGACTTGGCGCCACGGATCTCAAAACCGAGACCCCAGTCGTTGGGGTTCTGGTGGCCGTAGCCGGGCAGCACGCCCTTGAGGCCCGGGTACTGCACGTGCATCGCCTCGGCGACCGTGGCCGGGTGGAGCAGCCGCGGCGCCTGCACCTCGGCGACGAACGCCGCGAGGTCTTCGACGGTGGAGACGCCGTCCTTGGCGGGGGAGCCCTCAAGGCTGCTGGAGGTCATGCCGAGCGGCGTGAGCACCGCCTGGCGCACGTAGTCGGCGAAGGGGATGCCCGACTGCTTCGCGATGTGGTCGCCAAGGGCCTCGAACCCGGCGTTGGAGTACAGCCGCCGGTCGCCGGGGGGCGCCATCACCCGGTGCTCGTCGAAGGCGAGCCCCGAGGTGTGCGCGAGCAGGTGCCGGACGGTGGCGCCCGCGGGCCCGGCCGGCTCGTCGAGCTCGATCGCGCCCTCCTCGTAGGCGACGAGAGCCGCGTACGCGGCGAGCGGCTTGCTGACGGAGGCCAGCGGGAACCGGTGGGACACCGGCCCGTGTGTGCCGACACGTGTTCCGTCGGCCCGCACCACGGCCGCGGCGGCGGTCGGTACGGGCCAGGTCTCGATGATCCGCAGGCTCTCCATGCGTACGAGCCTAGGGGGTGTCTGGTGGATCAGGGTCGGTCAGGGTGCGGCGCCTGGTGCGGTGCATCGCAAGGCGCCGGAACGTCGTGATAGCGGAGCTATCGGGGCGTTTCGGCAACGCCGCGAGGTGCCGTGCCAGGCGCCGCACCCCCGGCCATGATCCACCAGACACCCCCTAGCCCGCGGCCCGCCGCCGCCGGACGGGCCCTTCGGGCTCCGTCCGGTTGCCGGGAGCGCCCCGGCGGTGTGCGGTGGGACCGGGTACGGCGGACGGATGGGAACCCGGCGCCGAATTCGCTTGCTTGGAGTGCACTCCAAGGTCCTAGCGTGGAGGTCATGACGGTGATCGAGAGCACGGCGGTGAAGGTGGCGGCCCGGGTCCGGCAGGGCCTCTGCGCGACGGAGCCGCCCCACCCGCGCCCCGACGGCCAGGACCGCTACACGATCAGCGAGGTCGTGGCGTGCACCGGGCTCACCGCGCACACCCTTCGCTGGTACGAGCGGATCGGCCTCATGCCGCACGTGGACCGCTCCCACACCGGCCAGCGGCGCTTCAGCAACAAGGACCTGGACTGGCTGGCCTTCGTCGGCAAGCTGCGCCTGACCGGCATGCCGGTCGCCGGCATGGTCCGTTACGCCGAACTCGTCCGCGAGGGGGCGCACACCTTCGAGGAGCGCCAGGAACTCCTGGAGCAGACCCGGCGCGACGTCATCGCGCGCATGGCGGAACTCCAGGACACACTCGCCGTACTCGACTACAAGATCGACTTTTATGCGGACGCCCGCAAGGCGTCGGAAAGGGCCTGAACCCCCATGAGCAACAGCCCCGTTGAGAAGATCAGCACCGTACGACTCGGCACCGAGGGCCCGCAGGTCGGCGTCCAGGGCTTCGGCGCCATGGGCATCAGCGAGTTCTACGGCGACACCGACGAGAGCGCCGCACGCGACACGCTGGAGGCGACCGTCGAGGCGGGCGTCACCCTCATCGACACCGCCGACATCTACGGATCCGGCGCCAATGAGGAGTTCCTGGCTCCCTTCCTCGCCGCCCACCGCGACGAGGTGACCCTGGCCACCAAGTTCGCCATCGAGCGCCGCGCCGACGACCCGCACTACCGGGGCATCAACAACACCCCCGCCTACATCAAGAAGGCCGTCGAGGCGAGCCTGCGCCGGCTGAACACCGACGTCATCGACCTGTACTACATGCACCGCCGCAACCCCGAGGTGCCGCTCGCCGAGTCCGTCGGCGCGATGGCCGAGCTGGTCCGCGAGGGCAAGGTGAAGTACCTGGGTCTGAGCGAGGTCACCGGCGCCGAACTGCGCGAGGCACACGCCGTGCACCCCATCACGGCCCTTCAGTCGGAGTGGTCGGTCTTCAGCCGCGACGTCGAGCGCAGCGCCGTGCCGGCCGCCGCCGAACTCGGCGTCACCTTCGTGCCGTACTCGCCGCTCGGCCGCGGCTTCCTCACCGGCGCGTTCGCCGACGCGGGCAAGGACCTCGCCAAGGGCGACTTCCGCACGTTCCAGCCCCGCTTCACCGGCGACAACGCCGCGACCAACGCGGCGCTGCTCGAACCCCTCCACAAGATCGCGGCCGCCCACGGCGCGACGACCGCGCAGATCGCGCTGGCCTGGGTGCAGCAGCGGGCCCAGGTGCACGGCCTGACCGTCGTGCCGATCCCCGGTACCCGCAAGCGCAGCCGCCTCCTGGAGAACACCGGGGCCACCCGCATCACGCTGAGCGCCGACGAGCTGGCGCTCCTTGAGCCCATCGCCGGGCAGGTCGCGGGCGACCGCTACCCCGACATGTCGTCCACCTCGGCGGCCCGCGAGCAGTAGGGCCTTCCGTTTGGACCGGGCCGGATCGGGCCGGATCGGGCCCGACCAGGCCGGATCGGGCCGGACCGGGGGCCGGGGCTTCGCCCGTCGCCGTCAGGCGGCCACCGCCGTCACGCGGCCGTCGGCGCGGGGGCCGTGCGGTCGGCGCGTACGCGCTGGCGCAGGAAGAGGGCGGCGCGCTCCAGCGCCTCGTCGGCTTCGTCCAGGACGCCGGCGTACGCCTGGAAGACATGGGGAACGTCGGCGGTGACGTCCAGGACGACATCCACCGCGGCGTCCCTCGCGCGCGCTGCCAGGCGGGTCGAGTCGTCCAGGACCATTTCGTTGGTGCCCGCCTGGAGAAGCATCGGGGGGAACCCGGTCAGGTCGGCGAGGACGGCGGGGCTGAGCAGGGGCTGGTACGGGTCCTGCCCGGCCAGGTACATCGCCCCGGTGTGTTCCATGCCGGCCCGTGTCAGGAGCGGGTCGAGGTCCGCCTTGCTGGCCATGCTCTCGCCGGTCCGTGTCATGTCGAGTCCGGCGGAGAACGTGAGGATCGCGGCGGGCACGGGCAGGCCCGCGTCGCGCAGGGCGAGGCAGATGGTGACGGCGAGGCCGCCACCGGCGGAGTCCCCGGCGAACGCGATCGCCGCGGGGTCCTCGCCGCTGTCGAGGAGGGCGCGGTACGCGCTCAGCCCGTCCTCGATCGCGGCAGGGAAGGGGTGTTCGGGAGCGAGCCGGTAATCCAGCGAGTACGCCCTGAACCCGGTTCGGGTCACCAGGTTCCCCGTCAGTGCCATCGCCGTTCGCGGTGAGCCGACCACGTAGGAACCGCCGTGGAAGTACAGGATCGTCCCGGGCCGTGGAGTGCCGGCCGGTTCGACGAGCACCGCGGGCCGGTCGCCGAGCGCCGTGCTCCGGGTGCGGATCCCGGCCGGGACGATCATGCCGGCCATCAGCGCCCTGAACCCGGCTCGTAGCTCCTCCACCGGCCGCGGGTCCTCGGGCCGAGGGTCCTCGGGCAGGGGACCCTCGGGCCGGGGGCCCCGGATCATCGCGTCGAGCTCCGCGCGCTGCTGCCTGCTCATCGTCGCCTCCGTCACGTGTGCACGCCACGACGTCCACGCCACGACGTCCACGCCCCGGCGTGCATGCCAAGGAACTATATGCCTAGGAATATAGACTAGGATATATGCCATGGCATCCAAGTTGAGCGGTGGCGTCGACCTCCCGGGGTTCTTCGCGGATCTCGTCCGGTGCGAGACGCGCCTCTACAACGCGCTGAACGAGCGTCTGCGCGAGCGGCACGGGATCGTCACGTCGCAGTACGAGTTCCTGCGCTTCCTGCGCGACAGTCCCGGGGCCCGGGTCGCGGATCTCTCCGCCGAGTTCGCCATCGGAATCGGTGCGAGCAGCAAGGGCATCGACCGCCTGGAGAAGCAGGCGTGGGTGGTGCGGCGGACCAACCCGTCGGATCGCCGCTCGTCGCTGCTGGACCTGACCGACGACGGTCTACGGCTCGTCGAGGCGGCGGAGGCGACCTTCACGCAGGCGCTGGCCGAGCTGACCGCGGGCGCCCTCGCCGGCGCCTCGGGGCCGGCCGCCGCGCGGTTCCTCGCGGAGCTCCGCGCCGGGCTCGAACGCGACGGGATCGGCCGGCCCACGGGCTGACCGGCCCGGGGCGGGTGGAGGCGTCCTGTCGCCGCTTTCGGCGCGGGCGAGGACCCGTCACCGGCGCGGAGGGGGGAGGTCACCCGGCCCGGCGCGGGCGGGGTGCTCGCCCGGCTCGGCGCAGGTTGCCCGGCGTGCGCCGGGCCGGGGCGTCCCGGCCTACAGCTCGGCCAGCAGTTCGGCCTTCTTGGCGCTGAACTCGTCGTCGGTCACCAGGCCCGCCCGGTGCAGGTCGCCGAGGTGGCGGATCCTTTCCGCGATGTCCGCGGGGTCGCGCCGGCCCGCCGGGGCGGGGACCGTCTGGTGGGGGATCGAGGGGCCGCCCCCGCCGTCCCGTACGGCCGCGAGTACCGCCGCGGCGAAGGGCAACGACTCGTGCACCGGGCCGTAACCGAGGCCGAAGACGACGGACGCCGGGTCGCGGTCGGCGGGCCCGGCGGAGCGGCCGGTACTGCCTTCCGGCTCGCGGTGCAGCAGCCTCAGATGCCCGTCGAAGACGTCGGGGGAGCGCCATTCCACGCCGCTGAGCGCGGCGATGGGGAAGGTCTGGTCGCCGGCCTTCCACTTCTCCGAGGACGCACCCGTCCAGAACCAGCGGAAGCTGACCTGCCTGCCGTCGAAGGCGGCCCTGGCGTCGTACGCCTTGAAGTTCAGCGGGGCTCCGGGCGCCGCCACCAGATGGCGGTCGGCGGGTTTGGAGGCGTGCGGCACCAAGGACGACCGCAGTTCGTCGGCGTAGTACTCGGCGAGCATTTCGCGCTCGGCCGGCAGCACCAGGCGGTAGGGGTCGCAGGCCTCCTTGAGCTGGCCCGCGGCGGCCTCCATCAGCGGATCGGCGCCGGGTCTCGGCACCGCGTGCAGCACCACCGTGCCGCGCTTGCCCTGGGACAGCGTCACCGACTCCAACGCCTCGTGGGGGATGCGCCGTTCGCGCAGCGCCTGGAAGAGCTTCGGCGCACGGATCCCCCGTTCGAAGCGGATGAGCACGGAGTCGCTTCCGAACTCCCAGGTGGCATGAATTCCGGCCAGCACATCACCCATGTGCCTCATCGTAGGCGGCGCACGCCCGCGCGTCCCCCCTCAGAGGAAACCCCGTCATCGCGCCGCCCCACGGGCGATCACACGGTGTCTACGCGTGTCAGCCCGTCACACTGCCCGTCAAGCCGCCGACCGGACGGAAATTCCGCTGCCGCAGTCGGCGTCGGCGGCGGTGCAGCCGACCGTCCGGTACGCGCCAACTCCGATGGCGGCGAAGTTGGCGAGGCTCTGGGTGCCCGGCTCGAAATAGCCGGTGTGTCCGATGGCGCCGGCGGCCGAGAGGACGCGGGCGCCGAAGGCCGCGGAGACCGGATCGGCGCCGTGGCCGAGCCCCGCCACGTCCAGGTACGGCACGTCCTGGATCCAGTCGTCCTTGTCCCGCATCGCCCAGACCTGAGCCCTGGTGCCCAGCTGAGCGGCGTTGCGCACCCGCATGCCGGGACTGCCGGCCACCGCGATGTCGCTGACGCGGGAGGGGAGTTCACGCGTCGAGACGCCGCACACCACGGAGCCGTAACTGTGGCAGAACAACTCCACCGACGAGCTCCCCGGCAGCGCGCTCACCATGGCGGAAAGCCGCACCGCACCGTCCTCGGCCAGCCTGCCGATGGCCGCGTCGATGCCGAGACCGGCCGGCGCCGTGTAGTCGGCCCAGGCGATCACGGCGGTCCGGGTGTCCGGCGACGCCGCGTGCTCGGCCGCGTACAGGGACTCGGCCATGCCGACCGGGGCCGTGTTCTTGCGGGTGGACTTCTCGAAGGTCAAGACGTTGGTGTCGACCCCGGGGACGATCACCGAGACCCGCTGGGCGTGGTCGAGATCGCCGAAGACCTCCGCGACCCGGCCGGTGTCGGAGGGGTCGAAGGCGAGGATCTGGCGGTCGTCGTCGAGCAGCGAGTCGAACCGGTGCATCCGGCGGCTCGCGTCCTGGCGGCCGTCGGCGGAGAGCCGGGGGTCGACCGTGCGTTTCTGCTCCACGGCGCGCGCGGCCACGAGCGCGGCCCGGTTCGCGCGGTAGCGCAGGGAGACGGGGGCACCGTTCAGATTGCCCACGACCAGCGGGTAGCGATCGGCGAGCTCGTCGCGCTCGGTGCCGGTGAGCGAGCCGAAGAAGTGAGCCAGCTGTTGAGCGGTTCCGTCCGCCTTGGGCAGCTTGTGGCCGTCCATCGTGCCCCGCGCCCAGGCGGCCAGGGCTTTGGTGCGGGGAGCGGAGTCGTCCGCGTGGCCGCGGATCGCCGTCCAGCCGGAGGTCGCGAGCATGACGAACACGACGGCGAGCGCGAGCAGCGCGCGCCAGGCGTTCAAGGTGGGGGAGGAGTCGAAGGAAGTCACTGCGGACCACATTAGGAGACGCGGGAGGTCCACTGGGCTGACAGTGACTCAGATCACGTTTAGACCCGGAGTGGTCTCACCAAGAGCGCGCGCGGGCGCACGCTCCGTACGGCGCGAAGGCGCCCCGGCGGGGCTCAGCGCCAGTCGTCGGCGAGGGCGGGGCCCAAGTGGTCCAGGTAGTCGGAGGTCAGCGCGCGGATCGCCGCCACGCTGGGATCCGTGCCCTTTCCCCAGAGCCCGCCGGTCACGCGCATCACGCCGGTGAAGGCGGCCACGGCCACCCGGGGCCTGGGGTCGGCGTCGATGTCGAGGCCTTCGCGCTCGGCGATCAGCCGCGCGACGTGCTCCTCAAGCTCCGCCGAGCGGCGCAGGTGGACCGCGAGCAGCGCCGGGGTCGACTCGATCACCTGGTACGTCCGCATGTACAGGGTGACCGGGACCACGGGGGACAGGCGCTCCTCGATGGTGTCCCACGCCGAGAGCGCGGCCCGGCGCATGGCGGTGAACGGGCCCTCGCCGGGCGGCCGTTCACGCAGCGCGTCGACGAAATGCGACTCCACCGTGTCCTGGGCCCCGAAGACGACGGCCTCCTTGTTGGCGAAGTAGCGGAAGAAGGTGCGCTGCGAGACATCGACGGCGTCGGCGATCTCGTCGATGGTCGTGCGCTCGTACCCCTGGGTGGTGAACAGTTCGAGGGCCACCCGCAGCAGCGCGTCGCGGGTGCGCTGCTTCTTCAGCTCGCGCAGGCCGCCCACAGGCGCCACCGGCCGCTGCTCCACCGTCACTTCAGGGTCCTCTTCCAGTCAATGTGGCGGGTATCAGTCTAGCTGTGAGCCACGTGACAGCTGCCGACTTGTGAAATGGTTTGTCAACTGTCAGTCGCTGACATTAGCCTCCATGGCATGACTAGTCATACCGTCGAAAAGGCGCCAGGGGACGAGATACCGGCGCCGGCCAAGGGGCTGCGCGGCCACCCCTGGCTGACGCTGTTCGCCGTGGCCATCGGCGTGATGATGGTCGCGCTCGACGGCACCATCGTGGCGATCGCGAACCCGGCCATCCAGAGCGATCTGAAGGCCTCGCTCCAGGACGTCCAGTGGATCACCAACGGCTACATGCTGGCCCTGGCCGTCTCGCTGATCACCGCGGGCAAGCTCGGTGACCGGTTCGGTCACCGGCAGACATTCCTCATCGGAGTCGTCGGCTTCGCCGCGGCCTCCGGCGCCATCGGCCTCTCCCACAGCGTCACGTACGTCATCGCCTTCCGCGTCCTGCAAGGACTGTTCGGCGCGCTCCTGATGCCGGCCGCGCTCGGCCTGCTGCGCGCCACCTTCCCCGCCGAGAAGCTGAACATGGCGATCGGCATCTGGGGCATGGTCATCGGCGCCTCCACCGCGGGCGGCCCGATCCTCGGCGGCATGCTCGTCGAGCACGTCAGCTGGCAGTCCGTCTTCTTCATCAACGTGCCGGTCGGCGCGCTCGCGCTGGTCCTCGGCCTGCTGATCCTGCGCGACCACCGCGCGGAGAACGCGCCGAGGTCGTTCGACATCCCCGGCATCGTGCTCCTTTCGGTCGCGATGTTCTGCATGATCTGGGCGCTCATCAAGGGCTCGGACTACGGCTGGGGCAGCGGCAAGACCCTCGGGTTCATCGCGGCCGCCGTCATCTGCTTCGTGCTCTTCGCCCTGTGGGAGACCAAGGTCAGGGAACCGCTCATCCCGCTCGGCCTGTTCCGGTCCGTCCCGCTCTCGGCGGGCACGGTCCTGATGATCCTCATGGCGTTCGCCTTCATGGGCGGTCTCTTCTTCGTCACCTTCTACCTCCAGAACGTGCACGGCATGTCGGCCGTCGACAGCGGACTGCACCTGCTGCCGCTCACCGGCATGATGATCGTCGCCTCGCCGGTCGCCGGCGCGCTCATCACCAAGCTCGGCCCGCGCATCCCGCTGGTCGGCGGCATGGTCTGCACCGCCGTCGCCATGTTCGGCATGTCCCGGCTGACCATCGACACCGGCACCGCGACCATGTCGATCTGGTTCGCGCTCCTCGGCATGGGTCTCGCCCCGGTCATGGTCGGCGCCACCGAGGTCATCGTCGGCAACGCGCCTCTTGAGCTGTCCGGTGTCGCGGGCGGGCTCCAGCAGGCCGGCATGCAGGTCGGCGGCTCGCTCGGCACCGCGGTGCTCGGCGCCGTGATGTCCTCGCAGGTCACCTCGAAGCTCCCGGACAACTGGGCCGCCGCGAAGCTGCCGCCCATGCCGCCCGCGCAGTCCGCGTCCCTGTCCAAGGCGGTCGAGGTCGGCCTCGGCCCGGTCCAGCCGGGCACGCCGCCGGGGATCGCGGCCAAGGTCGCCTCCGTCGCGCACGACACGTTCGTGTCGGGCATGAGCACCGCGTTCACCGTCGCCGGGATCGTGGCGGTGCTCGCCGCGGCGGTCGCCCTGTTCACCAAGCGCGGCGTGAACGCCGAGGCGGGCGTGGGCGCGGGTCACATCTGATCCCGTCGACTCCCGTACCCGAAAGCCCCGCCGGACGCGCTCCGGCGAGGCTTTCACCTATTCGGATGGTTACGCGTCCCAGCCCCCGTGCCGCGGAACCGCCCGCACGCCCCGACCGTTTCCCGATTCCAACTGATCGCTCCAGCACGGGGGATGAGCCTTATGCGTACGACCACGACCACAGCGGCGCTGCTCGCCGCGACCGCCTTCCTGCTGCCCGCCGCCGCCCCGGCCACCGCGACCCCGCGCATGGGCGACTGCGCGCCGGGTGAGCTCTGCCTCTGGGCCAAGGGCGCCTTCAAGGGCCCCCGCCAGGTGTACGACCTGACACGCATCGACATCGAGAGCTGCACCCCGCTGCCCCCGGGCACCGACGTCCAGTCCCTCGCCAACCGCACCGGCCGGCCCGTCACCACGTACCAGTCGGAGGAATGCGCGGAGACCGCCGAGTTCGACACCTACCCGGGCGGTGGGACCTGGGTCCCACAAGTTCCTTATCGGGTGCGGGCGTTCAAGGTGTGGGAGAGCTGAGACGTGGTACCCGACTCTTGAGGAGGCCGAGCCGGCCAACCTCAAGAAGTGGTGATGGCGGGCTTCGGACACAGCACCCATACGCGCAGGACCCCCCCCGATCACGGAACCGCATGAGGCCCCGGACCGGGCAGGACCGCGCGACGCTGTCCATCATCGCGCTGATAGCGGCGGCATCCTCGGCCAACGGCATCTTCTGACCGTGCCGTGAACGACCGGAGGGCGGCGGGGCCCCCAAGGACCCCGCCACCCTCCTTCACCACTAAAACCCCGGGTCACCTACAGGGGCGCGAGGAACTGCGCGAGTCGCGAGCACGGTCCGCAGGGATGGGCCGGGTGTAGCCAGGGGCGCGAGGAACTGCGCGAGTTGCGAGCACGGTCCGCAGGGATAGGCCGGGTGTAGCCAGGGGCGCGAGGAACTGCGCGAGTCGCGAGCACGGTCCGCAGGGATGGGCCGGGTGTGGCCAGGGGCGCGAGGAACTGCGCGAGTCGCGAGCACGGTCCGCAGGGATAGGCCGGGTGTAGCCAGGGGCGCGGGGAACTGCGCGAGTCGCGGCACGGTCCGCAGGGATGGGCCGGGTGTGGCCAGGGGCGCGGGGAACTGCGCGAGTCGCGGGCACGGTCCGCAGGGATGGGCCGGGTGCAGCCAGGGGCGCGAGGAACTGCGCGAGTCGCGAGCACGGTCCGCAGGGATGGGCCGGGTGCAGCCAGGGGCGCGAGGAACTGCGCGACCAGCCACACCCGACCCGCGCCCAAGAGACGGACCGGCGGAAGCGATGGGGCCCGGGGAAAAACCCCGCAGCACCCACCGCACCCCGCACTTCAAAGCCCAGCCACCGCACCCCGCACTCCACAGCCCAGCAGCGCGAAGCCGCTGCTACGCGTCGCCGCCCGCCGCACCCGGGTCGGCCGAGGCGACGTCGAGCAGCGCGTACCGGTCGACCGCCTGTTTCAACGCCGACCGGTCGACCTTCCCCTCCCGAGCCAGCTCCGTGAGGACAGCCAGCACGATCGACTGCGCGTCGATGTGGAAGAAGCGCCGCGCCGCACCCCGCGTGTCCGCGAAGCCGAACCCGTCCGCGCCGAGCGACTGGTACGTGCCGGGAACCCAGCGCGCGATCTGGTCGGGAACGGCCCGCATCCAGTCGGAGACGGCCACGAACGGACCCTGCGCGTCCTGGAGCTTGCGCGTCACATACGGGACGCGCTGCTCCTCCTCGGGATGCAGCAGGTTGTGCTCCTCCACCGAGACGGCCTCGCGGCGCAGCTCGTTCCAGGAGGTCGCCGACCAGACGTCGGCCCGTACGTCCCACTCCTCGGCGAGGATCCGCTGCGCCTCGACGGCCCACGGCACGGCCACGCCGGACGCCATGATCTGCGCCGGGATGGAGCCCGCGGTGCCCGCGGCAAGGCGGTGGATGCCCTTGAGGATGCCGTCCACGTCGACGTCCGCCGGCTCGGCCGGGTGCTGGATCGGCTCGTTGTAGACGGTGAGGTAGTAGAAGACGTCCTCACTCTCGGGCCCGTACATCCGGCGCAGACCGTCCTGGACGATGTGCGCGATCTCGTAGCCGTACGCCGGGTCGTAGGCGACACAGGCCGGGTTGGTCGAGGCGAGCAACTGCGAGTGCCCGTCCGCGTGTTGCAGACCCTCGCCGGTCAGCGTCGTACGCCCGGCGGTCGCGCCGAGCACGAAACCGCGCGCCAGCTGGTCGGCCATCTGCCAGAACTGGTCGCCGGTGCGCTGGAAACCGAACATCGAGTAGAAGACGTACACCGGGATCAGCGGCTCGCCGTGCGTGGCGTACGCCGAACCCGCGGCGATCAGCGACGCGGTGCAGCCGGCCTCGGAGATGCCGTCGTGCAGCATCTGCCCGGTCGGCGACTCCTTGTAGGCGAGCAGCAGTTCGCGGTCGACCGCCTCGTACTGCTGGCCCAGCGGGTTGTAGATCTTGGCGCTCGGGAAGAACGCGTCCATGCCGAAGGTGCGGTACTCGTCGGGCGCGATCAGCACGAACCGCTTGCCGATCTCCTTGTCCCGCATCAGGTCCTTCAGGATGCGGACGAACGCCATCGTCGTGGCGATCGACTGCTGGCCCGAGCCCTTCTTGGCCACCGCGTACGTCTTGTCCTCGGGCAGCGGCAGCGGCTTGGAGCGCACCACACGGGTCGGCACATAGCCGCCGAGCCCGAGCCGGCGGTCGTGCATGTACTGGATCTCCTCGGACTTGCGCCCGGGGTGGTAGTACGGCGGCGCGCCGGACTCCAGCTCCTGGTCCGTGATCGGGATGTGCAGCCGGTCGCGGAAGCCCTTGAGGTCGTCGACCGTCAGCTTCTTCATCTGGTGGGTCGCGTTGCGGCCCTCGAAGTTCGGGCCGAGCGTCCAGCCCTTGACGGTGTGCGCCAGGATGACGGTCGGCTGGCCCTTGTGTGCCTTGGCCGCCGAGAACGCCGCGAAGATCTTCTTGTGGTCGTGGCCGCCGCGCCCCAGGTGCAGGATCTGCTGGTCGGTCATGCCCTCGACCATGGCGCGCAGCCGCTGGTCGTCGCCGAAGAAGTGGTCGCGGATGTACGCGCCGGTCTCGGTGGCGTACGTCTGGAACTGGCCGTCCGGCGTGGTGTTCATCCGGTTGACCAGGATGCCGTCGCGGTCCTGCGCGAGCAGCGGGTCCCAACTGCGGTCCCAGATCAGCTTGATGACGTTCCATCCGGCGCCGCGGAACTGCGACTCCAGCTCTTGGATGATCTTGCCGTTGCCGCGCACCGGGCCGTCGAGGCGCTGGAGGTTGCAGTTGACGACGAAGGTCAGGTTGTCCAGGTTCTCGCGCGCGGCGATGGACAGCTGGCCCAGCGACTCCGGCTCGTCCATCTCGCCGTCGCCGAGGAAGGCCCACACGTGCGAGTTGGAGGTGTCGGCGATGCCGCGCGCCTCCATGTAACGGTTCATCCGCGCCTGGTAGATCGCACCGAGCGGGCCAAGGCCCATCGAGACGGTCGGGAACTCCCAGAAGTCCGGCATGAGCCGCGGGTGCGGGTAGGAGGAGAGCCCGTAGGGGGCCTTCGACTTCTCCTGGCGGAACGCGTCGAGCTGCTGCTCGCTGAGCCGGTCCAGGAGGTAGGCGCGGGCGTAGATGCCGGGGGACGCGTGGCCCTGGAAGAAGATCTGGTCGCCGCCGTCCTCCTCCTTGCCGCGGAAGAAGTGGTTGAAGCCGACGTCGTACAGCGAGGCGGAGGAGGCGAAGGTGGCGATGTGGCCGCCGACGCCGATGCCGGGGCGCTGGGCCCTCGACACCATGACGGCCGCGTTCCAGCGCGTCGCGTTGAGGACCTTGCGCTCGATCTCCTCGTTGCCGGGGAAGAACGGCTCGTCCTTGGTGGCGATCGTGTTGACATAGTCCGAGCTGCGCATCTCGGGCACGGCCACGCGCTTCTCGCGGGCCCGCTCGATCAGGCGGAGCATCAGATAGCGGGCCCGCTCGCGGCCGCGTTCGTCGACGGCGGCGTCCAGGGAGTCGAGCCACTCCTGGGTCTCTTCGGGATCGAAGTCCGGGACCTGGCTCGGCAGGCCGCCAATGATGATCGGGTTGCGATCGGATCCGGAAGCCACGCTGTTCCTTCACTGTCGGGGGATGCGGAGAACGCCAATGCTGCGCCGCATCCCATCGTGTACCGCTGGGGCGCAAACGTCATCTCTACCGAGAGGTAACCGAGTGGTCTTCCCCGGGCGCCTCTACCGAGGGGTAACCGTCACCGGAGCAGGAAGTAGGCTCAGGGTCTGGACGGGTCGGGCCAAATCGCAACCTTACGCTCAACCCGGCCATCCGTTCCCGAAGGGTGTTCGGACCCGATTGGAGTACCCGGAGGAACAGAACGGAACAAACAGTCACCAATGGTGTGGGATGAATCACCGACGGGGATGCGGATTCCCCTGAACACGGCCACACTGGGCCCCAAAGGGCGGGTTCGGGTGCCGGGTACTTGCGAGATTCGTCCCGCCCGTGTGGACTACGCCCCATGCCACGCGTATGCGCGCGGCTGCAGAACTTACCGAATCAAGATCAGGAGGCAAGCCGTGAGCGCGACCGCGGACCACGCGGAGGAGCGGACCAACCCGGCCATGAGGCTGGGGTTCGAGCCCGGACAGGTGGTCCAGGAGATCGGTTACGACGAAGACGTCGACCAGGATCTCCGCGAGGGCATCGAGTCCATTATTGGCCAGGACCTCGTCGACGAGGAGTATGACGACACAGCCGACGTCGTGGTGCTCTGGTTCCGCGACGAGGACGGCGACCTTACGGACGCCCTGGTGGACGCCATCGGTCTCCTTGAGGACGGTGGCGCGGTGCTGCTGCTGACTCCGAAGACCGGCCGGGATGGATACGTCGAGCCCAGCGACGTCAATGACGCCGCGCAGACGGCCGGCCTGTCGGCGGCCAAGAGCGTCAGCGTCGGGAAGGACTGGTCGGGCACGCGCCTGAAGTCCCCCAAGCGCTGATCCCTCCTCACGCCCCACCGGGCCCCCTCAGGCAGCAGCCTGAGGGGGCCCGGTGCGTGGGCGGTGCGTAGGGTGGGCCTTCACCGGTACGGCCCATTGAAGGGAAGGCGTTTCCATGGCTATCGAGGTCGGCACCCAGGCCCCGGAGTTCGAGCTCAAGGACAACCACGGCAGGACCGTGAAGCTCAGTGACTTCCGCGGCGAGAAGAACGTGGTGCTGCTCTTCTACCCGTTCGCCTTCACCGGCGTCTGCACGGGCGAGCTGTGCGAACTGCGGGACAACCTGCCGAAGTTCGTCAACGACGACACCCAGCTGCTCGCCGTCTCCAACGACTCCATCCACACCCTGCGCGTCTTCGCCGAGCAGGAGGGCCTGGAGTACCCGCTGGTCTCCGACTTCTGGCCGCACGGCGAGGTGAGCCGCGCGTACGGCGTCTTCGACGAGGACAAGGGGTGCGCGGTGCGCGGCACGTTCGTCATCGACAAGGAGGGTGTGGTCCGCTGGACCGTAGTGAACGCCCTCCCGGACGCCCGTGACCTGAACGACTACCTCAAGGCGCTCGACACCATCTGAGCGCGGCACCCGCCTGGCCTGGCGACACCCCTGATGGGTCGTTCGGCCGAATCGTCTGTTTGACCCGGGAACCGGTCACTAGGATCCATTCGTTGATCCGATGCCAACGCACGACGGGGACGCTGACCAAGCCGGCCCCTCACACCATTGGGAGGACTCGTGGGAGTCAGCCTCAGCAAGGGCGGCAACGTCTCGCTGACCAAGGCCGCCCCCAACCTGACCGCGGTCATCGTCGGTCTGGGATGGGACGCACGCACCACCACCGGGGGTGACTTCGACCTGGACGCCAGCGCCCTGCTGACCAACGACCAGGGCAAGGTCACCAACGACTCGAACTTCGTGTTCTTCAACAACCTCAAGAGCCCCGACGGCTCCGTCGAGCACACCGGTGACAACCTCACCGGTGAGGGCGAGGGCGACGACGAGGTCATCAAGGTGAACCTGGCCGGCGTGCCGGCCGACGTAGCCAAGATCGTCTTCCCGGTCTCGATCTACGAGGCCGAGTCCCGCCAGCAGTCCTTCGGCCAGGTGCGCAACGCGTACATCCGCGTCGTGAACCAGGCGGACAACTCCGAGCTGGCCCGCTACGACCTGAGCGAGGACGCCTCGACGGAGACCGCGATGGTCTTCGGCGAGCTGTACCGCAACGGCGCGGAGTGGAAGTTCCGCGCCATCGGCCAGGGTTACGCATCGGGCCTGCGCGGCATCGCGCAGGACTTCGGCGTCAACGTCTGAGCCCGCAGCTCTTCCCGTCCGGCGCCGCACCCTCCCGGTGCGGCGCCGGACGCGCTCACCACCTGTTCCACTTCTCGGGGAGGACACGATCATGGGCGTCACGCTCGCCAAGGGGGGCAATGTCTCCCTCTCCAAGGCCGCACCGAACCTCACCCAGGTGCTCGTCGGTCTCGGATGGGACGCGCGCTCCACCACCGGGGCCGACTTCGACCTCGACGCCAGCGCGCTGCTGTGCGCGAATGGGCGGGTGCTCGGCGACGAGTACTTCGTCTTCTACAACAACCTCACGAGCCCCGAGGGCTCGGTCGAGCACACCGGTGACAACCTGACCGGTGAGGGCGAGGGCGACGACGAGTCGCTGATCGTCGACCTGACCAAGGTGCCGGCCGGCTGCGACAAGATCGTCTTCCCGGTCTCGATCCACGACGCGGACAACCGCGGCCAGACCTTCGGACAGGTCGCCAACGCGTTCATCCGCGTGGTCAACCAGGCCGACGGCCAGGAGCTGGCCCGCTACGACCTGAGCGAGGACGCCTCGACGGAGACCGCGATGATCTTCGGTGAGCTGTACCGCTACGGCGGCGAGTGGAAGTTCCGTGCAGTTGGCCAGGGGTATGCGTCGGGTCTTCGGGGCATCGCTCTAGACTTCGGGGTCAACGTCTCCTAAAGAGATCGCCCGGTTGCGTTCAAGTCGAGTGCCGTCAGGGGCGGTCCCTGCCGGGGGTCCGGGGGTGGTCCCCGGGAGACAGCAGCGCAAAGCCGTGCGCGGTGCGGGAGGACACCCGCTCCACCCAGGGCCGGCCCGCTCTACACGATGGGGAAGTCAGTGCTTCTGAAAACCTTCGGCTGGTCATTCGTGATCACCGCGATCGGCCTGGTCCTGGCCGTGCTCTACGACGGCTGGACAGCCCTCGGTGTCGTCGCCATTCTGGCGGTCCTCGAAATCTCGCTGTCCTTCGACAACGCGGTGGTCAACGCCGGAATCCTGAAGAAGATGAGCGCCTTCTGGCAGAAGATCTTCCTCACGGTCGGCGTCCTGATCGCCGTGTTCGGCATGCGCCTGCTCTTCCCCGTCGTCATCGTGGCCATCAGCGCCAAGATCGGCCCCATCGACGCGGTCGACCTCGCCCTCAACGACGCGAACCGCTACCAGCAGCTGGTGACCGACGCCCACCCGTCGATCGCGGCCTTCGGCGGCATGTTCCTGCTGATGATCTTCCTCGACTTCATTTTCGAGGACCGTGACATCAAGTGGCTCGCGTGGCTGGAGCGCCCGCTGGCCAAGCTCGGCAAGATCGACATGCTCTCGGTCTGCATCGCGCTGATCGCGCTGCTCGTCGCGTCCATGACGGTCGCCACCCACGCCCACCAGCACGGCGGCGGGCACGTCGACAAGGCGCAGACGGTCCTGATCTCCGGCATCGCAGGCCTCATCACCTACCTCGTCGTCGGCGGCCTCTCCGGCTACTTCGAGAACCGTCTCGAAGAGGACGAGGAGCGCGAGCACGAGCAGGAGGAGGAAGCCAAGCGCACCGGCAGCAAGGTGTCCGCCGTGGCCATGGCCGGCAAGGCCGCGTTCTTCATGTTCCTCTACCTGGAGGTCCTGGACGCGTCGTTCTCCTTCGACGGCGTGATCGGCGCCTTCGCCATCACCAACGACATCGTCCTGATGGCGCTCGGCCTGGGCATCGGCGCGATGTACGTACGGTCGCTCACCGTCTACCTGGTCCGCCAGGGCACCCTGGACGACTACGTCTACCTGGAGCACGGAGCGCACTACGCGATCGGTGCGCTGGCCGTGATTCTGCTCGTCACCATCCAGTACGAGATCAACGACGTGATCACGGGCCTGGTCGGCGTGGTCCTCATCGCCTGGTCCTTCTTCTCCTCCGTGCGCCGCAACCGCCGCATCGAGGCGGCCGGCGGCGAGGACGCGGGCGAGAGGGCGGAAGTCGGCTCCGGGGTGTGACCCCGGTGCTTCCGGAGCGCACGCCCTGGGGCGTGTGATCCGGCTCCGATTGCGGAACGCTCTCTGCGGGGCGGTCACGAGGCTCCGGCCTCGCCGGCCGCCCCGCAGGGCTTTGACGGCCCGGTGTGCGGGGACAGTTCACGGACCTATGGGGTGGGGGAGATGGCGTTCTGGGACGGCCTGGTGCGGGGCAGGGCCTCACAGTTCGACTCGGGCAGCGCGGCGACGAACACGATCGAGCTGACCCGACGGCACAACACGGTCTCGCTGGGCAAGCAGGGTGCCAACACCGGCAGCCTGCGGATCAACCTGTCCTGGCGGATGCGGACCTCGGACTTCGGGGGCAAACCCGCCCAGAGCGGGCGGCTGCTGCGCCACCCGCTCCAGTTCTTCAAGCCGGAGATGGTGCAGGGGCACACCCATTCCATGGTCAATGTCGACCTGGACCTCGGCTGCCTCTACGAACTCCAGGACGGCACCAAGGGCGTCGTCCAGCCGCTCGGCAACTTCTTCGGCGCCACCAACAAGCCGCCCTACGTGGAGTGCAGCGGCGACGACCGCTTCGGTTCGGCGTCCGGCGAGACGGTCTTCGTCAACCTGGACCACCGGGACGAGATCAAACGGCTGCTGGTCTTCGTCTACATCTACGACCAGACCCCGGCCTTCGACCGCACCCACGCCAAGGTGACGCTCTATCCGAGCAACGGCCCGCGCATCGAGATCGAGCTCGACGAGCGCGCCCCGGAGGCCCGCTCCTGCGCCGTGGTCTGCATCGAGAACGTCAAGGGCGACATGATCGTGCGGCGCGAGGTGAAGTTCGTGTACGGATTCCAGGCCGAGCTGGACCGCCTGTACGGCTGGGGGCTCCAGTGGGGCCGCGGCTACAAGACCAAGGCCTGAGCCGCGGCCGCCCCCGGCGCCCTACTGACGGATGAACTGCGGCCCCATGGGCGGCAGGACGAACGTGGGGTCGGGCGCCGGAGCGCTCTGGGGGTAGCCGTACGCGGGCTGCGGCGAGGTGGGCTGCGGATAGCCGTACGAGGGCTGCGCGGCCGGCGGCTGCGCCGGGGGAGCGGGGTGCGGGTAGCCGTAGGCGGGCTGCGGCGAGGTGGGCTGCGCCGCGTGCCGCGGGAGCGGCTGGGGCACGGACGGCGCACTGGGCGTACTGGGCGCGCTGTCGGCGCCCTCGCCGTCGTCCACCGAGATGCCGTACTCGGTGGCGAGACCCACCAGGCCCGTGGGGTATCCCTGGCCCACCGCGCGGAACTTCCACGCGTCGCCGCGGCGGTACAGCTCGCCGCAGATGATCGCGGTCTCCTCGCCGGTCTCGGGCTTCACGTCGAACAGCGCGACCGGCTCGCCCCCCGACACCGCGGCGTCGAAGAGCAGGATCCGCAGATCCCGCACGGCACGGAACGTCGCGCCGTCCGACGACGCGGTGATCAGCACCCGGTCCACGGAGCGGTCGAGCGCGGCGAGATCGGCCTCGACGGTGTCGGTGAGCCCTTCCACGACGCGCTTCTTGGGGAGCCTGCGCACCAGCCCCGAGGGATGGCGCGGCTGGTTGTAGAAGACGAAGTCCTCGTCCGAACGCACCCGGCCGTCGGCGCCGAGCAGCAGCGCCGACGCGTCCACGTCCGGGACATCGGCGCCGGGCGACCAGCGGAGCACGGCCCGCACGGCCGGGGCCTCCAGCGGGACGTTCGAGCCCTTCAGCATCGCGTGCGTCATGCCCGTCATCCTGCCTTCCCGCGGGCCCCGCGGACAACGCGGGGCCGCCCCGCTCCGTCTCTCGGCGTACCCGGCCGCCCCACGAGGCGTGACGATGCAGATGAGTTACCTGAACTTCATGCACTTGGGGAACTCTTGACACGTGTTCCTACGTACTATTACCGGCCACTCAATTTCCGGGCCTTCCTGGCAGTACGGGGGATGTATATGCGTCATTTCGGGCACGTCCCGCCGGCGGTGCGGAAGGACCTCTTCCATCAGGAGCCCTGCGCATTCACCGCGGGCTCTTCCGCCCGCGTGCTGTCGGCCGCCCTGGGCGCCACCCTCTACAGCCCGGCGACCCGGCCGTCCCTCGCCGACGACGTCCTGAAACAGGCTCGCCGGGGAGTCGTGTCCATGGTGCTCTGCCTGGAGGACTCGATCGACGACGCGGACGTGGTGGCCGCCGAGACCAACCTGGTCCGCCAGTTCGCCGACCTCGACGCCCGCGCCGAGGGAGTCCCGCTGCTCTTCGTCCGTGTCCGCGACCCGCTCCAGATACCCGACCTGGTGCAGCGCCTCGGCGCCTCGGCGCGGCTGCTCTGCGGCTTCGTCCTGCCGAAGTTCACCGAGGAGCGCGGCCTGCCGTTCCTGGAGGCGCTGACCGCCGCCGAGTCCGCGTGCGGCCGCCGGCTCTTCGCCATGCCCGTCCTCGAATCGCCCCAGCTGCTCCATCTGGAGACCCGCGCCGAAACCCTGGCCGGAATCGCGCGCACGGTGGAGAAGTACCGTGAGCGGATCCTCGCCCTGCGTCTCGGTGTCACCGACTTCTGCTCCGCCTACGGACTGCGCCGCTCGCCGGACATGACGGCGTACGACGTGCAGATCGTGGCCAACGTCATCGCGGACGTCGTGAACGTGCTCGGCAGGGCCGACGGCAGCGGCTTCACCATCACCGGCCCCGTCTGGGAGTACTTCCGGCTCCAGGAGCGGATGTTCAAGCCCCAGCTGCGCCGCAGCCCCTTCCTTGAGGGGCGCGCCGAGGCGCTGCGCACCGCCCTGATCGAGCACGACCTGGACGGGCTGCTCCGCGAGATCGAGCTCGACCGCGCCAACGGACTGCTCGGCAAGACCTGCATCCACCCCTCGCATGTGATGCCCGTCCACGCCCTGTCGGTGGTCAGCCACGAGGAGTTCAGCGACGCCCAGGACATCCTGCGCCCCGAGCGGGACGGCGGCGGGGTGCTGCGCTCGGCGTACACGAACAAGATGAACGAGGTGAAGCCGCACCGCGCCTGGGCCGAGCGCACCCTGCTGCGGGCCGAGGTGTTCGGCGTCGCCGCCGAGGACGTCGGCTTCGTGGACCTGCTCGCGGCGGGCCTGGCCGACTGACAGGCGCGGCTCCCGGCGGGGCGCGGGCGGCGGCGCGAACGATCAGCTTTGAAGCGTTCGAAGTACTCGAATCAGTCGAATCGCTTGAATCATTCACATCAACAGTCATGAACAGCCATCAACAGTCATGAACAGTAGGGACACAGCAACGTGGTGGAGTGGTCGGGAACGTGGGTCGCGCAGCGGCTCGGAGTCGAGCTCGTCGGGGACGAGCACCTGAGCGACCTGCTCGGGCTCGCCCTGCGCCGCAACCCAAAGCGCGCCCATCTGCTCGTCTCCAACGTCCTCGGCAAGCATGTGCCGCAGAGCCCTTCGGTGGTGTGGCGCGCCGGGTACGAACTGGGCGTCCGCGTACGGCAGTTGCTGGGCCAGGAGGCGGCCGCGCGCGCCGTGGTGCTCGGGTACGCCGAGACCGCGACGGGTCTGGGCCACTGTGTCGCCGACGGGCTGGGCCTCGCCCCCTGCCTCCACTCGACCCGGCGCCCGGTCGAGGGCGTGGCCACGGCCGGCGGGTTCGAGGAGTCCCACTCCCACGCCACGTCCCACCTGCTGCTGCCCGAAGTCCCCCGACTCCTTGCGGGCGGCGGCCCGTTGGTCCTGGTGGACGACGAGTTCTCGACGGGCAACACGGTCCTCAACACCATTCGCGACCTGCACGCGCGCCACCCGCGCGACCACTATGTGATCGTCGCGCTCGTCGACATGCGCTCCCCGCAGGACCGCGACCGCCTCACCGCCTTCGCGGCACAGACCGGCGCCCGCGTCGACCTGATCGCCTCGGCCTCGGGCACGGTACGGCTGCCCGAGGGGGTCCTGGAGAAGGGGCGGGCGCTGGTGGAGGAGTACGAGGGCGGCCGTGCGGCGGCGCGGGGGGCTTCGGCCGGGACGGCCGCGCCGTCGGCGCCGCCCGGCCTGCCGGTGAACCCCGCACATCTGCTTTGCAAGAGCAGCGCTCCCCGGCAGCCGTACGCCGACCGCGTCGACCTCCGCTGGCCCGCCGGTCTGCCCGACGGGGGCCGGCACGGGTTCACCCCCGCGCACCGGGCCGAGCTGGACGCCGCGCTGCCCGGCATGGCCGCCCGCCTGGCCCGGGCCCTGGACACCCTCGGCGAGGTGGAGAAGCGGCGCGTCCTGGTCCTCGGTTTTGAGGAGCTGATGTACGCACCCCTGCGCCTGGCCGTCGCGCTCGAAGAGCTCGACGGGGGCGAGGCGGGCTCCGGCGCCGGCTTCGAGGTGCGCTACTCGACCACCACCCGCTCACCCGTGCTGGCCGTCGACGACCCCGGGTACGCCATCCGCACCCGCCTCGCCTTCCCCGCGCACGACGACCCGGCCGACGGGCCCGGCGAGCGGTACGCGTACAACGTCGCGGGCGGCGGCTTCGACGCGGTCGTCGTCGTCGTGGACTCGGCCGCCGACACCAATCAACTGCACGCGCCCGACGGCCTGTTGGCCCAGCTGGCCGCCCACATCCCGCACGTCGTGCTCGCCGTGCTGCCCTCGTACGTACCCCAAGGTGTCCCCATGCCCGAGCCGCTGCGCGGTCCCGCGTTCTCCTCCTACGCGCCCGACGAGGTGGGCTGGCTGCTCAAGGACCTGTCCGCGGTCGAGCTCGAAGCGCCGACCGAGGAGCGCGAGGAGGCCATCCAGAGCGGCGGCGCCCACTACGCGGAGTCGCTGCCGGTCGAGTACCAGCCGAGCCCCCAGTACCAGGAGCTGTTCCGCGCCGCGCTCGACACCTCGGCCGACCGGATCGCGCGCGCCGTCGGCGTGGTCACCGAGACCGTCCTGGCCGAGCGGTCGCCGCGCCCGGTGCTCGTCTCGCTCGCCCGCGCCGGGACACCCGTCGGTGTCCTGATGCGCCGCTGGGCCCAGCACCGTCACGGCCTCGACCTGCCGCACTACGCGGTCTCCATCGTGCGCGGCCGCGGCATCGACCCGAACGCGCTGCGCTGGCTCGCCGCCCACCACGACCCGGCCGACGTGGTGTTCGTCGACGGCTGGACGGGCAAGGGCGCCATCACCCGCGAACTGGCCGCAGCGATCGGGGAGTTCCCCGAGTTCGCGGGCTTCGTCCCGGAGATCGCCGTGCTCGCCGACCCCGGTTCCTGTGTGCGCACGTACGGCACCCGCGAGGACTTCCTGATCCCCTCCGCCTGCCTCAACTCGACGGTCTCCGGCCTGATATCGCGCACCGTGCTGCGCCAGGACCTCATCGGCCCCGGCGACTTCCACGGCGCCAAGTTCTACCGCGAGCTGGCCGGCGCCGACGTCTCGGGCGCCTTCCTCGACGCCGTCGCCGCCCGCTTCGACGCGGTCGCCGCCGACGTGGACCGCGAGGCCAAGGTGCTGCGCGACACCGACCGCACCCCGACCTGGGAGGGCTGGGCCGCCGTCGAGCGGATCAGCGAGGAGTACGGCATCCACGACGTCAACCTGGTCAAGCCCGGCGTCGGCGAGACCACCCGGGTGCTGCTGCGCCGGGTCCCGTGGAAGATCCTCGCGGGGCGCGGCGCGGGTGCCGACCTCGACCACGTCAGGCTGCTGGCCGAGCAGCGCGGCGTACCGGTCGAGGAGGTGGACGGCCTTCCGTACAGCTGCGTCGGCCTGATCCACCCCCAGTACACGCGGGGTGCCACCGGCGCCGACGGCAAGGCGGTGGCCGCCAAGTGAGTACGCCGCTTCCGCTGGTCGCCAGTGACCTCGACCGCACCCTGATCTACTCGACCGCGGCCCTCGGCCTCACCATGCCCGACGCCCGCGCGCCCCGGCTGCTGTGCGTCGAGGTGTACGAGCACAAGCCTCTCTCGTACGTCACCGAGCACGCGGCCCGCCTGCTGGCCGAGGTGAAGGCGGCCTCCGTGTTCGTGCCCACCACCACCCGCACGCGCGAGCAGTACCACCGCATTCAACTCCCGGGGCCCGCATCGGAGTTCGCGATCTGCGCCAACGGCGGGCACCTGCTCGTCGACGGCGTGTCCGACCCGGACTGGGCCCGTGCGGTGGCCGGCCGCATTGCCGCCGAGTGCGCCCCCCTCGACGAGGTCCGCGCCCACCTGAGGGCCACCGCCGACCCGCTGTGGCTCCGCAAGGAGCGGACCGCCGAGGACCTTTTCGCCTACCTCGTGGTCGAGCGCGACCTGCTGCCCGGAGAGTGGGTCAAGGAACTCGCCGCCTGGGCCGGGCCGCGCGGCTGGACGGTCTCCCTCCAGGGGCGCAAGATCTACGCCGTCCCGAAGCCCCTCACCAAGAGCGCGGCGGTCCGCGAGGTGGCCCGCCGCACCGGGGCCCGGCTCACCCTGGCCGCCGGGGACTCGCTCCTCGACGCCGACCTGCTGCTCGCCGCCGACCAGGCGTGGCGCCCGGGCCACGGGGAGCTCGCCGAGGAGGGCTGGCTCGCCCCGGGCACCGAGGCCCTGACCGAGCGCGGCGTGCTCGCGGGCGAGGAGATCCTGCGCCGCTTCCTGGCCCGCGCGACGCGGTGAACGACGGCCGTTCCCGTCGGCCGGTCCAGCGGGTACGGTCGCCGCATGACCAAGGGAAACAGCACCAAGATCACGGACGAGCTGTACGCCTACATGCTGGCCCACAACCCGCCCCTCGACGCGGTGCAGCAGGGCCTCGTGAAGACCACGTACGACCTGCTGCCCGACTATGCGGGCATGCAGTCGGCGCATGAGCAGGCGCCGCTCCTCGCCTTCCTGGTACGCCTGGTGAATGCCCGTCATGTCGTCGAGGTGGGCACCTTCACCGGCTTCTCGGCGCTCGCCATGGCGCAGGCGCTGCCCGCCGACGGCACGTTGATCGCCTGCGACATCTCCGAGGAGTGGACGGCCCACGGCAAGGAGGCCTGGGCGGCGGCCGGGGTCGGCGACCGCATCGACCTGCGCATCGCGCCCGCGCTCGACACCCTGCGCGCGATGCCGTCCGAGCCGCACATCGACTTCGCCTACCTGGACGCGGACAAGGGCAACTACATCGCGTACTGGGAGGAGTTGGTGCCCCGCATGCGGCCCGGCGGCCTCATCGCCACCGACAATGTGCTCTTCCACGGCGCGGTCCTGGACCAGGAGGCGACGGGCGCGCCTGCCGCGATCCGTGCGTTCAATGAGCACGTGGTGGCGGATGAGCGGATGGACAGCGTCATGCTGACTGTTGCGGATGGGCTGACCCTGTCCCGCAAGCGGTAGCGCTCCGTGGGGGGGGTGGGGGGGCGGGGTTTTTGGGCGCGGGCCGCCGGGGGTGTGGGTTTGGCAAGGTGCGGGCCCGCCGGGGGTATGGGCGCTGGGTGCGGGCCCGCCCCAGGCTCTGCCGGTTTGCGCAGTTCCTCGCGCCCCCAACCCGTCTTTGCGTGCGGGCCGTTGGGGGGTGGGCGGGCAGTTCCTCGCGCCCCCCGGCAGAGCCGGTGTCGGCGGGCGTTCGGGGTGGTCAGCCGCAGCAGCCGCCTCCGCAGCAGCCGCCACCGGCGCCGCCCGCGGAGGGGACCGCGTTCGGGGTGGTCAGCCGCAGCAGCCGCCTCCGCAGCAGCCGCCACCGCCGCCGCCCGCGGAGGGGGCCGGGCCCGACTTGGCGGAGCCGGCCACGGCCACCGTGGAGAGCAGCTTCACCGTGTCGTCGTGGCCCACCGGGCAGGTCGCGGGCGCGGCGGACTCGGCCATCGGGCGGCTGAGCTCGAACGTGTCGCCGCAGGAGCGGCAGCGGTATTCATAGCGAGGCATGACCCCAGCCTAAGCGGTCGAGCTTCGAAGTCCTTCGGGGGTTGATCACGTTGGCGGGTTGTTGGAGCCAGCGGGACAGCGGCGCCCGGGCTCGGCAGGTAACTGGCAGGCCAGTGCCTTGACTTCGGCGGTCTGCAGCGGGGTGAAACGCGACGGTCTTCCGGAACGCTTACGGTCCTCAAGGGCCGGAAGACCGCCGGTGGCCAACCGGCCCCGCCACGTGCGCACCGTGTCCACGTGCAGGCCGGTCTCACCGGCGATCCGTGCGTTGGAGCGTCCACGTGCTGCACGCAGCACAGGGTCCGCGCGCATCCGGGCCTGGCGGGGACTCTTGTGGCCATAGGCCATCTTCTTCAGCCGATGCCTCTGCGAAGCTGTCAGCGATATCGGGCAGGCGGAGGCAGCAGGCAGGGCAGGCAGGTCGATCAGCAGAAGTGGATCTCACCGGCCGCCCCTTGCCGCAACACCCGCCGCCGCGGCCGTATTGCGCGCTTTGACAGTCCGGCGGCGCGGATGCTCGGGTTACTGACCGCTGCCTTCGGCGAGGGTGTGTGCGACAAGCGCGTTGGCGTGGCCGTGGCCGAGTCCATGCTCGGTCTTGAGCCAGGTGACGAGTTCCATGTGCTTGGTCAGGGGCGAGGAGTGGATGAGGTCCTTCCAGTCCGTGATCGGGCGGCCGTACTTCTTCTCGATCGAAGGGAAGTAGCTGGCGGGGCCCTTCACCGGTCCGGTCATTGCGGTGTCCTGTCTACCTGTAGTGATCTTGATCGTTGTCTTGGTCGCGTCCGCGGTTCGTGGGCGGGTGCTGCTACTTCTGTGCTGCGGAGAGGGTCGTCATCAGCCGGGCCGTGACGGCCGTGAGCCACAGGAGGCCGAGTCCGGCTCCGGCGGTGAAAGCCAGCACGGTGGCGGAGGAGCCGGCGAATCCGGCGAGGACCCCCAGCGGTACCAGGCGTGAGCTCACGGCCCATCCGCGCTGCCGGTGCGTGGCGAAGTGTCGGGCCAGGACGAGGAACGCCGCGGACAGCGCGAGGAAGCCCACCATGGCGCTGAGCATGTGGACGGCGCCGTGCCAGCTCAGGGAGGCGGCGGAAGCCTGGGGGGCACTGGCGGGGAAGCCTGCCCCCGGGTCCGCAGTGAACACCGCGGCGAGGGCGAACGAGATGCCGAACACACGGATCAGGCGCGGCGCCCAGGTGCCGGCGGGTGCGCCGTCCAGCGCGCGGCGGATCCCGGCCGCACCCGCGGCGGCCAGCATGCCGGTCAACAGGAAGCTGGTCACCTGGATCCAGCCGAGATCGCCCAGGCTGAGCTGGCTGATCGCGTTGCGGCTGAAGTCGAAGCCGTCGCGGGTGAGCCCTTGGACGGCACCGAGGCCCAGGAACAGCGGACCTGCCGTGACGCCGCCCGCCAGCAGAACCCGCGTCGTCGGCCATGCCGACGCGGAGCGGGCCGTGACCGGGACGCCGATGCTCTGGGTCATGCGATTCCCCCATGCGTAGAACTAGACGGTGTGGTACTCGTCGGAGCCGGGCGCTAGATTAGTCACATGAGAACTGGACTGTCCAGTACCGAAAGGTTGGCGATGGAAGCGAGCGAGCAAGGCCGGTCCGCACGCAAGCACAAGGCGATCCTGGACGCCGCGACCCAGGCGTTCATGGCCAAGGGGTACTCCAGGACCAGCATGGACGACATCGCGAAGCAGGCCGCAGTCTCCAAGCAGACCGTCTACAAGCACTTCGCGGACAAGGAGCAGCTGTTCGCCGAGATCGTCCTGGCCACGACTGACCGGGTCGACGCCATGGTCGACCTGGTGGCCGACATCCCGGCCGACGCCGAGGCACTGGAGGAGAACCTGACCCGCCTGGCCCGCCAGTTTCTGGCCGCCCTCACTCAGCCCCAGGTCCTCCAACTGCGGCGCCTGATCATCGCCAACGCCGACACCTTCCCCGAACTCGGCGCCACTTGGTATGAGCAGGGCTTCGAACGGGTCCTCGCCACCCTGGCAGCCACCTTCCAACGCCTCGCCGACCACGGTCTCCTCCGCGTTTCCGACGTGCATCTGGCCGCCAGCCACTTCACCGGCCTGCTCCTGTGGATCCCCGTGAACAAGGCCATGTTCCACGGCAGCCCCCAGTACACGCAGAACGAACTCGAGCGCTATGCGGACGCCGGCGTCCGGGCCTTCACCGCTGCCTACCGATGACCCAAAGCGACACGCCGCCAAGCCGCCGCCCCCGGGCACGCGGAAGAGGACGCCAGTGGTGCGCCGAGGACGGCCTCCGTCACGTCACAGTTCCTCGGGGGGCTGGTGGCGGGCCTTCCAGTACGGGTTGTCGTGCGGCAGGAAGCCGGTGACCCGCCCGTACATCCCGAACACCATGAGCAGCAGCCCGACCACGAAGCTGAACAGCACGTTCTGCATCTTGAAGGCCAGGAAGTCGCGCGACGTGTCGAGCAGCGCCAGGTTGACGAACCCGCTGATCAGGAACAGCACACCGAGCACGATGTTGAGCGTCGACGCGAAGTTGCCGCCCTTGACCATTCCGTACAGGAGCAGCAGCCCGACGACGACGGACAGGACGCTCAGCGCACCGTTGGTGCTGAGGCCCGCGACCGTGTCACCGCCCGTATCGAAGAACCCGATCTGGTGGACCAGGCCGAGGATGCCGAAGACGAGCAGAAAGAGCCCCATGATTCCGGCGCCGAAGCGGTACACGCGGCTGAGGCGGTGGTCGATCGGCAGGTGTTCGTTGAGCGAGACGCGGCTGTGATTGATGCGCTGCGAGATCGTGTGGCTGGCCATGGTCGGGGCCCTCCTCATCCCTAGGCACGCAGGGCGTACGTACACCAGGATCCGCCCGGCCGGTGCCCGCAACAACTCAGCGGCGGGGAGGCACGGCGCGGGCCCCTGGTGGCTGGGGCGGGGGGCCGGTCAGGTGCCCGTGGCCCACGGGGGCTGGGGCGGCGGGCCGGTCAGGTGCTGTGGCCCAGCTCCTCGCGGATCCGGGTCACCACCTGCGCCACCGTCTGCCGCACCGCCTCGGTCTCCGTGAGGAAGTGCCAGTAGTCGGGGTGCCGGCCTTCGAGCGTGGCGATCGCCCGGTCCAGGCGCGCCACCGAATCGTCCAGCGGCCGGGCGTGCCGGGGGTCGGGGGTGTTGCGGCCGGACATCGCCAGCCGCTGGGCGTCACGGATCGCGAACCGGGTGCGCTGGATCTCCTGCTGCGGGTCCTTCGCCACGGCGTCCAGCCTGCGCAGCCGGTCACCGGCGGCCGAGACGGCCTCGTCCGTGGTGTTGAGCAGCGCCCGCACCGTGCTGAGGCGCGACGTCGCGTCGGCCCAGCGCTGCTCCTCGCGCGCCACGGCCGCCTCCTTGAGCTTGTCCTCGGCCTGCCGCACGGAGACCGCGGCCTGCTCGGGCACGTGCTGAAGGTCCTGCCAGCATGCGGCGGCGAAGCGGCGGCGCAACTCGCTCAGCACCGGGTCGACCTTGCCGGCCCGGGTGGTGAGCGCCTGGGCCCGGGTGCGCAGCGAGACCAGTCTGCGGTCGATCTCGGCGGCCTTCGCGGGCAGCTGCTCGGCCTCGGCCCGCAGGGTTTCCGCCTCGCGCAGGACCCGGTCGGCGCGCTGAAGGGTCTCCGGTACGCCGTGCCGGCCCGCGCCCTCGTTGAGTCTGGTCAGCTCGGGGCCGAGCGCGGCGAGCCGGGCCGCGAGGTCGTCGGCGCGCAGCCCGGACGCGCGCACGGCGTCCAGGGCGGTGCTGGCGCCGAGCAGCGCGTGCCGGGCGCGCTCGATGGCGGGGGCGAGCCGGGCGAGCTGGGTCTCGGCGGTGTCCAGGAGTGGCCGCAGGCTCTGCTCGAAGCGGTCGAGCTCGCCCTTGACCCGGACGAGTTCGTCCTTGGCCGTCGTGAGCTCGGCCCGCGCCCGCGAGGCCACGGACGTGTCGAGGTCGTCGCGGTCCAGGTCGTGGGCGTCGACGGCGTTGATGTACTGGTTGGAGACCTCGTCGATGCGACGCCCCAGGGCCGCGAAGTCGTCGACGGCACGCCGGGCGCCCGGCGAACTGTCCACGGCCGTGATCGTCTCGATGGAGATCCGCAGGTCGCGCTGGGCGGTGTCGAGCTCGTAGAACGCGGCCGCCGCGGCGTCCTTGGCGGCCTGCGCGTCGGCCCGCACGCTCTCGCCGCGCCCGCCGAACCAGCGACGCGTACCGCCTCCGGCGAAGGCGCCGGGCAGCACGGCGGCGCCGAGCACCACGGGGAGGGCCATGAGCGCCAGTACGTCCCGGACGTCCCGGACAGTGGCACCCGCTCTGCTGTACGGCCGCGCGTGTGTCGCCGTCACATCCCTCTCCCGTGCTGTGTCGCCCTGCCCGGTCCATTCTCCCACCAGGTAAGGACGAACACACGGCCCGGTCAGTTCACGCTTCCTTCTCTCTGTTTACGGCGCGGGCGGGGGCGTCACCGGGGCGTGCGTCACCGGGGCGTGCGTCACCGGGGTGGACGTCATCCGAGGTGGACGTCATCCGGGGTGGACGCTGACGCGGCCGTTGTCGCTGCGCGCGTCCAGCACATGCGTACTGGAACCGGAGCGGTCCACGCTCACATCGACCTTGCCGTCGTCCGAGCGGGCCGCGACCTTGTAGGTGTCCTTCGGCACGGTCAGCTCGACCCGGCCGTTGTCGCTGACGGCCAGCACGCTGTCCGGCACGACCGCGAAGGACAGCTCGACCCGCCCGTTGTCCGAGGTGGCCCGCACGCTCTTCGACCTGATCCCCTCGCCCTCGATCCGCCCGTCCTGAGCGGTGAGATCCAGCGGCCCGGAGGAGTTGGTGACGCTCACGCGGCCGTTGGCGGACGAGATGGTGAGCGGGGTGTCGAACCCGCCGGCCTCCACCCGGCCGTCGGCGTCGCGCACGGTGACCGCGACCCCGCGCGGCACCTTCACCTCGTGCCGGGCGCCACAGCTCTTGATCAGCCCGTCGCACGTCACGTCGAGGCTCAGCGTGCCGTTGTCGAGCGCCCAGCTCGCGTCGGGCCCACTTCCGAAGGCGGTCCACCCGTCCACCTGCCGGTCGACCTCGACGTCCTTCACGTCGGCAGGAGCCACGACGACGGTGGAATGACCGGCGTCGATGGTCAACGCCTTCGCCGCGAAGGGGAAGTTCTTGTGCTCGACCGGCGCGTCCGAGGCATCCGAACTCCCGCACCCCGTAAGTGCGAACGCCAGCAGCCCGGCCCCGCCGACGGCGAGCAGCGTGGTGCGACAGCGAAATGCCATGGTGTTGTTCCCCCTGGTTGCCTGCGGTGGCTCTCCCTCCACGCTAGGGATCCGGGTCCCGCCGCGCGCTGAAGCCTGCTACCGAACCCGAGGTGGTGCCAGCCCCACCCCCCGCCCGCCCACGATCTGGTTTGCGGCGGCACCCCGTGCGCCATGTACGCTGTTCCTCCATCCACGGGTGTGTAGCTCAGGGGTAGAGCGCTGCTCTTACAAAGCAGATGTCGGCGGTTCGAAACCGTCCACGCCCACCGACGGGATGTCAGCAGGTGAGAGCCTGCTCGGGCCCTCCAGCCAAGATCGGCTGGAGGGCCTTCTCTGTGATCGAAGTCCACAAAGAGTCCACCCCTCCCCACAGCACCCTGCTCCGGTCGCCGACGCGATCGACGTACCCCTGGCAGAACTCAGGCAGTAGAAAGCCCCGGCCATCACCGCGGGAAGCGCTGATGGCCGGGGACGTCCAGATGCTACTCAGAGGGCGGGCTGGCCGGAGCCCGGGCACATCTCCCGGCTCCCCTCCGGCTGGTGCGGCGGGGTGGGCTGGCCGGACGCTGCCCCATTGGTGGAGCCGCAGAACGGGCAGTTGCCGGCGCAGCGCGCAGGGTCGAACCGGTCACCTCGGCGGCGACAGGTGCATTCCATTTCGACACGTCCCTTCGGTAGAGGGTGGTGCTCCAGGTGGTGCACTCCCAGGCGCCTACTCGGCCGGGGAAGATCAGAACTCGCCTTGCAGGGAGAACGGGTTGTTGCCCTTGTCCTGCCCGGGACGAGCCATGTGGTGGAACAGACAGTGAGCGCGCCCCGTCGAGTGGAACACCACGCCGAACCCGGGGTTTTGAGCATCCTCTGCGTAGGTTTCAGCCCGCTCGATCTCGGTGTTCCCTGACGCGGCGAGGGCCGCGGCGAGGTACTGGGCAAGCAGCCGCGGGTTGGTCTTGCCATTGGTGTACAGATCCGGGTACGCAACCTCCGCAGGCGCGGCGCCGGTGACGGGCGTCTCGGGCTGGTCCGCCATGTCACCAGGGGGCGCGATGGTGGTCAGCCCGATCCAGGCACGTGCGCCGGACGTGAGAGTGATCTGCCAGCCGTACAGGTGATCAGCGCCACGGTCCCAACGGTCCACGGCCTGGACGTCGGGCGCCTTGGCCAGTGCTTCGGTGGCGAAGGCGTGGAACCTCTGAATGCGCATTTGTGATCATTCCTCTCGTCGCGGCGGCTGCGACAGTCTATGAGTGGGAGCCGCGGGCGTTGGCTCAGCGCCCGCGCGGCAGGAACCTCCGCTGGGATTCCTGAGTCAGCCCCGCCGCGCGCGGCATCCGTCTCCTTCGCCGAGGCAGACCGCAGCTCACTGGTCCGTATCGTTGCCTCGCTGAGCTGCCCGGGTGGAGACGGCCGCAGGAAGGCGATCCGCTTCATGTCGGGGCCGAGGTCGAGGGTGATGCGCCCAGTCCGTCCCTCGCGGTCGTACACGACGTAGTCCCACCTCGTCACGAGTCGGCCCCCTCGCCGAGCAGGGCCGTGCCGGCCCGGATCAGCCTCAGCACCCGGGCCGGGTCGCACAGTGTGCCAGGCCAGGACATGGGCACGGCCCAGTAGCTTGCCCACGTCTCGGTCTGCTCGTCCTCTCCGACCCGTGGCACGCCTACGAAGTGGCCGAGACCGAGATACGCGGCGTGTGGGCCGAGATCCGGGCCGGGCGGAGCCGGTGGCACCAGGGCGTAGAAGCGGCGGCCGCCCGGGTCGTGGATGACGGGGCCGTCCAAGGTGCGCAGGGTCGTCGAGGCCAGCGAAAAGCCGCTGTCAGTCCCCACGCCGTGCACAAGCTCGTCGGACAGACGGAACGCACAGAACTTACTGCCGAGCGCGAGGACGGCGAGACGGCGGTCGGCCCACTGCGTGTACGCGTCGGACGGACGGTGAAGGCTGTTGGCCAGCCACACGGAGATGGCCGCGTTCTTCGTGTCCGTGAGGATATGGGCAGGTGCTGAGCTCATGGGTGCCTCCGCCGTCGGCTGCTCGAAGCGGCGCGGAGCGCCGTCATGACGAGCAAGGTAAGGAGGCAGGAACCGGGCTCGCTCGGCGATTGCGCGCAATTGCGGATGCAGGCAGGCAGATTCGCCTGGATTGCTCAGATGATGTCGAGAGATGCCCGGGCGCGTGCGATGGCTCGGTGCGCCTGCGGGCCGTACACGGCGGACTCGGCCAGCCAGTTCCATGCGCGCTCGTACAGTCGGATCGAATCCTCGTCGTCGAGCCACATCTCAGTGTCGATCGTCTCGACGATCACCAGACGCCGGTCGTAGATCCAAAACCCGTGTGCCGGGGTACGCCGCAGTTGCACGCCGAGCGGCACGATGCCGAGCTCGATGGTGTCGAGGCCAATCAGACTGACGAGGCGGTCAAGTTGAGCCGCGTGTACTTCGCGCGAGCACATCCGCACGTACAAGGCGGCCTCCCACACGAGGAAGCGAAAGCTCCTGCCAGGTTCGTACAGGGCCTGCTGGCGGCGCATCCTCGTCCGCACGGCGTCGTCGATGTCCTTGACGACCTGCCTGAACTCGGAGTTCGCGGCGAAGGTCGCCCGAGCGTAGTCCGGCGTCTGAAACAGGCCTGGAATGCGGGCGACTTCCAGGCCGCGGATCGCCTTCGTGTCCGCCGTTTCCGCAATGGCCAGCTCCTGTCGAGCACGGTGCCCGGTTGCCAGCTGGCGGCGCCAGGACCGGTACTTGGTCTCTACCCCCGACAGGAGTCCGGTTAGCTCGCCCGCAAGCTCCGGCCGGCCAACCGCCTGCGCCCATGCACCGAGATCGCCTGGAGTAGGGGTCTGCTTCCCGCGCTCCAGGCGGGACACCTTGGAGCGCTGCCAGCCGAGCCGTTCCGCGATGCCTTTCCCGTCGAGACCCACCGCGGTGCGCAGCTCACGCAGCCGCGCACCCAAAGCGATCCTCGCGTTCTGGAAGTCCGTGCTCACACGGTGGAACGTACCTGCCTCTGGAACTCGCCGGTACGGGTCGCGTAGTGCCAGGCCTTGTCACGCGCCTGGCAGGCAGCAAGGACTTCGGCGGGATCCTCGCTGATGATCACGCCCAGGGTGTTGTCCTCATCGTCGAAGGCAAAGCGGACCAGAGTGCGGGAGTCGAAGAGCCAGAAGTCCCAGGCGGGCAGTCCGAGCCGGCTGGCTTCCGATCGGGTCAGATTGCGGATGTCCTCGCCGGCTGCGACGTTCCCGAGCCCGGAGGCCAGGAGGTACTGTTGGCCCTCGGTGGCCGGCTCATCGACGACCCGGACACGCTCGAAGCGCTTGCCCTCCTCCGTCTGCTTGTGCACGTTGGTGCGCCAGGCATCGAAAGGCTCGTCAGCGATGCTTTGCCCGGCCTGCCAGCGCTGCCACTTCTCGCCCCTGCGGTCGGAGGCGTAGCCGCGTCGTGTCTCCAGGCGCCAGGCCGTGTGTTTGAAGTCAGCGAACATGTGGGCCACTTCGGGGAACGAGATCAGGTCATTCGTCTTGGTCTGGGGAGCGAATCGAATGAGTAGATCACGAGGCACGGTGACGAAGGCCTCCGTCTCCTTCACGTCGCGCAGTTGCACGAGGTGTTCGGGATCGGTGACTCGCTCGCCTTGCACGAGGATGTCTCCGGTCCCCTCGACTTCGTACAGCGTTGGGCAGTCACCGTCGTCGCTGGTGGTGCCGATGAACCGGAGCGTCATGTCGCCCTCCATCTGGTCTTGTTGGGGGACCAGCATGCGATGGCCGACCCAGGGGCCGCCCACTGATTGCGGCAAATTGCGAATCACCGCTTCAACAAACTGAGTTGCGGGCAACGCCACAGAGGAAGCGCCCCCCGCCGGACCCGAAAGGACGGCAGGAGGCAATTGTGCGAGCGGCTACAGCGAGAGCTGGAACGCCGACGCGCTCGGGACGGTGGCGGCGGAGTTGTGACGCGGGCAAGAGCAACCGGGATACGTCCAGCGTGCTGGGCAATGGCCTTGGCGGCAAGCGGAACCCCGCGAGCGGTGCGCGTGACGGTCCGGGCCACGCGGAGACACGCGCGATGGCATGGCAGCTCATCTCCGCCAAGGCGGAAGGTCGAGATCGGCGGGCGGGTCGGGCCAGGGAGGTGTTGCCCGACCCGGACACTCGGGGGCGCGCGGGGTGGCCGCCCGCTGGCGGTGCCCCGGTGCATCTGCCCGCACGCCTGCCCGGCGCCCGGTCGTCCCTGGGACGGTCAAGTGTTTCGTCCACACCGAGTCGTATGTCGGAGGGGCGCATGGCGCAGGCGATATGCGGGGCACCAACGCAGAGCGGGAAGCGGTGCCGGAGCAAGGCAGTCATCGGCACCTCGCGGTGCTCCAAGCACCAAGGGGATTTGTCTGCTTACGGGGTGCAGCAGCGGAAGAAGAAGGAAGCTGAGGCGAAGATGAAGAGGCTTCGCAAGAAGCGATGAGCTGGGGTGCCGGCCCGCTCGGCTGACCACCACGGGTGACATCAACGAGGTGGATCGCAGTGGTTCTCGGCGGTTTGCTGCGGGGTCACAGTCGAGGCTGGTGCGGCTGGTCTGGGGTGCCGGGCGAACTTACAAAGCAGATGTCGGCGGTTCGAAACCGTCCACGCCCACCAGCACGAAGGCCCCGCGCCGATCTTGGCGGGGGGCCTTCGTCCTTGGCCGACCTCGTACGGCGGTGGCTCAATGCCGGGGTGGCAGGAAACTCCGCTGCGACTTTCGGGTCAGCCCTTCCGCGCGGACGGATTCCATCCGCGTGGCCGAGGCGGGCCGCAGCTCGCTGGTGCGGATCGTTGCCTCGCTGAGCTGCCCGGGCGGGGACGGCCGCAGAAATGCCACGCGCATCAGTTCGTGGCCCAGGTCGGCGGTGATGAGTCCGGTGCGGCCATCTTGTGCGTACACGACGTAGTCCCACTGCTTCACGAGTCGGCTCCCGCGCGCAGTGCGGTCGTCCCGGCCGCGATCAGGTCCGCCACGCGGGCGGGGTCGCAGAGGTGGCCGGGGGTGCGCAGGGGGACCACCCAGTAGGTCGCAAGCCCGTGTGGCTCGGTGTCCCGGACTCGCGGAACACCCACGAAGTGGGGCAGACCGAGATGGGCGGCGTACGGGCCGAGATCCGGGCCCGGCGGTGCGGCGGGCACGAGGGCGTAGAAGCGGCGGCCGCGTGGGTCATGGATGACCGGGCCGCCCAGCGTGTGCAGGGTCATCGAGGCGGTCGACGGCCCGGCGCCGACGGCGTGGACGAGTTCGTCGGCGAGGCGGACCGCGCAGAACCGGCGGCCGAGCGCGAGGACGGCGAGACGGCGGTCGGCCCACTGGGTGTGTGCGTCGGCGGGGCGGTGGAGGCTCCCCGCCAGCCAGTCGGAGACTGCCTCATGTTCGGTGGCCCGGGTTGTCACAGGACCTGCACCGATCGTGCGGCGCGCAGCGTGCGGGCGCAGCGCTCCAGAAGGGTGCCGAGGTCGGCGGAGAGCCGCTGTGCCTCGCCGTACGACAGGACGAGGTCGACCTCGTCCTCCGCGCGGTCCACGGTCCAGAGGCTGACCGGTACTCGGATCTCGCCGGTGCTGTCATCGCAGGTGGGTTGCGCGTCACGGGTGGACGCGTGCCGACGGGGCATGGGTGCCTCCGCAGTGGTGAGGGTTCGTCAGGAGCCGTCACCGTAGAGGCGGTACCGGCGAGTAACGGGGCCGGTTTGTCCCCCTGTCCCATGCTGTCCCCGTGTCCCATCCTGCCGCTACGGAACTTCCGGACGATCCCGTTGAGAACCGTCCGGTCATCCGACCGCTTCCGCCCTCGCTCCGACCGAGACAACAGAGGACGAACGAACTCCCGCTCGGCATCGGACAGTTCATGGCGACGTATCACCCGACCATGATCCACCATTCAAGATCATTTGGAGACATCGCCGCGAGGGGTCAGTTGATCGGCAGCATGCTGTTCTCCTGTCGGGAGGCTGTGCCGAGCAATGTACGTGCGACGTCCTCCAGGGATCCGAGCAGCGGGTTCGGGTCGCCGGCGCGCGTGACGAGCACGAGCTCGCAGGGATCGATGTCGATGACGGGCACCAGGGCGATGTCCTCGCGCACAGCGGCGCGTCGGTCACTGGCAGGGAAGATCGCGACACAGTGGCCGGTGGCGATGAGTTCCAGCTTGTCCTCGTAGCTGTCGTCGATCGCGGGTGGGGGTGGTGCCGGGCGGTCGTCGACCGGCTTGGGCGTGCTCCAGACAACCGGAGTGCTGACGCAGGCCACCAGTTCCTGGTCCGACAGAGCCCGCAGGCTGACGGCTTTCTCGTTCGCCAGATGATGACGTGCCGATGTGACGAGTACCCGCGATTCCTGATGGAGCTTGGTCACCCGGAAGCCGTCCGTGGGGAAGGGCAGGGGCCTGTACACAACGAGGGCGTCGACCCGCCCCTCGGCGAGAGCGCGCGTGTCCCGCCAGTCGAGGTGCCGGGTGCGGACCTGGGCGTCGGGATGCCGACGGCGCAGTTCCTGCACACAGGCGGTGATGACCAGCCCTTCGGCGCAGCCGACGGTGACGGTACGGGGCTGGACGGCGGCTCTGGCCGTGCGAGCGGCTTGCTCGGCCTCCTGGAGCAGGATCCGGGCCCCGGGAAGGAATGCCTGACCGGCGTCGGTGAGGCTGCTGCCCTGCGGCGAGCGGTCGAAAAGCCGGACACCGAGCTGAGCCTCAAGTCGCTGGATCTGGCGGCTCAGCGACGGCTGTGCCAGGTGCAGCTTGGTGGCGGCCCGGCCGAAGTTGCCGTACTCCGCCACGACGGTGAAATAGCGCACGAGCCGGAGATCAACGTCCATTCGCCCAGGGTATGTCGCGCGTCGTCATACGCCTGGGGCATGACGGCATACGGAACAGGTCTTGGACAGGGTGTGCGGGTGGATATTGGCTTGAGGGCATGACCACTTATGACGGCAAGAAGATCGTGATCACGGGCGGAAGCAGCGGTATTGGTCTGGCTGCGGCCCGGTTGTTCGCGGACGGTGGGGCGCACGTGCTGATCACCGGCCGCACCCGATCCACTCTGGACGCTGCGCTTGAGCAGCTGGGAAACAAGGCGGTCGGGGTCCGCAGCGACGCCGCGTCCATGAAGGACATCAAGGCACTGGCCGGCACGGTCAAGGAGCGGTTCGGTGCGGTGGACGCGCTGTTCGTCAACGCCGGGGTCACCGCGTCCGCGCCGTTCGACTCGACCACGGAGGAGATGTACGACGCGCTGTTCGACATCAACACCAAGGGCCCGTACTTCACGGTGCAGGCGTTGGCGCCGCTGTTGCGCGAGGGAAGCGGCGTGGTCCTCACCACGTCGGTGGTGAACGTCCTGGGCCTCGACGCACTCAGTGTCTACTCGGCGAGCAAGGCAGCCCTGCGGTCGATGACGCGCACCCTGGCCCGCGAGCTGCTGCCGCACAAGGTGCGGGTCAATGCCGTGAGCCCCGGCCCGACCGACACGGGCATCCTGGACCGCTCCGTCCCCGCCGACGTCGCCGAGACGATAAAGGACACCTACCGGAGCACCAACCCGATGCAGCGGCTGGGGACGTCCGAGGAAGTGGCCGCCGCGGTGGCGTACTTGGCGTTCGGTGCGACCTTCTCGACGGGAACGGAGTTCCCTGTCGACGGAGGGGCGTCGCAGCTCTAGGCCGTTGCGCAAAGTCGCGTCGTCGCCCGAAGGGCAGGCGGGACTTTGAAGACAGGCCTAGGGGGTGTCTGGTGGATCATGGCCGGGGGTGCGGCGCCTGGCACGGCACCTCGCGGCGTTGCCGAAACGCCCCGATAGCTCCGCTATCACGACGTTCCGGCGCCTTGCGATGCACCGCACCAGGCGCCGCACCCTGACCGACCCTGATCCACCAGACACCCCTTAGGGGCCTTTCGCTAGCCGACGTCGCGGAGTCCAACCTTCTCGGCGAGCTGCGCGGCCTCGGGCCGCAACGCGCGGGGAGCCTGCCGCCACAGCTCGGCGATCACGGTCCGGGCGGACGGCGTGAACTTCACCGTCTCAGCGCCGATTTCATGAGCCAGCTTCATGACGTGCAGGGCGGCCGTCCGGTCCCCGCGCTGGAGGTGCCCGCGGGCCACCTCCACCCACAACCGGGCCCGCCGCTCGACCGACGGCATGACGTCCGGGTCGATCTCGTCGGCCGCCGCGAGCGCGGCCCGCGCGGTACGAAGATCGGTCGCGACGCTGACCTGGTGAAAGTCCACGTTCGCGCGCCCGAAGACCGTCGAAGGGTGGATGTACGTTGCGGGCAGTGACTTGGCGACCTGGTCGCCTGCCTCCCAGTACCGCCACGCGTCGCCGGCGCGGGCGTCACGCGCCGCCGTCACTGCGGCGTGCAGTTGCAGGGCCCCGTACACGCCTCGCCAGTCGTCGGGCGCCGAGTCGAGGTGCGGCCGGATGAGGTCTGCGGCCTCCAGGACCACGCGCAGCGCTTCCTCCGGATAGTCGGTCTCCCGCAGGATGTTCCCCATGTTCCAGGCCGCGGCTGCGATGGCCGCAGGGTTGTCAGCGTCCTGCGCGGCAGACATGGCCCGGTCCGCAACGACCCACGCCATCTCGGCGGGTGCCACGTACGCCGTGGCCTGCCCGGTGAGTCGGTAGACGTCGGACAGGGCGACGAGGGCGACCCGCCGGTCGGCGCCATCGGCCAGGCGTACGGCCGCCTCGGCATCCCGGATCAGGCCCGGCAGCACCTTTGACACCTCGGTGCGGTTCTCGCCGGTCGAGTGCCACTGAATCCAGGCACGGTCCACGCGCCCTTGCAGATCGGCGGCGTTCACCGGCCTGCTCGCCGGGGGAGGGGTGAGTCGCCGCGTCATCACCGCGTCCCACACCGCAGGCATCCCGGGGTGCTGAAGGCGGGCAGTCGGGACGGTCATCGGCGTGGCCGCGCCCGTCAGGATCGATGCGTCCGACAACTGGAGCGCGGCCGCCAGCCGCAGCGTCAGCGAGGCGTTGCGCAGTTCGCGTTCGCCGCTTTCGATCTTCTTCAGCCAGTCGGGCCCGCGGCCGCACATATTCGCGAGCATTTCGCGCGTCATGCCCCGGGATTCACGGAGGAGCCGGATGCGCTCGCCGGCGGTGAGGTCTGCGGGGATGTCCATGGTGCCCCTTCAGTGCAGTGCCATGACAATGCATTGGGCCCACCGTACGGCGGCCGGTCTCTGTCGGGAATGACGAACGTGTCCCCTGTCGGCCCGGAGACGGAAGGTTTTCGGGGCGGCGACGGTGCGGACCGGCTGAGACGAGCGCGGTGGGCATGGGTGATCGTCGCGAATTCGTCCCGGTGAGACGTCCGCCGGGACCACGACCGCGCAGTTGGGGCCGAACGGCGACCGGAGGGGGAGGGGGCAGCGGGAAGCCCCGTCGGGCGGGGTGCGGACGGGGCTTCGCGGCGGCGTCGCGGCGCGCTCGGGGAAGCGCTCGGCGCCGGTGTCCGGCGGGCCAGGAACGGGGGGAGGACTCCGCCGGATGGCCGAGATTACGCCTGTGATTGGCTGAAACGTAACCCCTGTGCGGGATGAGACTCCGGTGATTCCGCGGGGCCCCGGATGCCTGGGGGTTCGGGTGCGGTTCCGTGCGGTGCCGTGTGGTTTTGGGTCGGTCTGCGAGGGGAGGGGCCAGGGGTATGAAGCGAGATCTGCGGGCGGCGTACGACCGTGCCTGTGCGGCCGGGCTCACCTATCCGGAGGCCGGCGCCACGGGCGCGCCGGAGCTGCCGGGGGCGGACGCCGGGTACCGCGTGTTCCGGCGGCGCATCACGGTCGGGTACGGGCAGGACGCGTTCGAGTGGGCCGGGGCGCACGTGCTGGCCTGGGGGACGCAGCGGGGTGCCGGGTTCGGGGTGTACCCCCGGGTGCCCGCCGCGCCGGGCGGGACCGCACTCGTCGTCCTGCGACTGCCGGGGCTGCCCTTCCCCAGGCTGATCATCCCGTGCCGCGTCGTGTGGACCGTACGGGATGCCGAACGCATCGGATTCGCCTACGGCACCCTGCCCGGGCACCCCGAACGCGGCGAGGAGTCGTTCGTCGTGGGGCGCGAGACGGACGGGCACGGGCTCGTATGGTTCGAGGTCGCCGCGTTCTCACGTCCGGCGCGCTGGTACGCCCGGCTCGGCGGGCCCCTCACGCGCCTGCTCCAGGACCTGGCCACCCGGCGGTACCTCCGCGCGGTGGCCGACGCGGTCCACCAGGGAAAGGCGTGACGGGGTACGCGTAACGGAGAAAGGCATGCCCGGACGGCGAAAGCCCTGCCCGGGGAACGCGTGCGGCGTTCGACGCGTCTCCTCGGAGGGCGAGGGCGAGGGCGAGGGCGAGGGCCAGGGCCAGGGCCAGGGCCAGGGCGAGAGCCAGGGCGACGGTTAGGGCGAGTGCCAGGGCCGGGGCCAGGCCAGGATCAGGACCAGGCGGGTGCGGGTGTGGGGAGGCACAGCGGGCGGTGGCACACTGGCCGACTCGTCCGGTGACGGCGATGGAAACAGCGAAGGCGAAGGCGAGTGCCAAGGTGAAGGGAAGCTCGGCGTGGCGATGATGCGGAACCTGCGGAGGGTGGTGCGCCGCGCCTACCGCAGGAGTGTCGACCTCAGCCACCCGGCGCGTTCGCCGCTGGGAAGCGCCGTCGTCAACTGCGCCGTGTACGTCGACGGGGTGCGCCAGAAGGCCGACTGCCCCGTGGACGAGGCGCTGCGACAGGTGCGCGGCCTCGGCGACGGCGCCTTCGTCTGGATCGGGCTGCACGAGCCGAGCGCGGAGGAGTTCGCCGGGCTCGCCGCGCTGTTCGGGCTGCATCCGCTGGCCGTCGAGGACGCCGTCACGGCCCACCAGCGGCCCAAGGTCGTGCCCTACGACGACACCCTCTTCTCCGTCTTCAAGACGTGCGGGTACGTCGAGCACGATGAACTCACGGCCACCAGCGAGGTGGTGGACACCGGCGAGCTGATGGTGTTCACCGGGTCCGACTTCGTCATCACCGTCCGGCACGGCATGCACGGATCGCTCGGGCCGCTGCGCGAGGCGCTGGAGCGCGAGCGCGAGCAACTGGCCAAGGGCCCGTCGGCCGTGCTGCACGCCCTCGTCGACCACGTCGTCGACGAGTACCTGGAGGTCGCCGACGCCATGCGCAGCGACATGGACGCCGTCGAGACCGCCGTCTTCACCGAGAACGCGGGGCGCGGCGACGCGGGACGGATCTACCAGCTCAAGCGCGAACTCCTCGAACTCAAACGGGCGGTGGCCCCCCTCAACCGGCCGCTGCAAAAGCTCGCGGGCGAGGCGGTGCCCTCCGTCGACGCCGACGTCAGGCCGTACTTCCGTGACGTGGCCGACCACCTGCTGCGCACCTCCGAGCAGATAGCCGCCTTCGACGGACTGCTCGACTCCATCCTCCAGGCGCACCTGGCCCAGGTCACCGTCGCCCAGAACGAGGACATGCGGAAGATCACCGCCTGGGCGGCCATCGTCGCCGTGCCGACCATGGTGTGCGGCATCTACGGCATGAACTTCCAGAACATGCCCGAACTGCATTGGCGTTACGGCTACTTCATGGCGCTGGGAGTCATGGCACTGGTCTGCTTCGTCATGTACCGGGGGTTCCGGCGCAACGGGTGGCTGTAGCGGAGGTGCGCGGCCGGCCGGGTGGCCGGTCGGTGAGGTGGCCGGCCGGCCAGGGTGGTCGGCCGGCCGCGCGTCGTGCGGCGATCCGGCGGGGGTTGGACGTCAGTCGCGGTGGCGGGAGAACGGGCTCTGGCGCTCGCGCTGGTAGCGGCGCTCCCAGCGGTCCATCCGGTTCCGTCGCGCGCGGTAGGCGCGGTAGGTGGAGTCCGTACGGCCGGCCCCGCCGCCCGTGCCGCCCGTGCCGCCCGTGCCGGAGGCCGGGCCGCCGCCCGAGCGGCGCCGGGCCGTGAACAGCGCGGCCGCGACGGCCACCCAGAAGACGATGCTGCCGAGGCTGAGACCGAAGCCGTAGAGGATCAGGGCGAGAAGGATCATCCAGAGGATCATGATGGGTCCTTGGGGCAGATGCGGGGGCTTCCCCTGGCCCCCGGTTCAGGCCTCCAAGTTACTCCGCGCAAGGGGCAGTTGGCGCGCGAGTTAATGCGTGGTGAACGCCGCCGGGTGCGGGTGCGGGTGCCGGGCCGGTGGCGTGCGGGTGCCGATGTGAACCCCAACCCCCGCCCCGCGTCGGCCCGTCCCGCGTCAGCCCGCGCTGCGCCGGCTTTCCGCGAGGCCCCGCAGGCGCTCCATCTCGCGCCGGTCGCGCTTGGTCGGCCGGCCGAGGCCCCGGTCCCGTACGCCCGCCGCCAGGACGTCGGCGCGGGCGGGCGGCGGCGGGCTCTTGTCGATGTAGGCCTCGGCCGCGACGGGGGCGCCGACCCGCTTGCGCAGCAGCTTGGCGACCTTCACGATCCGCTCGCGGCTCTCCATGCGCACCCGCACCTCGTCGCCGATCTTGACGAGGTGGGAGGCCTTCACACGCTCGCCGTTGACGTGGACGTGTCCGGCCCGGCAGGCCGTGCCCGCCTGGGAGCGCGTCTTGGTCAGCCGGACCGACCAGATCCAGCTGTCGACGCGTACGGGGCCGGTGCTGGTGCCGTTCGCTGCTTCCGCCATGTCTTCGACTCTAGACGGCGGCCCCGGCCCGGCCTCGCGGTTTTCGGCCGGGGCGCCCGGTCGGGACGGCCGAGGGCCGTTGCCAGGGTCGTTGTCAGTGGCGTCGGTCACACTGGGAGCATGTGCAGGAGTATCAAAACATTGAGGCCACCGGCCATGCCGGAGGAGGCCACCGAGGACGACATCAGGGCCGCCGCCCTGCAGTACGTGCGCAAGGTGTCCGGGTTCCGGGCGCCCGCCGCGCACAACAAGGAGGTGTTCGAGCGCGCGGTGGACGAGATCGCCGAGGCGACCCGTGAGCTGCTGGCGGGGCTTGAGGTGCGCGGGGCGGTCAAAGCCGCCGCGAAGAGCCCGGGGTGATCGCCGGAGCGTGACGCGGGGCCCAGGCGCCAGGTCGGTCACCCGGGGCCGGGGCCGGGGCCGCAGCTCAGGGCCAGGGCCGGGGCCAGGATTACAGGGCCAGGATTACAGGGCCAGGGCCCAGGGTTACAGAGCCAAAGCCAAGGCTTACGCGGCCGGAGCAGGCGCCGGGGCCGGGCGTTTTATGACGTACGCCGCGAGCGCGCCCGCCGCGAACAGGGCGAGCAGCGACACCGCCGTGCCCAGCCAGGTCGCGCCGAGCCACTGCCCGCCGAAGTAGCCGAGCCCCACGCTGTACGTCGCCCAGGCGACGCCCGCCAGCGCCGACCACGGCAGGAACTCGCCGACCTTGCGGTGCGCCGCGCCCGCGCCCAGCGAGACGACGGAGCGCCCGGCGGGGGCGAAGCGGGCGATGACGACGAGGCCGCCGCCGCCCCGGCTCAGCGCGATGCCGAGTCGTTCCTGCGCCCGGGTCAGGCGGCGCGAGCGGGCGATCACGCGCTCCAGGCGGGCGCCGCCGCGGCGCGCCAGGCGGTACGCGATCAGGTCGCCCAGGACGGAGGCGCTGGCGGCGCAGGCGGCGAGGGCCAGCAGATCGGGGTGCCCGGTCTGTATGACGTCCCCGGCCGCGGTCGCGGAGCCCGCCGCCGTGGTCGCCGCGGTGATCACGAGGACCCCGCTGGGGAGCACGGGCAGGAAGACGTCGAGCAGCACGGAGAGCGCGACCACGGCATAGATCCAGGGGCTCGAAGTGAGCGCCCCCACACTCTCCAGCACGTTCGCTCCTCTGCGGCTTGTCGGTTCCCCGGACGTGAATACCGCGGTGTCGCGGGGAAGCGGCAGGGGCGGCGGTACAGCCGTACAGCGTACGCCCGGGCCTGGAAAGGTTTGTGTCAGGGGTGGTTGGTGGGACGGCCCCGCCACGGCCGTGCGCTGCTCGCGCCCGCGCAGGCGGCGCGAGAGCCGGGGCGGACGGCATGCCGCTGCCCGGAGTTCGACGGCTGAACTCCGGGCAGGGGAAAGCGCGTTGGGCTCTGCGGGGTCGCGGGTGGGCGCTCAGGCCGCGACGGTCTCACGCTGGGTGTCCGCGGCCGGTCGTGCGGCGCGGCGGGCTCCCATGAGCTGGTCGACGGCGAGTGCGCCGGGGCCGGTGAAGACGAGGAGCAGGAAGGCCCAGCAGTACATCGCGGAGGGCTCGCCGCCGTTCTGGAGGGGGAGCAGCGCGTGGGACTGGTGGACGCTGAAGTACGCGTACGCCATCGAGCCCGAGGAGATCAGGGCGGCGGGGCGGGTGAAGAGGCCGAACAGGACCAGGATGCCGCCGACGAGCTGGATCACCGCGGCGTACCAGCCGGGCCAGGTGCCCGCCGCGATCGAGCCGCCGCCCATCGCGCCGCCGAAGACGCCGAACAGGGACGCCGCGCCGTGGCAGGCGAAGAGGAGGCCGATGACTATGCGGAACAGGGCGAGCGCGTACGGGCGCGCTCTTTCGGCGTCGAGCGTGGGGGAGGCCATGGTGGGCTCCTTCGGTTGGGGACGTGACCGATGGGGTCCACAGGTTAGGCAGCCCTCAGTAGTGCTTGCAAGTTCAACATATTCAATTTCTTGTTTCAGTCGGCTGAATCGAGCCAGGGGAGGCGCCCGGGGTCAGTGGGCGGTCCGGGGCGGTCGAGGGGCGGCCCGGGGCGCCGGGCCGGCGGCGGTTCCGGCGCACCGGGTGGAGCAGCAGGTGCGCGCAACGACCGTGCAGCGTAAGGGCCATGAGGCGGTTGCCGAACCAAGGGCCGCCCCTCCTGCGCCAGTCGAAGGCGGGTCGTTCCGCCGCGCCGTGGCGTGCCAGGAGGTGCCCCGTTCTGCACCCGATCCGGCGCCGGTCGAAGCGGAATCCGGCCCGCACCGGTGCCGGAACCGAGTGGTGGAGGGGCGAACAGGACAACTGGCCTCCGCAGAAAGCGGGTTGGGGCGACTTATTTGGCCAGAAGGGCTTCGCCACGTATACGTGGCGCACATCACCCCACGGGCCGCTGGTGGCGGCCGGAGCGTGGGGGCCGTCCGCCGCCCGCCGCGCACGGAGGCGGCGGGGGCTGGGCGGAGCCACGGCTGGGCGCGCCGCTACCGGTCCCGCGGTCGGTCAGCGCGGTCCTCGGATGCCGTCGATGATGCGCGTCCAGTTGTCGCTGCCATGTCCGTCCTCGATCGCGCGCCGGTAGTGGGCCCGCACCGCCAGCGGGAGCGCGAGGTCGAGGCCGAGTGACGTGCTGGTCTCGACGATGTGGTCGGCGGTCGCCCCCATCATCGTGACCGTGCTCAGGTCGCCGGGATGCTCTCCGGCATCAAGCGCGGTGCCGGGGTTCGCTTCGCCTGCCCTCAGGATGGCGCCGATCGCGTCGGCGGAGGAAAGCAGCTCCGGCAGTGCTTCGCCGGCCTTCATCCCTGCGGTGCCCAGCATCGCGGTGGCGTGCATCAGTGCGGACAACGTGGTGATGAATACCGCGAGTTGGGCTTGATACATCATCTGGGCGAGCCCCGGGTCCTCGCCCAGATGCCTCGGTGTGCCGAGCGGTGCCAACGTCGCCAGGTGGCTCTTCATCGCCTCGCCCGGGCCGCTGTAGTAGACATGGGCTGCCTCGGTGCCGACCATCGGCGCGGGGACCATGACACCTCCGGTGAGCAAGGTGGCGCCGTGGCCCGCAGCCCAGGTTGCCGCCTCGCGTGTGCGGTCGGGAGTGTCGGAGCTCAGGTTGACCAGCGTCCGGCCCGCGAGCGAGGCGGTGACGCCGTCGAGGACGTCGTACATCGCCTGGTAGTCGGTGAGGCTGAGGATCACGAGGTCACTCGCTTCGACCGCCTCCCGGGGCGTGGCCGCGAGCGTCGCGCCGTCGGTCACGACGCCGTCGGCCCGGCCGGTGGTGCGGTTCCAGACGGTGACCGGGTGGCCGGCGGTGAGGAGGGTGCGCGTCATCGCCTGGCCCATCGGACCGAGCCCGATGACGGTGACAGCGCTCTTCTGTCCGGTGGTGCGGTTCTGTTGTTCGTTCACCCCTCCATGCTCCAAGAGCGGCCCTAGGCTCGGAAGTACCCACTATTTTCTGCGGTACTTACCTTTTCGTAAGGGGACCAGTGATGACCAGGACGCCGAGACGCGGGCCTTACATCTGCGGCATCGACGCCGCGCTCGACGTGGTGAGCGGCAAGTGGAAGGGGCTGATCCTCTGGGAACTCGATACCCGGGGCGTACGCCGTTTCGCTCAGCTCCATCGCGCTCTGCCGGGAGTGAGCGAGAAGATGCTGACGCAGCACCTGCGCGAGCTGGAGGCGGACGGACTCGTGCACCGGGAGGTCTATGCCGAGGTACCCCCGCGGGTGGAGTACACCCTGACTGAACACGGGCGCACGCTCAATCAAGCGCTCGGGCCGCTCGGCGCCTGGGGGGCCCAGCGCATGCGACGCGAAGGCTCCGAAGCGGTCGACGTGGCCGGGGCCTGACACGGCTTGGGCACACCCGGCCGTGTCAGGAGCAGCAGCACGTCGGCCCCCCCCGGATCGGCCGCCAAATCCGCGGCGCGTGCGTCGAGCGCGTCCGTCCCGCGGGGGACACGGCAGATCACGACGTCCTGCGTGCTGGGGACGCCAACCGGGCGTGGATCAGCAGCCGTTGAGGATCGACTGGAGGGTGGACTTCTCGGCGGAGTCGACCGTGAGGCTGTAGTAGTGCTTCACGTCGACCCACATTTGCGCGTACGTGCAACGGTAGGAGGTCAGCGACGGCAGCCACTTGGCCGGGTCCTTGTCGCCCTTGGACTGGTTGACGTTGTCGGTGACCGCGATCAGCTGGGGCCGGGTCAGGTCGTTGGCGAAACCCTGGCGCTGGGGAGTGGTCCAGGCGCTCGCGCCGGAGCGCCAGGCCTCGGCGAGCGGCACGATGTGGTCGATGTCCACGTCGGACGAGGCGGTCCAGGTGGCGCCGTCGTACGCGGAGTACCAACTCCCGCTCTTCGCCGCGCAGCTGGAATCGGTCGTGACGTTCGTACCGTCGCGCTTGAGGACGACCTCGCGGGTGTTGCAGGTGCCGGACTGGGTGATCCAGTGCGGGAACTTGTCCCGGCTGTAACCGGTCAGCGAACCCTCCGCCTGCACGGTCAGCTCGCCGAGATAGGTGCGCGCGGTGGCGGCGCTCACCGGGGTGGGCGGTGCGGCCTCGGCGGCCGGGGCGGTGATCAGCGCGGCGCCCGTGGCGAGCGCGGCCGCGGCGGCGAAGACCATGGTGCGACGCGCGTAGACGCGGGGCATACGGGTTGCTATGGCGCCTGACATGCGAACTCCCTTGACGTGGGGGGAACTTGACCGGCCGCAGGGTGAGCGGTCCGGCCAGCGTGTCGGCGCCGGGTTGCCTGGGGATGGGCGCCAGGTAACAGCGTGGCGACGTGGGCACGTCAGATCAAGGGGTCGGACGACACCGGCATCGCCCGGACCTGACGTACCGTCTCGAAGGGGCACACGTCGTACGGTTGGCGCGTGCTGCTGCCCGTGAACCTCACGCTCGGGGCCGTCCTGATCGCCCTGCTGCTCCTCGCCGCGGGCGTCGCCGCCGCCGCGCACCTGGGACGGCACCGCGAGATCCTGGTCGCCGGGGTGCGGGCGGCCGTCCAGCTCGCCGTCGTCGCCCTCGCCATCCACTGGGTGGTCGGCTCCGTGCCGCTGCTGCTCGGCTTCTTGACCCTGATGTTCGCCGTCGCGGTACGCACCGCGGGCCGCCGGATGACCGCCAACCGCACCTGGTGGTGGGCGGCCGCCCCCATCGCGTCCGGCGTGGTCCCCGTCGTCGCGGCGCTGCTGATCACCGGGCTCGTCCCCATCAGGGGCATCGCGCTGATCCCCGTCACCGGCATCCTCATCGGCGGCGCGCTCACCGCGACCGTGCTCGGCGGACGCCGGGCGCTCGATGAGCTGACGATGCGGCGCGGCGAGGTGGAGGCCGGGATGGCGCTCGGGCTGCTCGACCGGGACGCACGTCTGGAGATCGCCCGCCCGGCCGCGTCCGACGCGCTGCTGCCCGGCCTCGACCAGACCAGGACGGTGGGCCTTGTCACGCTGCCCGGAGCGTTCGTCGGGATGCTGCTCGGCGGCGCCTCGCCCGTGCAGGCGGGCGCGGTCCAGCTCTTCGTCCTGGTGGCGCTCCTGGCCGTACAGGCGGTCGCCGTGTCGGTGGTGCTCGAACTCGTCGCCCGGGGCAAGGTGCACCGGGAGCCCGGGGACCTTGGGCCCTGAGGGGGTGCCTACGGCGTGCCGTACCCTGGGAGGCGCAGAAGGGGAGTAGCTCTTCGCCGGAACGTCGACATACTGCCGAATCCCCCAGGGGTCCTCGGCCGGCGCCCGGAGGCGAGTGCCCGCGAGGGCCCCGCCAGCGAGACCTTCGGCCGCAGTGACCATGACCATTCATGGCGCCGCCGTGCCGAAGCGACCCCGGACACAGCTCGGACATGCTCTCGGTGCGGCCGCGCCCGACCGATAGAGGAACCCTTCCGTGCTCAGCTTCACGATCATGGCGATCACGTTCGGCGTGATCTTCCTTGCCGAACTCCCCGACAAGACCGCCCTCGCGGGCCTGATGCTCGGCACCCGCTACAAGGCGTCCTACGTCTTCGTCGGCGTCGCGGCCGCCTTCGCGGTGCACGTCGTCCTCGCCATCGCCGCGGGCGGCGTGCTGACCCTGCTGCCGCACCGGCTGCTCCAGGCGATCGTCGGTGTGCTGTTCCTCGCGGGCGCGGCGATGCTGCTCTTCAAGAAGGGCGAGGACGACGAGGAAGTGAAGGCGCCCGCCGACCAGTCCTTCTGGAAGGTGTCGGGTGCGGGCTTCATGCTCATCCTGGTCGCCGAGTTCGGTGACCTGACCCAGATCATGACCGCCAACCTGGCCGCCCGCTACGACAGCCCGCTCTCCGTGGGCATCGGCGCCGTGCTCGGCCTGTGGGCGGTGGCCGGACTCGGCATCGTGGGCGGGCGCACCCTGATGAAGCACGTGCCGCTGCGCCTGATCACCAAGGTCGCGGCCTGTCTGATGCTGGCGCTCGCCGGGTTCAGCCTGTTCGAGGCGATCGCGGGCTGAGCCCGTCCGCACGGCGCGCGGACACGTCCCGGGCCGGCCGCACCGCGGCAGGCACGGAAACGGCCCCCGTGGTAGGACGGGGGCCGTTCGTTCATGGGGCGCGAGCGCCGCGGTGCCGGCCGGCGTGCGAGGGCCGCGACGTCGGCGGCGTGCGAGGGTCGCGGTGCCGGCCGGCGTGCGAGGGCCGCGGTGTCAGCCGGTGACCTCAAGGCGCAGGACGCCGTCCGCGTCGGCGGTGACGGTGAGGTGCGTGAGGTCGGGGACATGGACAGTGGGGGCGTGGGCGCCCGCCCGCGGGCCCACGCCCACGACGCGCATCCCCGCCGCCCTGCCCGCCGCGATGCCGGCCTCGGAGTCCTCGAACACGATGCAGTCCGCCGGTGCGAAGCCCAGCTCCGCGGCGCCCTTGAGGAAGCCCTCCGGGTCCGGGCCCGGGCGAGCGCCGCGTCCGCCGAGGTCACCAGGGCGTGCGGCTGCTCCGCGATGGCGGCCATGAAGGCGGGAGCCCCGGCCACCGGCACGACGCCGTCGGTGTCCGCGGTCTCCTCGGCCAGCATCACCTTGTTGTCGGCGAAGTTCTGCTCCATCGGGCGGTCCGGGAGCAGCAGGGCCATCGTGGCGTAGCCCTGGCGGCCGTGGACGACCTTGAGCGCGGCGTCCGGGTCGAGGCCCTGCCGCTCTGCCCACCGGCGCCAGCAGCGCTCGACCACGGCGTCGGAGTTCACGATCGTGCCGTCCATGTCCAACAGGAGGGCGCGGGCGGTCAGGACGGTGGTGGTCGTGGTGCTGGCCGACATCGGCGGACTCCAGGGCGCGGGGGCGCATGGGGGGACGGAAGGGGGACGGAAGCACAAAGGTGATCCCCGCCCGCCGGTCAGGGAGTACAGGCAGGGATCACTTTGTTCCTCCACGATACAAAACGTGGCGGGGTTGTGCCACCCGCCCCCCGCGGGCGCGGCCTACGGCTGGTCCGTCATGGATTCGAGCGCTTGCCGGGTCGCCGGTCCGTACACCCCCGCCGGGTCGCCCGTGACGCCGACGTACGACTGGAAGTCACGCACCGAGCGCTCCGTCCTCGACCCGAAGCTGCCGTCGGCGTTGCCGTTGTAGAGCCCCAACTGGGCCAGCCGCTCCTGGAGTTCGAGCACACCGGGCCCGCTGTCGCCCCGCCGCAGCGTCTGGCCCGGGGGCGGCGCGAGCGGCCTGCCCTCGGGGGTGCGGGAGGAGGGCGGCGGCCCGGAAGGCGGGGAGGCCGCAGGAGCGGGCACGGACTTCGACGGGGTGGGGGTGGCCTTTTTGGACGCGGAGGGTGACGGCGAGGCGTGCGCCGAGGCGGAACGGCTCGGGGTGGCCCGCTTCGTCGCAGGCCGCGCGGTGGGCGAGACGGCCGCCGCGGAGGCGTCGGCGCCGCTGTAGGGGACGCCGGTGTCCACGGTGTCGGGCAGCGCCTGCTTCGGCGTCGCGTCGTCGGCGAACAGGGTGCTCGCGAACGCCGCCGTGGCGATGACGACGGCCGTGGCGGCGCCGGCGGTGAGCGCGGCGATCCTGCGGCGCCTGCGGGCGTCACCGGCGGCGCGCTCGCCCGGGGAGCGGCGCGGGCGGTACGGACCCGTGTCCCGCGGCGGGGTCTGCGTGACGGGGACGGCCGCACCGAGCCGCATGGTCCTTTCGGCGTCGGCACCCCGCGTCCCGCCCGCGTCCCCAACGAACCGGGCGCCACGGTCGCCACCGGACGCGCTGTTCCCGGCCCCGCTGGACGTGCTGCTCCCGGCCCCGCCAAGCGCGCTCTTCCCACCCCCGCTGGATGGCTCGCCCGGCGCACCGTCGCCGCCGACTGCGTGGCCGCTGCCGCTGAATCTGCCGGTCTCGTCACGTCCGCCGCCGTCGGTGCGGGGCCCGGGACCCTCCGCCCCGGCAGGTGCGGCGTCCGGCGCCGGGGCTGCCTCCGGCCCCGCCTCCGGTACGGAATCGGCACCCGTCCGGGCGTCGTCCTCCGGCGGCGTCACGGCGTTCGGCAGCATCACGTACGGCCGGATGCGCAGCGGGTCGAAGTCCTCCGCCGCGGCGGCCTCGGCCATGCGTTCCGCGTGCAGGGTCTCGGCGGCGCGCTCGGCGCAGGCGCAGCCGGGTCTGCCGTCCACCCCGCGCTCCGCACCGCATTCAGGACAGCCGTGTCCGGTCATCGTCGGGTCCCCTCCCCTTGGGCTGCGAGCGATTATGCCGGGCGGCCTCCGGGCACCCGGGGGACGTGGTCGGCCCCGGCAGGCCATTTCCGTACATTCCGATCAAGATGGTGTGAGCGAGCCGGAGCGCACCAGCGGACGCGCACCGGCGGACACACCGCAGTGGACGCACGGCGGTGGACGTACAGCGGTGGACGCACGGCAGCGGACGCACGGCGGTGGACGCACGGCAGCGGACGTACAGCGGTGGACGTACAGCGGTCGGCGCACACCGGCCGGTGCGCTCCCCGGTCGGCGCACACCGTCGACGCACATCAGTGGATGCAGACCAACGGATGGGACGTGGCCATGGCTCAGGGAACCGCTCCCGCCACCGTCGCCCCCGGGACGGGGCACGAACGGCGGACCGTACTGGTCGCCATCGGCGCGCTGCTGCTCGGCATGCTGCTCGCCGCGCTCGACCAGACCATCGTCTCGACCGCGCTGCCGACCATCGTCAGCGAACTGGGCGGGATGGAGCACCTGTCGTGGGTCGTGACCGCGTACATGCTGGCGTCCACCGCCGCCACCCCGCTCTGGGGCAAACTCGGCGACCAGTACGGCCGCAAGAAGCTGTTCCAGGCGGCGATCGTCATCTTCCTCATCGGCTCCGCGCTGTGCGGCGTGGCGCAGAACATGGGGCAGCTGATCGGCTTCCGCGCGCTCCAGGGGCTGGGCGGCGGCGGCCTGATGGTCCTGTCCATGGCGATCGTCGGCGACCTGGTCTCGCCCCGTGAACGCGGCAAGTACCAGGGCCTGTTCGGCGCGGTCTTCGGCGCGACCAGCGTGCTCGGCCCGCTGCTCGGCGGCTTCTTCACCGAACAGCTCAGCTGGCGCTGGGTGTTCTACATCAACCTGCCCATCGGTGTGATCGCGCTCCTCGTCATCGCCGCCGTGCTGCACATCCCGGCGCGCGGCACCCGGCACACCATCGACTACCTGGGCACCCTGCTCATCGCCTCCGTCGCGACCTGCCTGGTCCTGGTCGCCTCGCTCGGCGGTACGACCTGGGCCTGGGGCTCGGCGCAGATCATCGGGCTCGCGGTGCTCGGCGTGGTGCTGCTCGTCGCGTTCGTCGCGGTGGAGCGCAGGGCGGTCGAGCCGGTGCTCCCGCTGAAACTGTTCCGCATCCGTACGTTCACCCTGGTCGCCCTCATCAGCTTCATCGTGGGCTTCGCGATGTTCGGCGCGATGACGTACCTGCCGACGTTCCTCCAGGTCGTCCAGGGCATCTCGCCGACCATGTCCGGGGTGCACATGCTGCCGATGGTCCTCGGCATGCTGCTGACCTCGACGGCGTCCGGCCAGCTCGTGTCGCGCACCGGGCGGTGGAAGGTCTTCCCCATCCTGGGCACGGCGGTGACGACGGTCGGGCTGCTGCTCCTGCACCGGCTCACCGAGACGAGCCCCACCTGGGAGATGAGCGTCTACTTCTTCGTCTTCGGCGCGGGCCTCGGCCTGGTCATGCAGGTCCTTGTCCTCGTCGTCCAGAACGCCGTCGACTACGCCGACCTGGGTGTCGCCACCTCCGGCGCCACCTTCTTCCGCTCCATCGGAGCCTCGTTCGGTGTCGCGATCTTCGGCACGGTCTTCACCAACCGGCTCACCGGCAAGCTCTCCGACGCCCTGGCAGGACAGCGGCTCCCGGCCGGGGTCGGTCCCGGCACCATCTCCGCCGACCCGCGCGCCATCGGCCAACTCCCGCCCGCCGCACGCCAACCCGTGCTGCACGCGTACGCGTCCTCCATCACCGACGTCTTTCTGTACGCGGCCCCGGTCGTCCTCATCGCGTTCCTGACCGCGTGGTTCCTGAAGGAGGACAAGCTGCGGGGCGCGGTCACCGCGCCCGACACCAGCCAGACCCTCGCCTCGAACCCCGTCGAGCGGTCCTCGTACGACGAGTGCGCGCGGGCCCTTTCGGTACTCGGCACGCGCGAGGGCCGCCGCGCGATCTACGAGACGATCACGAAAAAGGCGGACCTCGACCTCCTGCCCGCGGCGAGCTGGCTGCTCCTGCGCATCTACAAGTACGGGTCGGCCGAGCCCGGGGTGCTGGCGCAGCGCAGCCCCGTACCGCTGCATGTGATCACCGAGGCGGCCCGCCAGGTGGAGGAGCGCGGGCTTGCCCGGCGCGAGGGCATGCCGATGGTCCTCACGGAGCGGGGCCGCCTGCTCGCGGTCCGGCTGTCCACGGCGCGCGAGGAGTCGCTTGCCGAACTGCTCGGCGACTGGTGGGGCCCGGACCGCCCCACGGACCTGGTGAAGCTGGTGTCGGAGCTCTCCTCGGAGCTGTCGGGCTCCGACACCGAGCAGCCGTCCGGGCCCGCGGTACGCCAAGACCCCAGGACGTGAGGCACCCCGCCCGCCACGGTCCCGCCCGCCACGGTCCCGCCTGTCACGGTCCCCGCCTGTCACGGTCCCGCCCGTCACGGTCCGTTCCGCCACAGCCCGCCCACTCCATATCCCGTACAGCCCCCGCAGGCCGTACAGCCCCCGCAGGCCCCGCAGGCCTCGCAGCCCCCAAAGCCCCCACAGGTCCTCCGGGCCGGGCTCTACAGCTCCTTCGCGAACCAGCGCTCCCGGTAGGGGCCCTCGCTGTACGGGGCCACCTCGCGATAGCCGTGCTTCGCGTACAGCCCGCGCGCCTCGACCAGGTCGTGCCGCGTGTCCAGCGCGAGCCGGCGCGCGCCGAGGCGCCTGGCCGCGTCCTCAAGGGCGTCGAGCAGCGCCCCGCCGCCCCCGGTTCCGCGCGCGAAGGGCCGGACGAAGACCCGGGTGAGCTCGGCGGTCGCGGGAGACGTCCCGTCGATGACGGGTGCCTGCGCGAGCAGCAGCACACCTCCGCACGCAGCGGGCCGGCCCCGGTACCGGCCGACCACGAAGTCGCCGGTGGGCAGGGCCAGTTGATCGGCGCCGTCGTCGGTGAGCCCCTGCTCGATCTCCGCGGCGGTGGCGGGCCGCCCGTACCACCGGCTCGCCACCTCGTCGTAGTACTCGCGGCGCAGCAGGCTCGCGTCGGGGGTGTCGGGCCGCTCAACAGCCATGATCCAGCTCATGGCCCCTGCCTACCCCGGTGGCCGGGGCCCCGGCCACCGAATAAAACCGGCCGGGTGCCCTGGCCACCGATCCCTTGTGCCTTACGCCGTCCGCCGCTTGAGCGTCTTCGACGTGACCGCGATCCCAGTGAGCACCGCCGTCGCCAGGGTGCCGAGGACGGCGATGACGACGGCACCGACGTTCAGGTGCAGTCCCACGTCGGACGAGGTGGCCTCGGACAGGCCCGCCGCCATGCCGGCCAGCGGGGGCAGCGTGACCAGGACACCGAGGGCGGCGCCGGTCACGACGACCAGGACGGTCTCGCCTGCCGAGGTGAACAGAAGTTGGCGGACGGTGCCGCCGGCCGACTTCAGCACCCCGAAGTCGCGGCGCCGGCCGTGGGCCGCCATGGCCATGGAGTTGGCGACGGCGATCACGCTGTAGCCGACGGCGATGACGATCAGCATCGTGGCAAGGGAATCGGTCAGTCTGGCGTCGGTGTTGTAGTCGGCCAGGGCGAACGCGGCGGCGTCGTGCAGCGCGACACCCGGGACCGCGTTCGACGCCTTGGCGCCGACCGGCACGAAGATGTCGTCGGTGAGCGCGGCCGGGTCGTGGGCGCGGACCAAGCCGCGGGAGACCACGAAGTCACCACGGGCCGGGTCGTCCGGCAGCACCTTCGAGACGGTGAGCCCGACCGTGGCGCCGTCCGCGAACCGGACCGCAACTTCCTGGCCCTGCTTCAGACCCAGGTCGCGGGCCGTCTTCCGGCCGAGGACCACCTCCCCCTGCTTGTCCCACTGGGGGTCCCGGCTGCCCAGGGCGTCCACGACGGTGGCCGCACCGGCGGCCCCGCTGTCCTGCGCCTTCTTCGTCTCGACGAACGCGCGGGTCGGCAGGGCTGCCTTGCCGACCGGGTTGGCGGCGACGACCTCGTCGGTGTTGCCCGGGGTGCCGTCCGGGGTGACGATCGTCTGTCCCGCGATCTTCAGCGCCTGACCGGCCGGGTAGGCGACCCGCATCGTCTCGACCATGCCGCTGAGCAGCACCGCGAAGCCGACGGCGGCGATCACCGGGGCCACCAGGGAGGCGGCGCGGCGGGGGTTGGCGACCAGCTCCGCCCGGATCAGGACCGGGGCCGCCCTGCCGCCACGCTGGAACGGAGCCGTCAGGAGCCGGCCGACCGGGCCGACGAACACAGGGGCGAGCAGCGCGGCCGCGACGATCAGCGTCATCGTGGCGAAGATCGCCCTGTTGACGCGGTTGTCGGCGCTGGAGGTGGCGGTGCTGATGGCGAGCAGCACACCCAGGCCCAGAACGCTCAGACCGGCGATCCAACGGCCGCGGCCCATCCCCTTGTTGGCGGATCGGCTGTCGAGCAGTGCCTCGATCGGGGCGACCCCGGCGGCCTTGCGGCCGGCGGTCCAGGCACCGATGACGCTGACGCCGATGCCGATCACGGAGGCCACCAGGAGCGGCCAGAACGCGAGGGTGATCTCCATGTCGGGCGCGGTGACGTCCAGGCCTTCGAGGATCGAGAGCAGCAGCGGCGACGCGGCCACACCGACCACGCAGCCGACGACCGAGCCGGCCAGGCCGACCACGGCGGCCTCGCCGAGGATCATGTGGCGGATCTGCTTCGGCGATGCGCCGATGGTGCGAAGGAGACCGATCTCGCGGCGGCGCATCCCGGTCGAGAGGACCAGCATGGAGGCGACCACGAACACGGTGGTGAACAGGCCCAGGAGGGCCATGGCACTGATCAGCTGGACGCCGAGGAAGCGCTTGTGCTCGATGTGCGCGGGCTGTAGCGCGGAGCGTTGGTCACCGAAGACCACGCTGCCGTTGTCGCCGAGCACCTTCTTCGCGGCGGCCACGATCGCGCCGGTGTCGGCGCCCTTGCCGGGGATCAGGGCGATGTCGCGGACACCGGGCTGCTGCTGTGCGGCGAATGCCTCGCTGAAGTAGTAGCCGGGCCCGTCCACGGTGCCGACGACCTCGAACTGCTTCCGGCCCTGAGTGATGTTGACGGTCAGCTCGCTGCCCACGGCCGCACCGAGGGCGCGGTCGACCACGACCTCGTCCGCGGCGGCGGGCGCCCGGCCGGAGACGAGCTTGTACGGAGCCATCCGCGCGCTGGAGAAGCCGTGCCCGGCCTCCAGGGCGCCCTCGTCGGTGACGGGTTTGCCGCCCTTGATCGCCTGGGCGTAGAAGGAACGGTCCACGACGGCTTCGGCGACGCCCGGAACCTTCTTGAGGCCGGAAACCAGCGGCTCCGCCTCGGACTTGCCCCAGGGCATCCGGTCCTCGGCGCTGCCGGAGACGTCGACGGCCTGCTGCGGCAGGGCGAGGGCCGCGGTGCCCTCGTAGCGGGGCTGGACCTTGGCCTTGGCGGAGTCGTAGATGACCAGGGTGGTGGTGATCAGGGCCACGCCGACCAGGACGGCGACGAATGCACCGAGGAAACCGGACCAGCGTTCACGGACGTTCGCAAGGATCAGCATGCCGGTCGGGTCTCCAGCCGTGCCATGTGCGTGGCGATCGCGGCGGCGTTGTGCACGCCGGCCTTGCGGTCGAGCGGCATGCGGTCGACGATCCGGCCGTCCTGGAGGAAGACGACCGCGTCGGTGTGGGCCGCTGCCGCCGGGTCGTGCGTGACCATCAGGGTGGTCTGGCCCTCTTGGCCGACCAGCATCCGCATCATCCGCAGCACCTCACGGGAGGCGGCGGTGTCCAGGGCGCCGGTCGGCTCGTCCGCGAAGAGGACGTCGGGGCGGGTGACGAGGGCACGGGCGAGGGCTACGCGCTGTTGCTGACCGCCGGAGAGCTCACTGGGGCGGTGCCCCGCACGGTCGGCGAGTCCCACGGAGGCGAGCGCCTGCTCGACCTGCTCGCGGCTGACCCTGGTGCCGGCGAACCGGGAGGGCAGCTCCACGTTCTGCGCGGCCGTCAGGGACTCGACCAGGTTGAAGGCCTGGAACACGAAACCGACGTGCTTGCGGCGCAGTTCGGTACGTTCCCTCTCGTTCTGCTGTCCGATCTCCACCCCGGCCAGCACGATCCTGCCCTCCGACGGCTGCTCCAGACCGGCCGCGCACTGCAACAGGGTCGACTTGCCGGAACCGGATGGGCCCATGATCGCGGTGAAGGTGCCGCGAGGGAAGCTGAGGGAGACGCCGTCCAGGGCAGTGACCCGTCGTCCGCCGGTGCCGTGGACCTTGCGCACCATGTGCAGCTCGACCGCGTCCCGGGTGGGGGTGATGTGACTCGTCGTCGTCATGCATCGATTGCACCGGTGCGGGGGTGGCCGGGGCACTGGCCTGCTCTCTACTTCCGAGGTAGAGCCAGCTGTACCGCCGGGCACGGGAAGCGTCCGGCGCGGCGCGCCCCGTGCGCGCGGCCCACCCCTTGCCACCGGCACTTCTTGGGGACTTCGGGGCGCCGCTACGGCGGGACGCGAGGCGGCAGAGACGTCGTGAGCCGACGGAGATCCGGAAGAGGCCGTCTGGATACGTTGGGCGCATGCAACCCACAACGGCCTGGCAGGCCATGGCCCAGCGTCCGCTGAGCTTTCTGGCCTCCAGCTGGCCCTGGCGGTCCGTCGCGTATCTGAGCGGAGGTGTCCTGGTCGGCGCCGCGGCGGTGCCGGTCTTCGCCCTCGGCCTGGCCGCGGGCCTGGTGCTGCTCGTCGTGCTGATCGGTGTCGCCCCCCTGGTCGGTCTGATACTCGCCTCCACCGTGGTCGCCACGGTGGAGCGCCGCCGGCTGCGGCTCGTCGACCTGGACCAGCTGTCCGACCCGCACCGGCCACCGGAGGTGCCGGGCCTGCGCGGCCGGCTCGCGACCCGGCTCAAGGAGCCGGTCACCTGGCGGGAGTTGCTGTTCACCCTGGTGTCGGCCGCGGCCCTGTGGTGGCTCGACCTGCTGGTGCTCGGCTTCTCCTTCGGAGTGCCGGCCACGCTGATCGCCTCGACCTCCGGCGACACCTGGCCATGGACGGTGTTCGGCGTGCTCGTGCTGCTTGCTTCGCCCTACACGGTGACCTCGTGGGCGGGCGCGCGCGCCGCCATGACGCGCACCTTCCTGGCGCCGCGCGACCAGGAGCTCGGAGAGGAGCTGCGCGAGGTGCGCGCCTCGCAGACCCGGCTGCTCGACGCCTTCGATGCCGAGCGGGTCCGCATCGAGCGCGATCTGCACGACGGTACCCAACAGCGCCTGGTGTCCCTGGGGATGACCCTGGGCCTGATGCGCATCGAGGCCGACGAGGGCTCCGCGCAGGACGAACTGATCGCCCAGGCGGAAGCTCAACTCTCCATCGCGCACGCCGAGTTGCGCGCCCTGGTCCGGGGTCTGAACCCGCCGGTCCTCGCCGACCACGGCCTCGTCGCGGCGATCGAGGACTACGCGGGACGCTTCCCGATCCCGGTGACGGTGGACCTGAAGCTGCCCGAGCGGCTGCCCAGGAAGCTGGAGACGACGATGTACTACCTGATCAACGAGGCCATGACGAACATCGCCAAACACAGCGGCGCCACGAGCGCCGAGGTCCACGGCCGTTACCATGACGACCTGTTGATCCTCGACATCAAGGACGACGGCCGGGGCGGGCTCGACCCCACGGGCAGCGGCGTGACCGGTCTCGCGGACCGGGTCGCCGCGCTCGACGGCCGGATGCGGGTGTCGAGTCCGGTCGGTGGTCCCACCCTGTTGCACGTGGAGGTTCCGTGTCGCTTCGCCTGATCGTGGCCGAGGACGCCGTGCTGTTGCGCGAAGGCCTGGTCGGACTGCTGGAGCGGGTCGGCCATGACGTGGTGGCGGCGGTCGGTGACGCCGACGCCCTCGTCTCGGCGGTGCGCGCCGACCGCCCCGACCTGATCGTCACGGACGTCCGGATGCCGCCGTTGCTCCGCGACGACGGACTGCGCGCGTCGGTCGGGCTGCGCGCGGAGTTCCCGGGCCTGCCGGTGCTTGTGCTCAGCCAGTACGTGGAACGCTCGTACGCGCTGCGCCTGCTGGACTCGGGCGGCGGCGCCGGGGTGGGCTATCTGCTCAAGGAACGGGTCAGCGCGGTGGTGGACTTCACGTCAGCGATCGAGCGGGTCGCCGCCGGCGGCACGGTGGTGGACCCCGAGGTCATCCAACAGCTGGTCCAGCTCCGCCAGGACCCCCTGGAGCGGCTCAGCGCCCGCGAGCGCGAGGTGCTCTCGCTGATCGCGGAGGGCCGCACCAACGCGACCCTGGCCAAGCATCTGTTCATCAGCGAGGCGGCCGTCAACAAGCACATCGGCAACATCTTCAACAAGCTGGACCTGCCGGTGGCCACCGAGGGCCACCGCAGGGTGCTCGCGGTGCTGGCGTATCTGCGGGCGTGAGTGCGTATCTGCGGGCGTGAGTGCCCGGCACGTCGGTACGGGCCCATCGGTACGAGCCCCTCGGTACGGGCACGGAGGACGCAGACGCCGCGGACGGCCGGGCCCGAGGCCCGACGGAGCGGGGTTCAGGCCTTGGGCGCCGCCTGCTGCACGACCTCGAAGGACCACAGCGTGGACCCGGAGGCGGCGGGCTTGGGCCGCTCGCCGCCCTCGCCCTGCGCCCCGCCGTGCGCGCCGCCGCCCTCGCCCCGGGGCCCGCCCTGCGCCCCGCCGTGCGCGCCCCGCATCGACGTGGCCATCCAGTTCTGGAAGTCCTCCTCGCTGCGCCACCGGGTGTAGACGAGGTACTGGTCCGTGCCCTCGGCGGGGCGCAGCAGCTCGAACCACTCGAAGCCGTCGGAGTTCTCGACCGATCCCGCCCGCGCGGCGAACCGCTTCTCCAGCACCTCGCGCTGGTCGTCCGGCACGGTCAGTACGTTGATCTTTACGACGCTGGGCACGCGACACCTCTCGTCAGAAGGACGCCGGGGCGGCGCCTTCGCCTCGTCCATCTGCGATCAGTGTGCTACACAGCTTCCTCTCGGGCGCCAAAGGGTGGCGGCGGGGCGACAGGGAGGTCGCGTTGACAGAGGTCAAGGGGTTCACCGGGCACGCCCATGCGATACGGGAGCTGGCGGAGCGCCGGCTGCCGCAGCTCGGCGCCGGGGCGGACGGCGGGCGCGACGGCGTCGCCGGTGACTTCGTGAGTTCGCCGGCCGGTCTGTGGCTGGCGCTCGGCGCGATCGCGGCCGGGGCGCGCGCCGAGACCGCGGACGAACTGCGCGCGCTGCTCGGCGTGGCCGGGGGAGAGGCCGCCGAAGCGGTCACCGCGGCCACCCGCGACCTGCGGGCCACCGACGCGCTCACCGTGGCGACCCGCGCGTGGGCCACGGCTCCGTTGTACCGCGCCTACCGCGACGCGCTCGGGGACCTCGCCTTCGGCGGCGTCCCGGAACAGGCCGAGGTCGACGCGTGGGTGCGGGAGGTGACCGGCGGACTCATCGCGAACCTGCCCGTCACGCTCGACCCGGACACACCGCTCTCCATCGTCAACGTCCTTGCACTGAAGGCCCGTTGGGAGCACCCGTTCCACGAGTGGGACACGCGCCCGGCGCCGTTCACCGATGCCCTGGGCGTCGAGCACGAGGTGGCGACCATGCACGGCGCCGTCGAGCCGGCGGACGCGTGGCGGGCGCCGGGCGGCGTACGCGTCGTCGAACTGCGCACCGCGGGGGCTGCCGGTGCCAGGGTGCGGTTCCTGCTGGGCCCGCGCGGCGCCGGCCCCCGTGAGGTCATGCCTGCCGCCTGGGCCGAGGAGCGCGCCGCCGTGCGCGCCGACGAGGTACGCCTGGCGCTGCCCCGTCTTACGCTGCGCACCCGCGTGAACGTGACGCGCCAACTGCCCGCGCTGGGCGTGGAGTTCGCCACCCATGACGTACTGGCCGACTTCTCCGGGATGTCACCCGAGCCGTTGCACGTCGGCCAGGTGGTGCAGGAGGCCGTTCTCGCCGTCGCCGAGGAGGGCGTCGAGGCCGCCGCCGTGACGGTGGCGACCATGGACTGGATGGGCGGCGACGAAGAGCCCGTCCGCATCGAGACGATCGCCTTCGACCGCCCCTTCGGAATCGTGGTCCTCGACGCGTCCGGCGAGGTTCCCCTCTTCACCGCCTGGCAGTCCGCCGCGCCCGCGTCCGACGCGCAGTGAGCGCGCCCCCGCCCGCGAGTACCGCGAGGACGGCCCCCACCGTCAGGAGCCAGGCGGGCACGCCTCCCACCGTCATCAACTGATCGCTGTACCAAGCCTGTTGGAAGCCGGTGTCGCTGGATGCCCGGCGGATGTCGTGGTCGGCGCTGATCTCGGCGGGCCGGGGGAAATACTGGGTCAGGGCCGTCACGTACACCGAGGGCGCGTGGCCCGTCAGCTCGCCCAGCGCGCCGCCCGGGGCCGCGACCCGGCCCGCGAACAGCGTCCGGGGCTCCTCGCCCCCGATGGCGGACGCCGTCTCCATCCGGTGCGCACCCAGCACGTACAGGTTCAGCGTCTGCGGATTCTTCGCCAGGCGGGAGAGCCGCATCGGGTAGACCGGGTGCTCGCTCGCGAACGTCAGACTCAGCGGATCGAGCGGCCCGCCAAGCGTCTGGCCGGGCTGGTCGGGGGCGAGCCGGATCGCCACGTACTCCCACTTCTGCGCGACGTAGGGCTTCAGTTCGGTGGCGAGGGCGGGCGGCAGCTGAAAGCCGTTGGCCGCCAGCCAGTTCCGCAGCGCCGTCGGATCGGATGCGGTGAGCCGGGCCACGTCGAACGGGCCGAGCCGTTCCCTGCCGATCACTTCCACGGGCGGCTCGGCCGACGGGCGCGCGGCACCGTCGCCCACGCCGCGGTCCTTCGCGAACGGCCAGTCGCCGTCCCTGGGCCAGAAGTAGGAGCGGGTGCGGTGCACGGGCGCGGCGATCTCCTCCAGCTGGTCGAAGAGGTGCCGGTCGCCCAGTTTCACCGTCGCCCGGCTCGGCACCGGCATGATCCATGCGGCCCGCGGCGCGTCTCCGTCGACGGTGAGGCGCATGACGATCTGCTCGTCGTGCCCGTCCCACCGGATGGCCGAGGTCTCCTGCTTCACGCTCAGCCGGCTCCCGTTCTGCGGCACCATCGCCCCGCAGCCGCAGGCGTACGCGGGTGCCACCAGCGAGCCCAGTTGCAGTGCCACGAGCGCCAGCGCCACCAGCAGTGCCCGCCGCCACCGTTCCCGCGCGTCCCTCATGCCCTCGTACCCCCGTGTGACCGCTCCGACAGGTGATCGACCAGTCGGCCGACGGGAGCTTACGACGACGGAGCGGGGCCCGCGGTTCCGGTACGGCGTTGCGGCCCGGCCGGACCCGCGGTCAGCTGTCCGCGCCGGCGCCGCCCAGCGCCGCGACGTGCCCGGGTATCGCGATGTCCGCGGGCAGTGCGGGGTCCGCCTCCGGCGCCCCGAAGCAGGTGCGCACGGGGATCACCCCGGCCCACAGCCCGAGCTCACCGTCGGGCCCCTCCGCGTCGTCGGGCGGCCCCGATGCCACCTTGACGGACGCCTCGTCGAGCGAGAGCGCGAGCAGCGAAGTGGCTGCCAGCTCCTTGGAGTTGGGGCGCCGCGCGTAGTCCCACCGCCCCGGCGCGCAGTGCTCGGTCAGGACCTTGAGCCCGTGCAGGAGCTCGTCCTGCTCGGTGACCAGCCGGGGCACGGCGTACACCATCGCGCTGCGGTAGTTGACCCCGTGCTCGAAGACCGACCGGGCGAGCACGAGCCCGTCGACGTGCGTGACGGTCACGCACACGGTGGCCTGCGGCGCCCGCACCACGCTGCGGCCGGCTGCATGGGGCGGCATGGGGTTCCGGGAGGAGGCGTGGGGTGGCATGAGTCCCGGGAGGAGACAGGGGCGGGGTGTAGGGGGAGTGGCCCCTGCCTCCCGGTTCCGGGTGGGTCAACTACGTGTCACCCGGAGGCCCTTGATGCCGTTCAGCCAGGCCGAGCGGAGGCGGCGGGGGTCGCCCGCCAGGCGCAGGTCGGGCAGGACGTCGGCGATCGCGTTGAAGATCAGGTTGATTTCGAGGACCGCCAGGGACTTGCCCAGGCAGAAGTGCGGGCCGCCGCCGCCGAAGCCGAGGTGGGGGTTGGGGTCCCGGGTGATGTCGAAGCGCTCCGGGGCATCGAAGACCTCGGGGTCGTGGTTGGCGGAGGAGTAGAAGATGCCGACGCGGTCGCCCGCCTTGATCTTCCGGCCGCCCAGTTCGGTGTCCTGGGTCGCCGTGCGCTGGAAGGCGACGACGGGGGTGGCCCAGCGCACGATCTCCTCGGCGGCGGTCGCGGGGCGCTCGCGTTTGTAGAGTTCCCACTGATCGGGGTGGGTCAGGAACGCGTGCATGCCGTGGCTGATGGCGTTGCGGGTCGTCTCGTTGCCCGCCACCGCGAGCAGGATGACGAAGAAGCCGAACTCGTCCGAGAGCAGATTGCCCTCGCCCTCGGCCGCCACCAGCTGCGACACGATGTCCTTGGCCGGGCACTCCTTGCGCGCCGCCGCGAGGTTCATCGCGTACGAGACCAGCTCCATCGCCGCCTCGGCGCCGATCTCCTCGGTGATCGCGTACTCCGGGTCGTCGTACGCCGCCATCTTGTTGGACCAGTCGAAGATCTTGGTCCGGTCCTCCTGGGGCACGCCGATCAGCTCGGCGATGGCCTGGAGGGGGAGTTCGACTGCGATGGTGGTGACGAAGTCGAAGGCGCCGTTGTTCTTGTCGGCCTCGGACAACGTCGCGTCCACGATCGAGCGGGCGCGGGCGCGCAGTGCCGCCTCCAGGGAGCGGATCGCGCGCGGGGTGAAGCCGCGCTGGACGATCTGGCGGACCCGGGTGTGCTCGGGCGGGTCCATGTTCAGCATGATCAGCTTCTGGACGTCGATCTGCTCGCGGCTGATCGACTCGTTGAAGCGGATCACCGCGGTGTTGGTGGTGGAGGAGAACAACTCCGGGTGCGTGGACACGTACTTGACGTCGGCGTGCCGCGTCACCGCCCAGTAGCCGTCGTCCTGGAAGCCTGCGATGCCGCTCGGCTGGGCGCACCACCAGACCGGGGCGGTCTGTCGCAGCTCCGCGAACTCCGGGTGCGGTACGCGGGATTGGAGCAGGTCGGGGTCGGTGAAGTCGAACCCGTCGGGCAGGTGGGGGCAACGCATCGGCCACTCCATGTCTGACGGACCATCAGAAGGTGGGGGAAAGGTAGTAACGGGTTCTACAACAAGCAAGGCTCACGGCAGCATCTGTTGCGCACCGAACTGCCCACCCGAGCGGTGCACAACCCTTGCGTACCCGGGGTAGCTCTCATAAGACTGCACTCAGAACTAGAACGCGTATCAGTTCGTGGCCGTGCGGTGCCGGGACACCCAGCGGCTGTGTCAGGAGAGGACGAGCTCATGGCCGCGGAACCCGTCATCGTCGAAGCCGTACGCACGCCCATCGGCAAGCGCTCGGGCGCGCTCGCCAATCTGCACCCCGCCTATCTGCTCGGCGAGACCTACCGCGAACTGCTCGGCCGCACCGGCATCCACGCCGACTGCGTCGAACAGATCGTCGGCGGTACGGTCACCCACGCCGGCGAACAGTCCATGAACCCGGCGCGCAACGCCTGGCTCGCGGTGGGGCTTCCGTACGAGACCGCCGCGACCACCGTCGACTGCCAGTGCGGCTCCTCGCAGCAGGCCAGCCACATGGTCGCGAACATGATCGCGGCGGGGGTCATCGACGTCGGCATCAGCTGCGGCGTGGAGGCGATGTCGCGGGTGCCGCTCGGCTCCGGCTCCAAGCACGGCCCCGGCAAGCCGTGGCCCGACGAATGGAACGTGGACCTGCCCAACCAGTTCGAGGCGGCGGAGCGGATCGCCCGCAACCGGGGCTTGACCCGCGAGCGGGTCGACGCGCTCGGTCTGCTCTCGCAGGAGCGGGCGGCGGTCGCCTGGGGCGAGGAGCGCTTCAAACGCGAGACGTTCGCCGTGCAGGTGCCCACGACGGAGGAGGAGCAGGCGGCGGGCCAGGGCATGTGGCGGCTCGTCGACCGTGACGAAGGGCTGCGCGACACCTCGATGGAGGCACTGGGCCGGCTCAAGCCGGTGATGCCGACGGCGGTGCACACGGCGGGCAACTCCTCGCAGATATCGGACGGTTCGGCCGCGATCATGTGGGCGTCCAAGCGGATGGCGCGTGCGCTGAAGCTGAAGCCGAGGGCGCGGATCGTGGCCCAGGCGCTCGTCGGAGCCGACCCGCACTTCCACCTGGACGGCCCGATCGACGCGACGCGGGCGGTGCTCGGCAAGGCGGGGATGTCCCTGCGGGACATCGACCTCGTCGAGATCAACGAGGCGTTCGCTTCGGTGGTGTTGAGCTGGGCGCAGGTCTTCGAGCAGGACCTGGAGAAGGTGAACGTGAACGGGGGTGCGATCGCGCTCGGGCATCCGGTGGGGGCGACCGGGGCCCGTCTCATCGCGACGGCGCTGCACGAGCTGGAGCGGCGGGACAAGGAGTTCGCGTTGATCGCGATGTGTGCGGGTGGGGCGTTGGCCACGGGGACGATTATTCAGCGGTTGTAGTGTCTGCGTCTGCGCGGCGGGGCGGGGTGGTTCGGTGCAGGGCGGTGCGGTGCGGCCGCGCCCGCCCGGCCCCGGCCCGCGCCGTGGGCCCTTGTCGATCGGCTGCGGGCCGTGCGGGGCAGGTTGCGCAGTTCCCCGCGCCCCTTGGTGGGGCGGCCGTCCCTCGGGTGCGGACCGTGGTCGCTTCTCGCGCAGTTCCCCGCGCCCCCAAACTCCCTCGCGCCTGCGGGGCGTGGGCGCTTCTCGCGCAGTTCCCGCGCCCCTGGACCCCCTTCCGGCCGCGGAGCGTGGATGGTTGCTCGCGCAGTTCCTCGCGCCCCTGACTACTCGATGCGGGCCTGCATGGGCATGTTCAGCCTGTCCGGCGATTGAGGACGAGCGCCGTTCAGGCGCGAAACGGGGGTGCAGGGGGCGGAGCCCCCGCATGGGGTCTGGGGCGGAGCCCCAGGGGTCGGCTCATTCAATGCGCTGTACGGGCGGGTGGGTGGGA
>NZ_JBICXU010000019.1:0-75038 GCF_043200435.1 Streptomyces sp. NPDC048416
GCCTGTCCGGCGATTGAGGACGAGCGCCGTTCAGGCGCGAACCGGGGGTGCAGGGGGCGGAGCCCCCGCATGGGGTCTGGGGCGCAGCCCCAGGGCTCAGCTCATTCAATGTGCTGTACGGGCGGGTGGGTGGGAAAGCCCCCCGGGGTCTGGGGCGGAGCCCCAGGGCGCTGCACCCTCAAGTAGCCGCACGGGCGGGCGGGAGGGTGGGAAAACACCCCGGGGTCCAGGGCGCAGCCCAGGGGGTTGGGGGCCGGCCACCCCTACACGTACTGCCCGTACTCGTCGAGGACCTTACACACAGCCCCCTCACCCCCCGCCGGCAACTGAAGCACAACCTCCTCAACCCCAAGCCCCGCATACCGCGCCAGCTTCCCCGCAGAGGGCAGCACCGCGTACGGAACGACCTGAAGGTCACCCGGCTCGCGCCCGGCCTCCGCCCACGCAGCCCGCAGCACCGGAAGCGACTCGGCAAGCCCCCGCCCCCCGATCGGCATCCAGCCGTCCCCGTACTCCGCGATGTGCGCGAACAGCTTCGGCCCGGCGGCCCCGCCGACCAGGACACGCGGCGCGCCGCCCCGTACCGGCTTGGGGTGCGCGTACGAGGCCTTCACGGACCCGAACTCGCCCTCGTAGGCGGCCGGTTCAGCCGCCCAGAGGGCCCGCATCAGACCCATCCGGTCCCGCACCAGATCGCGCCGGGTCGCCCACTCGACCCCGTGATCGGCCGCCTCCTCCTTGTTCCAGCCGAAGCCGAGCCCGAGCGTGAAGCGCCCGCCGGAGAGGTGGTCGAGGGTGGCGATCTGCTTGGCGAGGCCGATCGGGTCGTGCTGGGCGACCAGCGTGATCCCGGTGCCGAGCCCCAGCCGCTCGGTGACCGCCGATGCCTGGCCGAGCGCGACGAACGGGTCGAGGGTGCGCCCGTACTCCGGTGGCAACTCGCCGCCCACCGGATAGGGAGTGACCCGCTCCACCGGGATGTGGGTGTGCTCGGGCAGATAGAGCCCGGAGAACCCGCGCTCCTCCAGCTCGCGCGCCAGACGTACGGGGGTGATCGTCTGGTCGGTGAGGAAGATGGTGGCGGCGATGCGCATCGGCATACCCTTCCGGTCGGCCCGCGGCGGGGATCACTTCCTATCCCCGACCCCGCACAACCGCAAGACACCTTGCCCCCACCCCGTACCCCGCCCCCCGGCCCGGGCCCGGCCCCGCAGCCCGCGTTCCCCCGGGAGTGACCACATTTGCAACTATTGTGCCGACCCGGCACGGTAGAGGCATGATCTTCATCGCCGTCAGGTTCACCGTCCGCCCCGAGCACGCCGACAACTGGCTCACCATCGTCGACGACTTCACCCGCGCCACCCGCGCCGAGCCGGGCAACCTGTTCTACGACTGGTCGCGCAGCGTGGACGACCCCACCCAGTACACCCTCCTCGAAGCCTTCGCCGATGCCGCCGCGGGCGCGGCGCACGTGGAGTCCGAGCACTTCCGGGCCGGCATGGAGTCCATGGCCGGAGCCATTGCCGCCACCCCGGAGATCATCAACGTCGAGGTGCCCGGCCAGGGCTGGAACAAGATGGCCGAGCTGTCCCCGAAGCCGGGCCAGTAACAGCCGACCCGCCGCGTAGCCGCCCCGGCGCCCAGCCGACCCGACCCGGCGCTCAGCCGCCCCGGCGCCCAGCCGACCCGACCCGCCGCGTAGCCGCCCCGGGCCTAACCGGGCCTAGCCCGGCCTAACCCGGCCAGACGATCGACTGGGTCTCGCTGTACGCGTGCAGCGCGTACGAGCCGACATCCCGCCCCACCCCGCTCCTCTTGAAGCCGCCGAACGGCGCCTCCATGTTGCGGCCGATCGTGTTCACGCCGACCCCGCCCGCGCGCAGCCGCCGGGCGACCCGGAAGGCGCGGGCCACGTCGCCGGACCAGACGTAGTCGAGCAGCCCGTACTCGCTGTCGTTGGCCAGGGCGACACCCTCCTCCTCGTCGTCGAAGGGGATGACCACGACGACCGGGCCGAAGATCTCCTCGCGGGCCACCCTCATGTCATTGGTGCAGTCCGCGAGGAGCGTCGGGGCGACGTAGAACCCCCGCTCCAGGGGCGGGCGTTCGCCGCCCGCGACCACCGTCGCGCCCTCCTTGCGGCCCAGCTCCACATACGACTCCACGCGGTCGCGGTGCGCGGCCGAGATCACCGGCCCCACCACCGTGTCCCGCGCCGTGGGATCGCCGACCTTCAGGAACGCCGCGTACGCCGTCAGCCTCTCGACCAACTGGTCGTGGACGCCGCGCTGGACCAGGACCCGGGTCGGCGCGGTGCAGATCTGCCCGCTGTAGAAGGCGAAGGTGGTGCCGATGCCCCGGACCGCGGAGTCGAGGTCGGCGTCGTCGAAGACGACCGCGGCCCCCTTGCCACCCAGCTCCATCAGCTGCCGCTTCATGCCGCGCCCGCACACCTCGGCGATGCGCTGCCCCACGGCCGTGCTCCCGGTGAAGCTGACCATGTCGACGTCGGGCGAGTCCACGGCCGCCTCGCCGACCGCCTGCGCGGACCCGGTGACGACGTTCACGACCCCGCGCGGCACCCCCGCCTCCTCCAGCGCCTCGGCCATCCTGAACACCGACAGCGGGTCCTGCGGGGCGGGCTTCACCACGACCGTGTTGCCCATGGCGAGCGCGGGCGCGACCTTGCCCGCCGGGTTGGCCCACGGGTTGTTGTACGAGGTGACGCATGTGACCACCCCGACGGGCTGCCGCACGACGAGCGCCCCGAAGACCCCGGCCGCGCCCATCGGCCCCGCCTCGTTGATCTGCGGCACGAGCGCCTGCTCCACCGGCTCAAGGGCGCCCTTCGCGTACCGCCGGAACCGCGCCACCCCGACCCCGACCTGCATGCCGCGCGCGGTGGCGGTGGTGGCGCCGGTCTCGGCGCGGGCGAGTTCGACGTTGGCGGCGGCGTCGCGCTGCATGAGGTCCGCGGCCCGGTCAAGGATCGCGGCCCGCTCCTCGGGACGCGTACGCGACCAGGGACCGAAGGCCTCCCGCGCGGCGGCGGCCGCCCGGTACACCTGGTCGCGACTTGCCTCCGGCGCGAGCCCGACCACGTCCTCGGTGGCCGGATCGAGCACGGGATAGTGCCCGCCGTCGGGCGCGACCCACGCGCCGCCGATGAACAACTTCCGCTCTATATCCCTCACTTGATCCCTCACTTGATCCCTCACTTGGTGCTCACCGTCCTCGTGTCACGCCCGGAGCGGAGCACCGTGCCGGGCACGGCCCCCGTCACCCGGTCGTGGCGCAGCGTCTCGACGCCGTTGACGCGGACGGAGACGATGCCGATCGCCTTGGAGTCGAGCCGGGGGCTGTCGCCCGGCAGGTCGTGCACGAGGGTGGCGGGGCCGGCCTCGATCCGTTCGGGGTCGAAGAGCACGAGGTCGGCATGGAACCCCTCCCGCACCCGGCCCCGCTCGCGCAGCCCGAAGAGCCGGGCAGGGTCGTCGGTGAGCATCTTCACGGCCCGTTCGAGGGGCACCAGTTTGCGGCCGCGCAGACAGTCCCCGAGGAAGCGCGTGGTGTACGGAGCCCCGCACATCCGGTCGAGGTGCGCGCCGGCGTCGGACCCGCCGAGCAGCACGTCCTCGTGCTCCCAGGTCTCGCGGCGCAGCGCCCAGGTGGCCGGGTCGTTGTCGGTCGGCATGGGCCAAAGCACCGTACGCAGGCGGTCGTTGGCGCAGATCTCGACGAGGCAGTGGAAGGGGTCGAGCCCGCGCTCGGCGGCGATGTCGCCGACGACCCGCCCGGAAAGCCCCTCGTTGGCACGGCTGTAGGTGTCGCCGATGACGTACCGCCCGAAGTCGGCCAGGCGCCGGAAGATCCCGGCCTCCTTGCTGTCGGCGCGGCGCAGCATGTCGGCCCGTACGTCCGCGTCGCGCAGCGCGGCGATGCGTTCAGGGACGGGCAGCGCGAGGATCCGGCCCCAGCCGGGGATGAGGTTGAGGGCGCAGAAGGTGCCGAGCGACATGTTCATGGGCGTGAGGATCGGCATGGTCAGGGCGACGATCCGGCCACCTGCCTTGCGGGCACGGTCACTTGGGATCAGCTGGCGCGGTACGCGTTCGGGTACGGCGGCGTCGATGGTGAGCACGTTCCAGTTGAGCGGCCGGCCGGCGGCGGCGCTCATCTCCACGAGGAGATCAATTTCGTCGTCCGCGAACTGGTCGAGGCATCCTGCGACGATGGCTTCGAGCTGGGTCCCCTCGTGCTCCCCCACGGCGCGGCTGAGGGCGAGGAGTTCGGCGGGCAGCGCGTGCCGGGACGCGACGGGTTGTCCGTCACCGTCGGAGTGCGTGGAGGACTGCGTGGTGGACAGGCCCCAGGCGCCGGCGTCCATGGCGTCGTGGAGCAGGCCGAGCATGGCGTCGAGCTGGGCGGGGGTCGGCTGCCCGCCGACGGCGTCCGGGCCCATGACGTGGCGCCGCAGGGCGCAGTGGCCGACCATGAACCCGGCGTTGACGGCGATGCGCCCGTCGAGCCGGGAAAGATAGTCACCGAACGTCGACCACCCCCAACTCACCCCGTTCTCAAGGGCCTTCAGCGACATTCCCTCCACCTTGGACATCATGCGACGGGTGTAGTTGGCGTCCTCGGGGCGGTCGGGGTGCAGCGGGGCGAGGGTGAATCCGCAGTTGCCGCCGGCGACGGTGGTGACGCCGTGGTTCATGGACGGTGTGGCGTACGGGTCCCAGAAGAGCTGGGCGTCGTAGTGGGTGTGCGGGTCGACGAACCCGGGTGCGAGTACGAGCCCGGTGGCGTCCTCGCTGGTGACGGCGGCCTCGGTGACGGTGCCGGGGCCGGCGATGACGGCGACCCGGCCGCCCCGTATCCCGACGTCCGCCGGCCGCGCGGGCCCACCGGTTCCGTCCACGAGGGTGGCGCCCTTGATCAGGTGGTCGAGCATGGGATCCCTTTCTGCGTACGGGCCCGGGTGCGGGCCCGGGTGCGGATCTGCGTGCGGGCCCGGGTGCGGATCTGCGTGCGGGCCCGGATCTGCGGCTGGGCCCGGCTCTGCGGGTGGGTCCGCCCCGGCCGGGGCCGCCGCGAATGGCCTCCGGCCGGGGCGGGTGACGAGGCGACGGTCCGGGAAGACGCCGCCCCGCGTCTGTGTGCCCGGGGTTCCACCCCCGGTGCCCCCTGGGCCGGGGTGGCCGGGGCGGCCGACCCCAGGGGGCCTCCCCACCCACCCACCCGACACCCGGCGTGAACCGGCCGAGCCCCGGGGGCTGAGGTGCGCACAAATCCGCGAACCGTGCGTGGCCGCTCGCGCAGTTCCCCGCGCCCCTTAAACCCGCGTCCGCCCGCGGACCGTGGTCGCTTCTCGCGCAGTTCCCCGCGCCCCTTAACCCCCTTTCGACCGCGCACCGTGCACGGTTGCTCGCGCAGTTCCCCGCGCCCCTGTTGGGCCCCCGGAATCGCCCCTCGCGCCCACCGCGGCGGAGCCGCGCCATGACACGGTCCCGCGCCCCTATCGGCACCGTTGCAGGGGACGTGCCGGCCCGCACGGGCATCCTCAGCCCGTCCGGCGATTGAGGACGAGCGCCCTTAAGGCGCGAACCGGGGGTGCAGGGGGCGGAGCCCCCGCCCGGGGTCTGGGGCGCAGCCCCAGGGAGCCGCACCCCCAAGTAGCCGCACGGGCGGGCGGGTGGGAAAACCCCCCGGGGTCTGGGGCGCAGCCCCAGGGGCAGCACCCCCAAGTAGCCGCACAGGCGGGTGGGAAAACCCCCCGGGGTCCGGGGCGAAGCCCCAGGGCGTTGGACCCCGCGCCCCCTACGACGCCGCCCGGAACCGCGACGTCCGGTGCACCGGATCCGTATCAATCTGGGGAATCACCCGCTCCCCGATCAGCCGGATCGACTGAAGCGTGTCCTCGAAGGACACCCCGATCGGCAGTCCGAAGGACAGCTGATCCGCCCCCGCCCGCTCCCACCGCCGGCACTGCGCAGCCACCTCGTCAGGATCCCCGCAGATCATCAGCTCCTCCGCGATGAGGAGTTCGATGATCTCGGCGTTGTACTCCGGCAGCAGCTCGGGCCACTGCGGAATCCCCTCCGGCCGGGGAAACGTGTCGTGGTAGCGGAACACCAGCGACTGGAGCCGGTTGAGCCCGCCGTTCACGGCGATCCGTACCGCCTCGTCGTGCGTGGGCGCGCAGATGGCCGTCGAGGTGACCATGACGTTGTCGTTGACGAAGTCCCCGACCGGCTCGGCCTCCCGGATCGCCGTCTTGTACTGCTCCAGGACCCACTCCATGTCGGAGACCTTCTGCACGGAGAACCCGAGCACCCCCAGCCCCTTGCGCGCCGCCATCGCGTACGAGGCCGGCGACCCGGCGGCGTACCACATGGCCGGGTGCGAGGCCCCGTACGGCTTGGGGAAGATCTTCCGTGGCGGGAGCGACCAGTGCTTGCCCTGGAAGCCCGGGTACTCCTCCTGGAGCCACATCTTGGGGAACTCCGCGATGGTCTCTTCCCAGATCTCCTTGGTGTAGTTCATGTCGGTGACGCCCGGTATGAACCCCAGGATCTCGTGCGAGCCGGCGCCCCGCCCGCTGCCGAACTCGAAGCGCCCCTCGGACAGGTGGTCCAGCATGGCCACCTTCTCGGCGACCTTTACGGGATGGTTGACCTGGGCCAGTGGGTTGAAGATGCCCGAGCCGAGGTGGATGCGCTCGGTGGCGTGGGCGAGGTAGCCGAGGAAGACCTCGTTCGCGGAGAGGTGCGAGTACTCCTCCAGGAAGTGGTGCTCGGAGGCCCAGGCGTACTTGAAGCCGGACTTGTCGGCCTGGATGACGTACTGCGTCTCCTCCATGAGCGCCTTGTGCTCCGCCATGGGGTCGACAGCGGATCGTGCCGCCGGCACGTATCCCTGCACAAAGAGTCCGAATTCCAAGGGACTTCTCCTTCATGAGGTATCACGAGTTTCTGACGTACCGTCAGATTGTGATGGGCCCGACTGTTCCACCGGCCGCATGCACCGTCAATACCTGACGCACAGTCAGGCGCCCTGTGGCAGCGACCGCAGCGGGCCCCTCCCCCGGCCCTCAGAACAGCGACACCCCCGCCAGCCACCCGCCGTCGATGACGAACGGCTGCCCGGTGATGTACGAGGAGTCCTGGCAGGACAGGAAGAGGGCAAGGGCGGCCACCTCCTCGGGCCTGCCGACCCGGCCGAGCGGCACCAGCTTGCGGTAGAGCGCGTCGAGGGCCGCCGAGGTCTCCGTGGCGTCCGCCGTCGGGTCCAGCTGCGCCGGGTTGGACATCGCGGTGTCGATGGCCCCCGGGCACACCGCGTTGACGCGGATCCCCAGGTGCGCGAGCTCCAGCGAGGCGACGCGGGTGAGTCCGAGGATGGCGTGCTTGGTGGCCGCGTACGTGCCGACCGCCGCCATCCCGGTCATGGCCGTGTAGGAGGCGGTGTTGACGACGGTGCCGCCGCCCGCAGCGCCGATCTCGGGCGCGACCGTCTTGATCCCCAGGAAGCAGCCGACCTGGTTGACCTGCACCACCTGCATGAACTCGTCCAGCGGGGTGTCGAGGAGCGCGTTGAACCGGAGGATGCCCGCGTTGTTGACCAGCCCGTCGATCTTCCCGAAGGCGTCCTTGGCGACGCCGACGGCAGCCACCCACTCCGCCTCCCGGCCGACATCGAGATGAACGAACCGGGCCGTGTCGTGGCCCAACTCCTTGACCAGCGCCTCCCCTTGCTCGTCCAGCACATCGGCGACGACGACCCTGGCCCCCTCGGCCGCGAAGAGCCGTGCCTCCTGCTCGCCCTGCCCCCGCGCCCCGCCGGTGATGAACACGACTCGTCCGTCGAGCTTGCCCATGCTGGACTCCTAGTCATTGAGGTGCGGGGCGACCTCGGCCCCGAACGCGGCCATCTGGTCGGTTAGTTCGGCGCAGTCGCGTGAGCGGAACCGCACCTGGATCTGGTCCACCCCCATCGCCCGGTACGCATGCAGCGACTCGGCCAGGGCCTCCGGCTTGCCGGTCAGGGTGCGGCGCCCGGTGTCCCAGGCGGCCTCACCGACGTACAGCGCTTCGGTGATCGCGCCGACCACGATGGGCTCGACGACCCCCGCCTCCTCGCGCAGGGCCTTCAGCCTGGCGATCCGGCCGGGGAGCCGGTCCCGGGGGTCGCCCTGCGGAAGCCAGCCGTCGCCGCGCAGGGCGGCCCTGCGGAGGGCGGCGGGCGAGGATCCGCCCACCCACAGCGGGACGCGCTGCTGCACCGGCCGGGGCCGCTGCCCGAGCCCGTCGAACGCGAACCGCTCACCCTGGAAGGACGGGTACTCCTGCGGCCCGAGCGCGGCCCGCAGCGCGTCGATCGTCTCGTCGAGCACGGGTCCCCGGCGCTCGAAGTCGGCCCCGACGGCGTCGAACTCCTCCACCACGTGCCCGGCCCCGACCCCGAGGATCAGCCGGCCGCCACTGAGGTGATCGAGGGTCGCGTACTGCTTGGCGGTGAGCAGGGGATGCCGCAGCCCGACCACGGCCACGTGACTCATGAGCCGGACCCGTTCGGTCACCCCGGCGAGGAAGGAGAGGGTGGCGACCGGGTCGTACCAGACGGTGCTCATCGCCCCCGCGAGCCGACGCGGAATGGCGACGTGGTCACAGCTCGCCACATAGGCGAACCCGGCCCGGTCGGCGGCGCGGGCAACCGCGACCAGCTCCTCCACCCCGGCCCCGGCCTCCCACGCCTCCGCGTAGATGGCACTCTGCGACTGAACGGGAAGCTGCATCCCGTACACCAGCCGCCCGTTCGCCAGTACCGGCCCCATCGACACCGTACGCCCACCTCCACCCAGACCTGACGGTCCGTCAACCAACCGGGTGGCCCCATCGTCATAGCTGACGCCCCGTCAGGCAAGGGGTCGGGCCCAACGGCGGCAGAGCACGGTCGCCTGACCCCGCGAGGGCAGTGGGATGACACCATCGCCCCGACCATCGAGGAGGGGTCTGGAACCGCCCGATCTTCTTGCCGTCCGGAATCGGGTAGCAACCCTCCGCTTTCGCTGGGTTTCATGGCGGTGTCGCGTCACGCCAGAAGGAACAGCGTGACCTCTCTTGAGTACGCGTACTCAAGCGGGGAGGCCGGCAAGGCCATGGCCCCGCGCCACGGGGTCCGCACCCAGCCCTCTCCAACCCCCGCCGTTGCGCGCCCTGTTCGGGCTCGGGGTGATCGCGCGGTGCCGGGGGGCGGACAAATGTCATGGTCAACAGGTGACAGGCCGCCCTGCTGCGCGCCTGGTCGCTGCGTCATGCTGTGGCCATGACCCTGACCCTCCACACCGTCATCCTCTATGGCTGCGCCGCAGCCGTCGTGCCGACCGGGGCGAAGATCCTTCAGGCCGAGGCCGGCGACGGCCGCCGGCTCAGCCCGGTCGAGCTCCTGGGCACCCTGTGGCGTCGGCCGGTGCCGTGGGTCGCGGCGGGCATGGTCGCCGTGATGGGTGCGATGGCGATCGTGCAGACCGTGGCGCCCCCCGTCATGGACCACCTCCAGCGCGAACCCGGCGCGCCCTGGTGGCGGGCGGCCACGGCGCTGCTCGTCCAGACCTCCGGCCCGCTCCAGCTCTTCTTCAACCTGGCGGCGATCGTCGTCATCGCCCCGGTCGCCCAGCGTCTGCTCGGGCCGGTCCTGATGCCGCTCGTGTTCCTGGTGAGCGGGGTCGCCGCCCAGGCCGTGAGCATGGCGGGCTGGAGCCCGACGGGAGGCGGCGACTCGGTGGCCCTGTGCGGGCTGGTGGGCGCCCTGGCCGCGCACCGCGCCCTGCGCCCCGCGTCCCCGGAGTCCCGGCTGCTCCCCCTCCTCATCCCCGCCGCCGGACTGGTCCTGTGCGCCATCTCCAACAACCACGGGGTGGGCCTCGTGACGGGCGCCGTACTGGGCGCGGCCCTGACAGCCCTGCACGGCTTCCGGGGCGCGAGCGCCGCCCAGCCGGTGGGGTGACCCGTGCGGCTCATGGACGCGGCTTGCAGAATGCGTCCATGAGCCATGCCTACAGGCACGCCGACGTGCTGGTGCTGGAGTGCCCCTTCACCGAGACGGTCGTCGCCGACGCCGGCCGCTACCACGTGTCGGTCCTGTGGCCGTGGCTGGCCCTGGATCCACAGGCCGAGGGCATCAGCTGGAACGGCCACATGGCGCTACCGACGCCCGCCGCCCAGGAGCGGGAGATCTTCCGAACGGAACCGTCGGTGACCACTCTGAGGGCGGGTGACACCTGCCGGGTGGGAATTCCCGCCACCGTGGTGCACGTCCAGTCGGTCAAGCACTTCGATCCGCCCCTGGTCACCGGCATGCTGCCCCGCCCGGCGACGTACCTCGACGTACTGCCGCAGGGCGAGACCCACGACCCCGAACTGGAGGACCAGGGCTTCGCGATCGACCCGGACCAGGGCGGGCCGATCCGGATCACGCTGCTCTACCGGCCGTACGCGTTCCTCGAACCCGGCGACGAGGTCGCCGACCGGAGCGGACGCGCGTGGCGGTTCGACGCGGCGTGGACCTTGCATGCCTTCGACGGTGAGGCGCCCGGCACCCCAAACTGGCCGCTGACCCTGCTCTCCCGCCAGGGCGAGCCGACCCCGGAGGAGGCCGCGTCGGTGGCCCGGGCCACCGCGTCGGGCAGCCACGCGAACGCGTGGGAACAGTGGGCCGGACTCTCCGGGTCGCGGCCGAGGCGGTGAGGGCGGCGGCGACCTGGCCCGGCCCGGCCGACCCCCGCGTCCGCACCGCCGCTGAGCGACACGTGGCGTCGGCGGGCTTGACCGCGTGCCGGGTCACGAGCCGGTCCATGCTCAGGTGCGCGTCACGGTAGCGCCGCGTCGCGGTCCGGGCGCTGGGCGACACGGGCTCCGCCACCACCGAGCAGATCGTCGCGGGCATCGACTGGGCCTCCCCTCCGACCCCGGACGGGCTACGGTCTGCCTCACATGTCAGTTGGGCTCGACCGGAGCATCCGCTGACCAGAAGTCGGAGTGGATATTGGGGAGGGGAAGCGGCCAAACGCCTTTGTAAGACGGGCCGTTGGGCTTGCTCTTGGGCTCGGCTACCTCGGATTCCTGCACGCAAGGGGTGTCGACCTCGAAGTCGACGTTCCCCCTGTCACCCACGGAAACGGTGATGGCGAAGCCGTCCCTGCTCTGCGCATAGATCACAGGCATCTGCTTGTCCGGGTCGACTGACTTGATCACGTATCCGCTCTGCTTCCAGAAGCGCTCGGCCAGCCCGAGAAAACTCCCTCTTCGCTGCTCGGAGATGACGGTCATGACCATGCGCCGCCGCGTCACGTCACAGCTTCCCGCCGTGGTCGCAGTAGGGGACCACTGGACTTCCGGCTGGATGGCAGCGAATGTGGCGTCCAGCATCGCGTCAGCTCGATCCGCAGCTTGTTGCATGTTCATGCCCGGCGCTTTCTTGCCCGCTACACCCTTCTTCGCGCCCCCGCACCCTGCGAGCAATGTGCCCACCAGGACCACCGTGGCCGCCTGCTTGAGTCGTCGGTTCATCAGTAGGGCTCCGTTGTGATCTCGTCTGAGTGACCGGAGACCATCCGCGCAATGTTCTTTGCCGGCTCGGGGTCCCGTTCGGGATTGAAGTAGTTGGAGTGCGCGGGCGTGCGGGTGCCGTCCGAGAACGGCAAGGGGCCGTCGTCGACCGCGAATCGCCTGGCCTCGAACCCTTCGCTGGCTGGGTCCCTGCCGAACCAAGTTCCGTCCGCGTCAGCGGTGACGACGCCGCAGCCCGTTGTCGGCGCCCCGATCCGACCGCGCGATCACGTCGTAGAGCTCGCTCGACGCCTTCTCCATCGCATCGGCCGCGTCGGGCGTCGTGCCGATGCCCGCGAAGGGGACCTCCGAGGAACCCGTGGAGCCACCCGTACCGCATCCGGTCAGCGCCCATGAGGGCAACGCACAGAAGGAAGGCCGGGGCTCGGGACGGCGTCCTCATCGGGCCGGTGAACGCCGCCCGGCCCACGGCGTCCCGTTTGAGCTGGGCCCACTCCGCTGAGCTGGGCCCACTCCGCCTCGACCGAACTCACCCGCCCCCTCCCCCTCGTGCGCCTCGTCTCTGCCCGCGTCACGCTAAAGGGAGCGGGGTGACCCCTCATGAGTACGCGTACTCAAACACCACGCCCGGTGCGGCGGCGTTCACATGCCGGGGAAGGACGCACCCCGGCGGTCGGGCGCGCGAGCGCAGGGCGGCCGCGCCGGCCGAGCTCGGTTTGGCCTTCCAGATGACGGGGCTACAGCTTCGGCTGCCACGGGACCACCGTGTAGTCACCCGTGCCCTGCTTGACCTTCTCGAAGGGCGCCGAACTCACGCACTTGGGCATGTCGCCAGAATCCACGGGCGAGCCGGTCGCGGCCCAGCTGTAGCCGAGCCGGTCATGGCGGCCGAGGTCATGGACGGTGACGCCGACCTGCTTTCCCTTGGCGCCGGGCAGGTCCGAGTCCGTGATGACGCCCGAGACCACGGCCACCTTGTCACCGGTGATGAGGCAGTTGACCTTCGCCTTCGCCCAGGCGCCGTGGCCGTCGCGGTAGTGGCTCCACTCGAAGGTGCCCGTCGCCTGGAGCGGGTTTTCGTTGTCCTTCGCCGCCAGATGCGCATCGAAGGAGAACGTGATGTCGTCCCCGGTCGACCGGTACAGCTTCGCCGTGCCGGTCAGTGCGGCGGCCTCCCGCCGGTCGCCACCGGACGCGTCGGCGGATCCCGTTGCCACAGCAGCGGTGAGCAGAAGCGTGACACCGAGCACGGCGGTCTTCGTACGGCGGTTCATAACGGTCCTCAGGTAGTAGGCGGGTCAATCGGACGGCTCCCACTCTCCCGACGCCGCACTCCCGCCACATCACGCCCGGGGCGGCAACGGGCCCCGTCTCCAGGCGGGGGAGACCTTCGCGGTCTGCGACTCCAGAGGTACGCGCGGGTACGACCGGGGTCGCGCACCGGTTCACAACGGGTGCCGTTTGGCCGGCCGAGTCGGCCGGCCCATGCCGCCTGTTCGCCCCCCTCTGGCCCCAACGCCCGTCTCCCTCTCAAGGATTGCTTGGGTGCAACGCCGGTTCAGCGACCGGCCGGGGCGGCGCGGTGGCCCTGGAACGGTCGGACTCCGCCCTCGCAGCTCTCCGCGTACGGCTGCGCGCCGCCCCCGCCCGCGCCGTCACCCGACCTCGCGGGCAGCTCCGCCCACACCGTCTTGCACGGGCCCGGGCCTGCGAGGACGCCCCAGCGGGTGGCGTACGCCGCCACAAGTAGCAGCCCCCGGCCCGACTCGCCCCACGGCTCCTCCCGTGCGACGGGCAGCCGGTCACCCTGCGCATCCACCACCTCGATCCGCAGCGTTGCCCCGTCGTCCCTCAGCACCAGCCGCATGTCCCGCCCCGGTACGCGCCCGTGCAGTGCCGCATTGGCCGCCAGCTCACCCACGACGCACTGGGCGTCCCCGAACTCCCTTCCCCACCTGCGCAGTTGCTCGACCGTGAGCACCCGGGCGATCCGGGCACCCCGCCGCGTACAGGAGAGCTGGACGCTGAACTTACGTACCTCTGGGGCGATTTCTTCTTTCACATCACTCAGCGTGGCCACACCCGTCTACCCTGACCAGTGATCGCGCGGGTACGCAAAGTTTCTGTCCCGGCTCTGTCCGGTGGCGTCCCGGCTGTCCGGGGGTACGGCTTCGCTCGGAGGTGGGTGCGGATGAGTGACGACTGGGGTACGGACCCGGACGAAGAGGCTTGCGCGGTGGCGGCGACGGTCGGGCGCCAGCTCAAACTCTGGCGTGAGAGCGCCGGATTGACGGCGGCGGAGTTCGGCGCGGCGATCGGGTACGGCGAGGATCTGGTGTTCAAGGTGGAGGGCGGGCGCCGGATCCCGCGCCCGGAGTACCTGGACAAGGCCGAGCATGTCCTGGGCGCGGGTGGCCGCCTCACGGCGATGAAAGCGGACGTGGCCGTCGCCCGGTATCCGAAAAAGGTGCGCGAGCTGGCCAAGCTGGAGGCCCAGGCGGTGGAGCTGTGCATGTACGCCAACCACAACATCCATGGGCTGTTGCAGACCGAGGAGTATGCGCGAGCGCTGCTGCGGACGTGGCGCCCTGCGTACTCGCCGGATGAGCTGGAGCGGATGGTGGCAGCGAGGATGGCCCGAGGGGCAGTCTTCAGCCGTACGCCCTTGCCAGAACTCAGCTTTGTTCAAGAGGAGGTGACGCTACGGCGGCCGACGGGCGGGGCTGCTGTCCTGCGCCAACAGCTCCAACGCCTGCTGGACGTAGCAAAGTTGCCGAACGTCGAGCTCCAAGTGATGCCTACATCGCGCTGGGACCATCCCGGAGTCGGTGGCCTGATCGAGGTGCTGAAGTTCGGCGACGGCTCCGCCGTGGGCCGCGCAAATGGACTTTCCGGAGGCCGACCGGTGGCAGATCCCCGCCAGCTACGTATCGTGGAACTGCGCTATGGCATCATCCGATCCCTGGCTCTCACGCCGGGAGAGTCAAGGGACTTCATCGAGCGAATGCTGGGAGAATCATGATTCGCGAGTCCGCCGTCGACAACGTCGAGCTGGCATGGTTCAAGAGCAGCTACAGCAGCAGCAATGACGGCAACGACTGCATCGAGGTCGCCACCACCCCCCGCACCATCCACATCCGCGACTCCAAGACCCCCGAAGGCAGCCGCCTCGGTGTCACCCCGCGCACCTGGAACGCCTTCGTCTCCTACGCGGCCAGCCACTGAACCCTCATCCCACAACGCGTGACGGGAGAAGCGAATCGTGATGTACGAATCCCCCGCCGTCGACGGCCGCGAACTGGCCTGGTTCAAGAGCAGCTACAGCAGCAGCAGTAACGGCAACGACTGCATCGAAGTAGCCACCACCCCCCGCACCATCCACATCCGTGACTCCAAGTACCCCGACGGTGACCTCCTCAGCGTCCCCCCGGGCACCTGGGCCTCCTTCGTCTCCTACGCGGCGGGGCGCTGACAGTACGGCGAACGTGCGGCGGCGGCGGCCGGTCCGGGGTGCCGGGCCGGCATGCGGCTGAGCCGGGAGGCCGCCGCGTCCCAACCGCCGGGCCGCAGGCCTACGCCCCCGCCCACAACCCCTCCCCCGTAAGCCCCAGCAGGGCAATCGCATTGCCCCGCACGATCCGCTCCACCACGTCCGCCGACAGGTGCCCCATCTGCGCCTCGCCGACCTCCCTCGACTTGGGCCATGTCGAGTCCGAGTGCGGGTAGTCCGTTTCGTACAGGACGTTGCCGACGCCGATCGCGTCCAGGTTGCGCAGCCCGAACGCGTCGTCGAAGAAGCAGCCGTACACGTGGTCCGTGAAGAGTTCGGACGGGGGGCGGTGGACCTTGTCCGCCACGCCTCCCCAGCCCCGGTTCTCCTCCCACACCACGTCCGCGCGCTCCAGGATGTACGGGATCCAGCCGATCTGGCCCTCCGCGTACATGACCTTGAGGTTGGGGAAGCGTTCGAACTTGCCGCTCATCAGCCAATCGACCATCGAGAAGCAGCAGTTGGCGAACGTGATGGTCGAGCCGACGGCCGGCGGGGCGTCCGGGGAGGTGGAGGGCATCTTGCTGGACGAGCCGATGTGCATGGCGATCACCGTGCCGGTCTCGTCGCACGCCGCGAGGAAGGGGTCCCAGGCGTCCGTGTGGATCGAGGGCAGGCCCAGGTGCGGGGGTATTTCGGAGAAGGCCACCGCGCGGGCCCCGCGTGCGGCGTTGCGGCGTACCTCGGCGGCGGCGAGTTCGGCGTCCCACAGCGGGATCAGGGGGAGCGGGATGAGGCGGCCGTGTGCGTCGGGGCCGCACCATTCCTCCACCATCCAGTCGTTGTACGCCCGCACGCCGAGCAGGGCGAGTTCGCGGTCGGACGCCTCGGTGAAGGTCTGGCCGCAGAAGCGGGGGAAGGTGGGGAAGCAGAGCGCGGACTGGACGTGGTTGACGTCCATGTCGGCGAGGCGCGCGGGCACGTCGTACGAGCCCTCGCGCATCTGCTCGTACGTGATGACTTCCAGCCGGATCTCGTCCCTGTCGTAGCCGACCGCCGTGTCCAGGCGGGTGAGGGGGCGGTGCAGGTCCTCGTACACCCACCAGTCGCCGATCGGTCCTTCGTCCCCCTTGGCCCCCATGACCGGGGCGAACTTGCCTCCCAGGAAGGTCATTTCCTTCAGGGGGGCTCTGACGATGCGCGGGCCGATGTCCCGGTACTTGGACGGGAGGCGATCCCGCCAGACGTTGGGGGGCTCCACCGTGTGGTCGTCCACCGAGATGATCTTCGGGAAAGTCTCCAAGGTCTCCATACCCCCTACGGTAGAGCGGATCTGACGATCCGTCAGCTATCTGCGCACGCTCTACGCCCCGCCCGGGCCACCGCATCTCGGCCCACGCACGACGGACAGCGCTTGCGATGAGTGTGCAGGGCATGTGTCGAAGCCTTGTGCAGAGAGTCACCTGCTGCTGACGCGACCCCTCCGGACAGGGCAGACTGGCGGGGAGCAATCCAGGAGTACGGGGGTACAGGGGGCAGCTATGGACCGTGACGGCGGGACGCGCGTACCGGAGCAGCGCGCTCCGGTACCGCCGCCGCAGCGCGCGGCGGGGCACCTCGTCCAGGCGGCGGACATGCACGGCCCGGCGGCATCCGGCGCCGGGCTCCGTTTCGGCGTACTCGGACCGGTGCGGGCCTGGCGGGGTGAACAGGCCCTGCCGTCCGGCTCCCCGCAGCAGCGCGCCCTGCTCGCCGCCCTGCTCCTGCGCGAGGGCCACACCGCCACCGCCGCCGAACTCATCGACGCCATCTGGGGCGAGGACCCGCCCTCCCAGGCCCTGGCCGCGCTCCGCACGTACGCCTCCCGGCTGCGCAAGGTGCTGGATCCCGGGGTCCTGGTCAGCGAGTCCGGGGGCTACGCGATCCGGGCCGGCGCCGCCACCCTCGACCTCACCGAGGCGCAGGAGCTGGCCACCGCCGCCGAGAAGGCGCGGACCGGCGGCGATCAGGGCCGCGCCCGCGACCTCCTGAACAAGGCGCTCGCACACTGGGACGGCGAACCGCTGGCCAACGTGCCGGGCCCGTACGCGGAGAACCAGCGCACCCGGCTCTCGGAGTGGCGCCTCCAGCTCACCGAGGCGCGGCTCGACCTGGACCTGGAGGCCGGCTGCCACGCCGTGGCCGTCTCCGAGCTGACCGCGCTGACCGCCGCGCACCCGCTGCGCGAGCGGCTGCGCGAACTGCTGATGCTGGCCCTGTACCGCAGCGGCCGCCAGGCCGAAGCGCTCGCGGTGTACGCGGACACGCGGCGGCTGCTCGCCGACGAGCTCGGCGTGGACCCCCGGCCCGAGCTCGCCCGCCTCCAGCACCGCATCCTCCAGGCCGACGAGGACCTGGCCCGGCCACCAGCCGACGCGCCCGCCTCCGCCCCGGCTCCGGTACGGCCCGCCCAACTGCCCGCTTCCGTACCGGACTTCACCGGGCGCGCCTCCTTCGTACGCGAGCTCACCTCGCGGCTCGCCGGCGCCGAGACCACGGTCATGGCGGTCTCCGCGCTGGCCGGCATCGGCGGCGTCGGCAAGACCACGCTCGCCGTGCACGTGGCCCACGCGGCCCGCCCGCACTTCCCCGACGGGCAGCTCTACATCGACCTCCAGGGCGCCGGCGCGCAGGCCACCGAACCCGAGACGGTGCTCGGCGCCTTCCTGCGCGCGCTCGGCACACCCGACCCGGCGATCCCCGACTCGATGGAGGAGCGCGCGGCCCTGTTCCGCTCCACACTCGACGGCCGCCGGGTCCTGGTGCTGCTCGACAACGCCCGCGACGCGGCGCAGATCCGGCCGCTGCTGCCGGGCACCGCGGGCTGCGCCGCCCTCGTCACCAGCCGCAACCGGATGGTCGACCTGGCCGGCGCGCACCTCGTCGACCTGGACGTGATGTCCCCCGACGAGGCGTTGCAGCTGTTCACCAGGATCGTCGGCGCCGAGCGCGTATCGGCGGAGCGCGAGGCGGCCCTCGACGTGGTCGCCGCCTGCGGCTTCCTGCCGCTCGCCATCCGCATCGCGGCCTCCCGGCTCGCCTCGCGCCGCACCTGGACGGTCTCCGTGCTGGCGGCGAAGCTCGCGGACGAGCGGCGTCGCCTTGACGAGCTCCAGGCCGGCGACCTCGCGGTCAAGGCCACCTTCGAGCTCGGCTACGGCCAGCTGGAGCCCGCCCAGGCCCGCGCCTTCCGCCTCCTGGGCCTGCCCGACGGGCCCGACATCTCCCTGGCCGCCGCGGCGGCCGTCCTCGACCTGCCCGAGCAGGCGACCGAGGATCTGCTGGAGTCCCTGGTCGACACATCCCTCGTGGAGTCCGCCGCGCCGGGCCGCTACCGCTACCACGACCTGGTGCGGCTGTACGCCCGCTCGTGCGCCGAGCGCGACGAACTGCCGCCGCAGGAGCAGGAGTTGGCCCTGTCGCGGCTGCTCGACTTCTATCTGGCGACGGCCGCGGGCGTGTACGCGCTGGAACGCCCGGGCGACCGCCTGGTGGACCACCTGGAGCCGACCGGGCGCCCCGGTGTGCGCTTCGACGAGCCCCACGCCGCCCAGGACTGGATGTACGCGGAGGCCGTCCCGCTCCTCGCCTGCGTACGGCAGGCAGCGAGCCGTCCTGCCTTCCTGCGCCGGGCCGTGGACCTGCTCTGGGCCGCCCTCGACCTCGCGGAATCGGGCACCAACTCCAAGGAGTACGTGGCCAGTGGCACCGCGCTCCAGGCGTCCGCCCACACCCACGGGGACGTACGGGCGGAGGGCCGCGTCCTGACCGCGCTGGCCAACGCCCGGCACACGGCGGGCGGTTTCGACCAGGCGGACCTGGACGCGGCGGAGGGCATGCGCCTGTCCGAGCTCGCCGAGGACCCGCTTCCCGGCTGCTGGGCCCCCAACATCCGGGGTGTCGTCGCCCTCTACCAGAACCGGTACGGCGAGGGCGAGAAGCACCTCACGACGGCGATCGAGAACTACTCGCGGGGCGATGACCGCCCCGGCGAGGCCAGCGCGCTGTGCAACCTGTCGCGGATCCATCTGGCCATGGGCCGCACGGCCAGCGCGGTGGCCCTCGCCCAGAACGGCATCGACATCTACGACGGGCTCGGCAATTCGCTGCGGGGCGCCAACGCCCGCTATGCGCTGGGGCTCGCCCTGGCGAAGGACGGCCAGTACGCCGAGGCGGTCCGCCGGCTCCGCGAGGCCCTTGAGGTGTTCCGGGACAGCCGCCAGCACCTGTGGGAGGGCATGGCCCTGTTCCGTCTCGCCGAGGTCGACTTCGCCGCCCGGCGCCCGGCCCAGGCGGCGGCCCATGCGGAGATGGCGCTGACACGGCTGCGCGGCATCGGGGGCGACTGGCGGCGGGGCAACGTCCTGACGGTCCTCGGCCGGGCACTGGACGCCATCGGGCAGAGCGGCCGGGCCCAGGTCTGCTGGCGGGAGTCGCTGGAACTGTTCGACGCGCTGGGCTCCCCGGAGGCCGAAACCGTCCGCGCGCTGCTGGCCCCCGCGCACGCCGCATAGGCGCGGGGCTGCCCGTTCATCGTTCGTTTATCGCCGCCCGGCACTCTTCTACTCAGTCGTTCCGTGGCGCCGGGGGGCCGGCGGAAGGGCGAAGAGCCGCAGTACTACTCTGAGCGGCTCCCAAGGACCCGTCCGGACGCCATCGGGGGAGCGGCCGGACGGGTCCGTTCCGATCAACCAGTACCGCCAACGGGAGAGCCACCATGGGCGACATCAAGAGCACCGAACCGGTCATCAAGCCGCTGGACGTCCACGCCACGACCACCGCGGACGACGGCACGTTCAAGCCGCTGGACGTGCACGCGACGGCCGCCGCCGGGGGGCCGGGCACCGTCAAACCGTTGGACGTCCACGCGACGGCCACCGGCACGGTCTCGACGGACGACGTCCACGCCACCGCAGAACCGGTCAACTAGCTTTTTCCCAGCGGGGGGAGCGGGGGGAGCGGGGGACGGGGGGACGGCCGCGACGGCACGGAGGGGAGCCGTCGCGGCCGCCGCATGTCCGGGGCCGGTCCGCTCCGCGCCCGCCGGTCCGGGCATTCGCCGGTCCTTCGCCGCCGGGACGGGCGATCATGCATACGGTTGACACCGACGTCACACACGACCAACACCCCGCACAGCACCTGGAGTTGCCATGAACCGCACCACCCGCCTGCTCGCCGCGCTCGCCGTCGTCATAACGGCGGCGGTCGGCGCCGCCACCCCCGCCCTCGCCGCCCCGCACGTCACCGCGGGCACCCTGGACATCCACGCCACGGTGATCACGCCGCAGGACATCCACGCCACCTGAGCCCGCCGCGGCCGGAGCGTCAGGGCAGGTGCGGGCCCGCTGGGGGGCGGGCCCGCGCCGTCAAACCGGCATCACCGGTACGTCGTACTTCGGGATCCACTGGTCGCGCGTCACCAAGGTCATGCCTTCGATTTGCGCCTGGGCGACGAGTATCCGGTCGAACGGGTCCCGGTGAAGTGCCGGGAGGCGGCCCGCCCGCACTCCGTGCCCCGCCGTGAGGGGCAACCCCGTGAACCGCGTGTCGCGCACCCAGAGGTATGCCTGCGCGCCGCCGAGATCGTGCGAGCAGCAGCGTCTCTGCACCTGCACGGCACGCGCCATCAAGGAGTGGGAGACGGTGTGCAGACCGCCTTCGTGCCCGGCGGCACGTTCCTCCACCTGACCATGGTGCGGCACCCGTGCGTGTACGTCCTCCAGGTGACGGCCTCACCCAGCTGACCGGTAACCGCCCCGCAGTTCCCCTTTCATCACCTTCCCGCTCGCGTTGCGCGGGAGTCCGGGGACGAACTCGACCTCCCTCGGCACCTTGTAGTTCGCCATCTCGCGGCGGGACCAGGCGATCAGGTCGTCCGCCGTCAAGGGGGAGCCGGGGCGGCGCACCACGTAGGCGCGGCCCACTTCGCCGAGGCGGGGGTCCGGGATGCCGATGACGGCGACGTCGGCCACTTCGGGGTGCAGGTCCAGCAGTTGTTCGATCTCCGCCGGGTAGGCGTTGAAGCCGCCGACGATGAACATGTCCTTGATCCGGTCGGTGATGCGCAGGTTGCCCGCGTCGTCCAGGACGCCGATGTCGCCGGTGCGCAGCCAGCCGTCCTCGTCGATCACCTCGGCCGTCTGCGCCGGGTCCTCGAAATAGCCCCGCATCACATGGAAGCCACGGACCAGGACCTCGCCGGGCTCGCCCGGGGCGGCGGCCAGGACCCGCACCTGCGTGCCGGGTATCGCGCGGCCCGAGGTCGCGGCGATGACGTCCGCCGGGTCGCCGCGGCGGCACATCGTCACGATGCCGCTCGCCTCGGAGAGCCCGTACGCGGTCAGGACGGTGACCACACCCAGCTCGCCCCGAAGGCGCTCCACCAGGCGCAGCGGGACGACCGCCGCGCCGGTCACCACGAGACGCAGCGCGCTCAGGTCGTGCTGGTCGCGGGCGGGGTGGTCCAGGAGCGCCTGGTGCAGGGTGGGCGGGCCCGGCAGGACCGAGATGCGTTCGGCGGCGATGTTGGCGAGCGCGGTGTCGACGTTGAACACCGGCTGCGGCACCATCGTCGCGCCCCGCATCAGGCAGGCGATGATGCCCGCCTTGTAGCCGAAGGTGTGGAAGAACGGGTTCACGATCAGATAGCGGTCGCCCTCGCGCAGGCCCGCGAGGCCGGCCCAGATCGCATAGCACCGCAGCGTCTGGGCGTGGGTGATCACCGCGCCCTTGGGGCGGCCGGTGGTGCCGGAGGTGTAGACGATGTCGGAGGGGGAGTGCGGCGAGATGGCGTCCGCGCGGGCCGCCGTCTCCGCCCGCGCTACGCCCTCCCCGTCGGCCAGGAAGTCCTTCCAGGTGCGGAAGGCGTCCGGGGCGTCGTCGGAGAGGACCACCACCTGCTCCAGATGCGGCAGGGAGGGCAGCGGGCCCGAGCCGGGCCCCTCGGCCGTCGCGCGGCGCAGCGAGGCCACATAGGAGGTGCCGAGGAAGGTGCCGGTGATGAACAGGAGCTTCGCCCGGCTGCTCTCCAGGACGTACGCCGCCTCCGCGCCCTTGAACCGCGTGTTCAGCGGCACGAGCACCGCGCCCGCGCTCACCGCGCCGAGCGCCGAGACGATCCAGTCCCCGGTGTTGGGGGCCCAGAGGGCGACCCGGTCCCCCGGCGCGACCCCGGCCGCGACGCATGCGGCGGCGGCCCGCTCGACCCGCTCGCCGAGCTCCGCGTACGAGATGCGGCCGCGGCCCTCGACGACCGCCTCCCGGTCGCCGTAGCGCTCGGCCGCGCTGCGTACCAGCTTCGCGATCGTGCCCCACTCCAGGTCCCCGCGCATCGAAAGCCCCATCGAAAGCCCCTCCGCCCGCACGCCAGCTGACTAACCGTCAGATTAGCTGTAGCCTCCTGCGCTGTCAGTACTGGTGACGCTCGTGGAGGTGGGGCCATGGCCACTCTGAAGGACGCGACAGCCATCGTCGGGATCGGGCAGACGCCGTTCGCCAAGCACCTGCCGGAATCCGAGAAGACCTTGGCGTGCCGGGCGATCATCGCGGCGCTCGACGACGCGGGCATCAGCCCGTCCGAGGTGGACGCGTTCGCCTCGTACACGATGGAGGAGACCGACGAGGTCGAGGTCGCCAAGTCCATCGGCGCGGGGGACGTGACCTTCTTCAGCAAGGTCGGCTACGGCGGCGGCGGTTCGTGTGCGACCGTCGGGCACCTCGCCGCCGCGATCGCCACCGGACAGGCCGACGTCGGCGTCGCCTGGCGCTCGCGCAAGCGCGGCAGTGGGCCAAGGCCCTGGAAGAACACGGCCGTTCAGCTTCCCACCCCGGGCCAGTGGACCCGCCCGTTCGGCCTGCTGCGGCCCGCCGACGAGATCGGCATGCTGGCCCGCCGCTACTTCCACGAGTACGGCGCCACCCGCGACCACCTCTTCAACGTGGCCCTCGCCTGCCGCAACCGCGCCAACCAGAACCCGGCCGCGATGATGTACGAACGGCCGCTGACCCGCGAGATGTACATGACCTCCCGCTGGATCAGCGACCCGCTCTGCCTCTTCGACAACTGCCTCGAAACAGATGGCGCGTTGGCGTGTGTCGTAGTCTCCGCCGAGCGGGCCCGCGACTGCCGGCAGAAGCCGGTGTACGTGCACTCCGCCGCCCAGGGCCTGCCCGCCCAGCACCACGGCATGGTCAACTACTGGAACGACGACCCGCTGACCGGCCCCGCCTGGACCGCGGCCCGACACCTGTGGAAACAGGCCGACTTCGGGCCCGACGACGTCGACGTCGCGCAGATCTACGATGCGTTCACCCCGCTCATCCCACTCTCCCTGGAGGGCTACGGCTTCTGCGGGCGCGGCGAGGGCGCGGCCTTCACCGAGGGCGGCGCCCTGGAGATCGGCGGGCGGCTGCCCATCAACACCGGGGGCGGCGGCCTCAGCGAGGCCTACGTCCACGGGTTCAACCTCATCAACGAGGGCGTGAAGCAACTGCGCGGCATCAGCACCGCCCAGGTGCCGAACGCCGCCACCTGCCTGGTCACCGCGGGCGAGGGCGTGCCCACCTCCGCGATTCTGCTGAGGAGTTGAGAGATGCTGACACCCGTGCCCGACGACGACGGCGCCCCGTTCTGGGAGTACGCCGCGCGGGGCGAGCTGCGCGTGCAGGCGTGCGCCGCGCCCGACTGCGGCCGGCTGCGCTTCCCGCCCCGGCCGTGCTGCCCGCACTGCCAGTCCTTCGCCAGCGAATGGCGCCGCGTCTCGGGGCGCGGCCGCGTCTGGTCGTACGTCTTCCCGCACCCCCCGCTGCTGCCCGACTACGCGGCGATGGCCCCCTACAACGCCGTCGTCGTCGAGCTCGCCGAGGACCCGCTGATCCGCCTGGTGGGCAACGTGGTCGCTGCACCGGACGCGGCGCTCGACTCCGTCGACCCTGCGCGTCTGCGCATCGGCGCACGCGTGCAGGTCGCGTTCACCGAGGTCGACGGAGTGACCGTGCCGCGCTGGCTCCTGGAGCGCGCGTGAACGTCCTGGTGACCCGCGACAAGGAGACCGGTGTCGCCGTCGTCACCCTGAACCGGCCCGAACGCCTGAACGCCGTGGACTTGGCGACCGCCGCCCAACTGGCCGACACATGGCACGAGTTGCGGGCGGACGACACGGTCAGGTCGGTCGTGGTGACGGGCGCCGGAGAGCGGGCGTTCTGCACCGGCATCGACCGCTCGGCCCAGGTGCCCCAGCCCTCGTCCCCGTACTCCACCGACGATCCCCTGCTCACGATCGGGCCGAAGGCCAACGACCTGTGGAAACCGGTGGTCGCCGCGGTGCGCGGGATGGCCTGCGGCGGGGCGTTCTACCTGCTGGGCGAGGCGGAGTTCGTGATCGCCGCCGATGACGCCACGTTCTTCGACCCGCACACGACGTACGGGATGGTCAGCGCGTACGAGTCGATGTACCTGGCCCTGCGGATGCCGCACGGCGAGGCGGCCCGGCTCGCGCTGATGGGCACGGCCGAGCGGATGTCGGCGCGGCGGGCGTACGAGATCGGCTTCGTGAGCGAAGTGACCGTGCCCGGCGGCGAGTTGAGCGCGGCCGTGCGCTGCGCGGAGACGATCGCCTCGTTCCCGACCGAGGCCGTGCAGGGGACGGTACGGTCGGTGTGGGCCGCGAAGGAGGCCACCCTCACCCAGGCCCACTCCCGCGCGCCGGCCTTCGTGGCGCTCGGAAACCTGCCGCCCGAGCGGCAGACGGAGCTGTTCGCGACCCGCCGCTCGAAGGACTTCCGTACGCGCTGAGCGCGGGGCGCACCCCCGGGGCGCACCCCCGGGGCTGGCGCGGGTCAGAGGCGGCTCACCGACGCCTTGCAGCCGTGCACCTTGCCGATCAGGGCGGGGTGGCTCATCGGCACCTCGACGTCCCGGGAACCGTTCGGGGACAGGGACACCGAGGCGGTCCCCTCGTCGACGGTGGCGTCGCTCGCGTCATAGAACGTGACCCGCACCTCGTAGCGGCGGCTGCCGGTGGCGCTGCCGCTGCCCATGCTCACCCGCACCGTGGAGCTGTTCACGCCGTCGGCCGCCGAGACGCACTGGGTGACGACCGAGGTGAGGGTGGGCGCGGTGCCGGTGCTGGAGCGCCCACCGGAGCCGGTGCCGGTGCCGGTGGTGGTACCGGTCGTGGTACCGGTCGTGCTGGTGCCGTAGCGGTTGCCGTTGTATCCGGTGGAGCCGCTGGAGCCGCTGGAGCCCGAGCCGTAGCTGGGGCTGTCACTGGGGCTGTCACTCGTACCGCTCGTGCTGCCACTGCCTGTGCTGCCGCTCGCGCTGTTGCTCGTGCCCGAACTTCCGTTGCTCTTGCGGGAGTTGGAGCACCCCCCGCCCGAGCTCGACCCGTGGCCGTGGCCATGGCCGTGGCTGGAGAATCCGGTCAGGGCGAACACCATCCCCGCCAGTACGGCCGTGCACTTCATCCCTCGACGGAACACCGTCCTACCCCCTCCGAAGACCGGCCGACACCCTAACAGCGGGGTCCGTGGCAGCCGCAGGGGTTATGTGCGGGAAGCGCGGGCGCGTGGCGGAGAACGTGTGCCGCCCCGGGTAGCGGGGTGTGCCCACCGGGCGTAGCGTCGGCAAGGAGAGCCGCCTGTTAGGAGGGCCGGAGATGGTCCGCAATGTCATCGGCTCGATCCTCGCTCTCGTCGGAGCGGCGGCCGCCGTCTGGAGTCCCTTCCGTGCCTGGTACGACGGCCGTCACGGCAGCGCCTACCGCATCGACGACCTGTTCTCGGGCATCTCGCCCGACAAGGCTGCGGTGGCCGGTTCGCTGCTGCTCCCGTTCGCCTTCGCGGCGCTGGTGACCCTGGTGGCACTGGTGCTGCGCTCCCGTGCGCTGGTGGTCGTCGCCGCAGTCGTCGTGCTCGGGTTCACCGTGCTGTGGATGGTGCGGCAGGGCCAGGCCGCGGGCAGCCTCACCGTCGACTCGTCCGGCAAGGGCATGGGCCAGGGGGTCGCGCTGGCGCTGGGCGGTGGCCTGGTGATGCTGCTGGGGGCCGCCCTGATGGCGGGCCGCCGCGTCGAACCGTCGCGGACCCGTTCCCGCGTGCCGGCCGTGGACGCGCCGTACGAGCGCGGCGCCGGAGGCCCTGGTGAGGGCCGCGCCGAGCGCGGTGCCGGGGCCGGGCACGGCGGGCCGGGGCGCGAGGCTGGGTACGCGCCGGGTGGCGATGCCGGGTACGACGAGTCGCAGGGACACGAGTCCAGGTACGAGTCGGGGCGCGAGCCCCGGTACGAAGGTGAGGACGGCGGGGGCGAGGGCGGGTACGACGCCCGCCGCACGGGGTCCGCAGAGCGCCCGTACGAGTCCCCGTACGAACCGCCTCCCGAGCGCCCCCACGGGCACCCGCACGGGCACCCCGACGCGCCCCCGCAGGAACCTCCGGGCGCACCGCCGCGCCGATAGAGGCGCCGATAGGGGCCCGGGTCGCTCGTGTCCTCGACGTCCTGTCCGGCGGGGCCCGCAGGCCCCGCCTCCCCCGCGCCCCCGTCACGACGGGGGCCCGTACCCCCATCACGCCCGCGTCACGACGGCTCCCGCACCCCCGTCACCACGTTCGCGTACAGCTCCTCCGATGTGACCAGGCGGGCGTGCAGGCCGCCCGCGGACATCGCCGTGAGCGCGTCCGGTGCCTGCCGTTCGCTGGTCTCCACGAGCAGGGTGCCGCCGGGGGCGAGCCAGCCCGGCGCGGCCAGGGCGACGCGGCGCATGATGTCGAGGCCGTCCGAGCCGCCGTCCAGGGCGACCAGCGGCTCGTGGTCGCGGGCCTCTGGGGGCAGCAGACCGACCTCGTCGGACGGCACGTAGGGAACGTTCGCCGTCAGGATGTCGATCCGGCCGCGCAGTCGCCGCGGGAGCGGGGCGAACAGGTCGCCCTCGTGGACGCGGCCGCCGAGGGGGGCCACATTGCGGCGGGCGCAGCGCACGGCGGCGGGCTCGATGTCGGCGGCGTGCAGTTCGGCCAGAGGCAGCGCCGTGGCGAGCGCCGCGCCGAGCGCACCGGAGCCGCAGCACAGGTCCACGACCACGACGGGGCGGGACGCGTCCGCGGCGGCCAGCGCCTGCCGCACCAGGAACTCGGTGCGTCGGCGCGGCACGAAGACCCCGGGGTCGACGGCCACCCTCAGGCCGTGGAACTCCGCCCAGCCCAGGACGTGTTCGAGGGGCAGCCCCGAGACCCTGCGCTCCACCATCGCGGCGAGTTCGGCGGGATGCCGGGCCGTGGCGAGCAGCAACTCGGCCTCGTCCTCGGCGAACACACAGCCCGCGGCGCGCAGGCGGGTCACGAGGGTGGCGGGGGAAAGCGGTTCAACTGACATGCGGGACAAGGCCTTTCGGATACCGAAGGGCGCTCACGCGGTCACCTGTTTCAGCGGCCGACCGTACGGTCACGAGGAGAGAGCACCCTGCCTGCTGCTGCGGTAATGGGTCTCACCTCCTCGCTCGGGGCCCGCTCCGTACGGGCGTGTACGGAGCCGTGCGGGCCGGTTCGGCCGTACTGCTCGCTCCGGCGCGGCCACCTGCACGGTGTGGCTATGCGACGCGGTACGGGCCCGTACGGGCGTGCGCCACAGTACGTCATGGGCGCCGCTCAGCGGGAGCCCGATGTGGCTGTTCCCTTCACCGCGTCCAGCGCGTACACGCAGCGGTCCTTGCTGCACGCGTACACAACTGCGTTGCGTACGACGGGAGATCCGCTGATCTCGCCGCCGGTGGCGAGCTTCCAGCGCAGCTGTCCGCCGGCCGCGTCCAGGGTGTAGAGGCAGTGGTCGGCGGAGCCGAAGTGGATGCGGCCGTCGGCGACCACGGGGGTGCCGACCACCGGGCCGCCCGCCGCGAAGCGCCACTTGGGGGTCGAGGTGATGGCGTCCAGGGTGTAGAGCGCGTTGCCGCTGCCCACGTGGACGTTGCCGTCGGCCACCAGGACCGGCTCGACGGAGTTGCGGGACTCGGTGGCGATGCGCCAGCGGTCCTTGCCGGTCGAGGCGTCCAGGGCGTACACGGTGCCGAGGTAGTCGGCGAGGTACACGCCGCCGCCGGCGACCGCGGGGCCCGGCGCGAACGTGGGCGGGCACAGGAAGACCGCCGGGGCCTCGAAGTGCCAGCGGACGTGGCCCGATGCGATGTCGACGGCGAGCACACGGGTGCCGGCCGCGACGTACACGTAGCCGTCCTGGGCGGGCGCGATCCGGATCGGGACGCCGCCGCAGGAGGCCGCGTCGCCGATCGGGTAGGACCACCGCTCGGCGCCGGTACGGGCGTCGAGGGCGCGCAGCCGGGCGTCCTGCCAGACGTAGACCGTGCCGTCGTGGATGGCGGGCCCGGCCTCGGGCGTCTCGAAGTCGCTCTGGGCTCCGGAGATCGCCCACAGCTGCTCGCCGTTGGCGGCCTCCCAGGCCTGCACGCCACCACCGCGGGTCCCGGTGATCACGGTGCCGCGGTCGGCCTTGAGGGAGTACACCCAGGCGTCCGCCTGGAGCCGCCACAGCTCGCCGCCGTCGCTCGCGTCCAGGGCGTACAGGGTGGGTCCGTCGGATGCGTGGATGCGGCCGGCCTCCACGGCCATCGCCCAGGCGACGTCGCGTGTCTTGAACTGACGGCGGCCGGTGCCCACGCCCAGGGCGTGCACTTCGAAGGACGTCACGTACAGCAGGTCGCCCGCGACGGCGGGCGTCCCCCACACGTCGTTCGACATGCGAAAACGCCAGGGGCGCCAGCGGCCGGGCGCCTCCGGCGAAGCGGCGGGCTGCGGCACGGGCGCGCTCGGCGCGGCGCCGGCGGCGTGCGCACCCGGCCTGCGGACCCAGCCGGTGGCGGGCCCGGCGTCGACGGCGCCGCGGGTCGCGTCGGCGACGCGGGGGCCCGGCCCGATCGGCACCTTGGCGCCGGGCAGCCGCACCGGATCGTCGGTGTGGACGGGCGGATGGGTCACGGACGAGCCGCCGTGCCGCGCCGCGTACGGGGGGTCGGCGGGGCGGGGTGGCAGCTGCGGGGCCGGCCTGTCGGAGCGGGGGGCCGGCCGGGGCGCGGGGTCGGCGGCGGGCGGGGCGAGGAGCTGCATGCGGCCGCCGCCCCTGCGCTGCTCGATCATGGCGACCGAGCGGGGCGGCAGCCAGGCCGACGCCGTGCCGCTGTCGTCCGATCCCGAGGCGAACAGGTGGGGTGCGAGCTGGGCCTGGAGGTCTTCGGGGGACGGCCGGTTGGGGTGTTCCATCTGCATGCAGGACTCGATGAGCGGGCGCAGCTCGTCCGGCAGGCCGGTGATGTCGGGGCCTTCGCGCAGCAGCATGAACACGGTCTCGACCGGGTTGGCGCCGTGGAAGGGGGCGTGCCCGGTCGCCGCGAAGACGAGGGTGGAGCCCAGCGAGAAGACGTCCGAGGCCCCGGTGACGCTGCGCGAGTCCTTGGCCTGCTCGGGCGACATGTACGCGGGGGTGCCCACGGCCACGTTCGTCATGGTCAGGCGGGTGTTGGAGACCCCGGACGCGATGCCGAAGTCGATCACGCGCGGCCCGTCCTCGACCACGAGGACGTTGGACGGCTTCAGGTCGCGGTGCACGAGGCCGGCGCCGTGAATGGACTGCAACGCCTCGGCGATGCCGGCCGCGAGCCAGCGCACCGCCTGGGCGGGCAGCGGCCCGCACTCGTTCACGATCTCTTCGAGCGAGGGCGCCGGTACGTAGGCGGTGGCCAGCCAGGGGACGGGCGCGCGCGGGTCGGCGTCGACGACGGCCGCGGTGTAGAAGCCGCTGACCGCGCGGGCCGCCTCCACCTCGCGGGTGAAGCGGACCCGGAAGAGCTGGTCCTCGGCGAGTTCGGTGCGCACCGTCTTGATGGCGACGCGGCGGCCCGATGCCGAGCGTGCCAGATAGACCAGCCCCATGCCGCCGGCACCGAGTCGTCCCAGCACCTCGAAGGGGCCGATCCGCCTCGGGTCGTGCTGCGTCAGCTGCTCCACTTGCCCTGCCACCTCCCCGTACGGGCCGTGCATGAATGCGGCCCCGTGCAGCGTCTCACGCGGCACCCCGATTCTCCCTGCCGGAGGTGGCCGGTGGCCAACCCGGGTCGAGACCGGGATGTCTCACCCCGATCCGGGACACCCCGGGCGCGCGCCGCGCGGTTACGCGTCCGTGCCCCGCAGAACGGCGAAGGTGGCGCCCTGGTTGTCGTTGAGGACCGCCATCCGCCCGTACGGGATGTCGAAAGGTTCGGCCCTGACGCGGCCGCCCAGGCGGGTGCAGGCGGCGGCCGTCGCATCGCAGTCCTCGACGAGGAAGTACAGGAGGAAGTGGTCGGGCAGGGCCGCGGGGAAGGCCTGCGACATGAGGCTGCGGGCGCCGACGGCGGTGCCGGGGCCCGGTTCGGTGCCGGGCAGGGACCAGGTGCGGATGTCGGCGCCCAGCATCTCGGCGCTGCCCGCGCTGCCCCCCAGGTAGCCGAAGACGGCCTCGTAGAACGCGTCGGCCTGGTCCTTGTCGCGGGTGTAGACCTCGGTCCAGCAGAACGATCCGGGCCGGCGGCTGAGCTCGAAGCCGGCGTGCGCGTCGGCCTGCCACAGTCCGAAGACGGCGCCGCCCGGGTCGGCCGCGACGGCCATGGTGCCGTGCGGCGGCACCGGCATCGGGTCGGTGATGACCTGGCCGCCGGCCGCACGGATCCGGGTGGCGAGCGCGCGGACGTCGGGGGTGGCGAAGTACACGGTCCAGGTGGTCGGCATCCGGCCGTCCCGCTTGGGCTGGAGGGCCGCGACGCGTCGTCCGTCCCTGTAGGCGTTGGTGTACTGCCCGTAGCGGGCGTCGCCGGTGTCCTCGTCGAAGGTCCAGCCGAAGAGCTCCCCGTAGAACCTCCTGCCGGCCGCCACGTCGGACAGCGAGGCCTCGGCCCAGCACGGCGCGCCTTCCGGATATCCGCCCATGCGCCTGATTCCTTCCTGGGGTGCCCGTCGCGGGGTCGCATCGGGACCGGAGCATCGGGGCCACGCTAAGGGTGACGCGCGTACGGCGCGGGCGCACATGTCGAACATATGGTTCCTTTTCGGCGCTGAGCGGGGCGACGGCCCGGGCGCCGCACGGCTTGTCCACCAAAGTTGTCCACAGGGTGTTGATAACACCATTGGAGTGGCGACCCCGGACCCGGGCGGTCGGCGGTGAGCGGACCGGGGCCGGCGGACAGGGGGCGGCGGCGGTCGGCGGACCCGGGGGCCTTCGAGCGGGACCTGGACGCCCGCGCTCCGGGCCGGCCGCGCCCGCTCCCCGCGTCCACGGGGGCGTACCGCCCCGGGCCCCCATTTGCACTCGGCCGAATAGCGCTCCGATCACCCCTCGGTAAGCTGACGGCATGACAGGACAAGTACGCACCGTCGACGGCCGCGTGGCCGGCCGACGCGGTCAGGCGACACGGCAGAAGCTGCTCGGCTGCCTCAGTGAGATGCTCAGCTCGTCGCCCTACCGGGACGTGAAAGTCATCGACGTGGCCCGGAAGGCGGGCACTTCACCCGCGACTTTCTACCAGTACTTCCCCGACGTCGAGGGCGCCGTCCTGGAGGTCGCGGAGGAAATGGCCAAGGAGGGCGCCGGGTTGACCGCTCTGGTCGAGGGCCGCTCCTGGGTCGGGCGGGCCGGCTGGCAGACGGCGGAGGAGCTGGTGGAGGGCTTCCTCGACTTCTGGCGCAAGAACGACGCGATCCTGCGGGTCGTCGACCTCGGCGCGGCCGAGGGCGACAAACGCTTCTACAAGATCCGCATGAAGATCCTGAACTCCGTCACCAACTCCCTTACGGACGCGGTCACCGAGCTCCAGTCCAAGGGCAAGGTCGACAAGGACGTCAGCCCCGCGGCGATGGCGGGCTCCCTCGTCGCGATGCTCGCTTCGGTGGCCTCGCACCAGAAGGGCTTCCAGACCTGGGGCGTCAAGCAGGCCGAACTCCGACCGAACCTCGCGCTGTTGGTTTACCTGGGCATCACGGGCAAGAAGCCGACGAAGTAACGCGAGCCCATCGGCCCTGGCAAGTCCTGTCGCGCCGACGGCGGTTCACCCTGTCACAGGGGCGACCGCCGTCGGCGTTCCCGTCTGCCCGCCCGGTTGCTCATGGTCCAGCCCTGCGCTCCAGGCGGAAGAGCCGGATCTCGCGCTCGATGCGGGACTGGTAAGTGGCGTACGGCGGCCAGAAGTCGAGGGCCGCGCGCCAGACCGCCGCGCGTTCCTCCCCTTCGAGCAGCCGGGCCCGCACCGCAATAACCCGGCCCTCCCAGCTGATCTCCGCGTCCGGGTGCGCGAGCAGGTTCCCGGTCCACGCCGGATGCCCGGGGCGTCCGAAGTTGGACCCGATGAGCACCCATGTCCCCCGAGCGCCCTCCGGCATGCAGGCCAGCGGCGTGGTGCGCGGCAGACCCGATCTGGCGCCGCGAGCGGTCAGGACGACGCCGGGCAGCATCTGCGCGCTGAGGATGACCCTGCCGCGGGTGAGGCGGTGGACGGCGCGGTCCAGGGCCGGGATGACGTGCGGGGCGAGCCGCGCGAACGTACGGGTCGACGACACCCTCTGCACGAACCGCACCCCGGGCGCTATCCGTGCGGGCGTGGTCCGTGCGGGCGTGGGCGTCACGCCGGCACCTCGGTCTCGGCAGTGGCAGCGGGGGCAGGGGCGGGGGCGGAGATGGGGGCGAAGAGTCCGGCCTGCTCGGCGGCGTGGGCGCGCAGCCGGTGCACCGGCCCGAAGAGCAGGTCGTCGGAGGCGGCCCGCTTGAAGTAGAGGTGCGCCTCGTGCTCCCAGGTGAAGCCGATGCCGCCGTGCAGCTGTACGGCTTCGGCGGCGGTGGCACGCAGCGCATCGAGGCCCTGTGCGAGCGCGAGGACGCCTGCGCCGGGGCCCCAGGCCGCGTAGTACGCCGCCGATCTGGCCGCCTGCACCTGGACGTACAGGTCGGCGAGCCGGTGCTTGACCGCCTGGAAGGACCCGATGGCCCGCCCGAACTGCTCGCGCCCCTTGACGTACGCCACGGTCCGCGCCAGCGCCTCGTCCGCGGCCCCGACCGCCTCGGCGGCCAGGCAGGCGGCGGCGACGCGTCCGACGGAGGCGAGCGCCGCGTGGATGTCGAGAGCGTCGTCGTCCCCCAGCAACTCGCCCTCAACGTCCCGGAGTTGCACGCGAGCCTGGGTGCGGGTCTCGTCCAGGGTGGTCTGCCGGGTGCGACGCAGCCCGGCGGCCTCGCCGTCCACGAGGAACAGCAGGGTGCGGCTGCGGGCGAAGCCGCCGGTGTGCGCGGCGACCAGGAGCAGGTGCGCGCCGTGCCCGTCGAGCACCTGCGCGGCCTCCCCGTACAGCCGCCAGCAGCCGTCCGCCGCCTGCCGGGCCTGCACGCCCCCGGCCCGGCCTCCCCCGGCCCACGCGCTGTCCGCGCTCGCGCCCGTGAGCCCGAGCGCGAGGGCGAGCCCGGCGCCGGGCACCACGAGGGTGGCGGTTTTTTCGCCCCGGGCGAGGGCCGGGAGCAGGGCGCCCTTCTGGGCGTCGGTGCCCAGCGCGGCGACGAGCGGCGCGGCGAGCACGGAGGTGGCGAGCAGCGGGGACGGCAGCAGGGCGCGGCCGGTCTCCTCGCAGGCGAGCGCGAGTTCGGTCGTGGTGCAGCCGACCCCTGCGTACTGCTCGGGCAGCGCGAGGCCCGCGAGCCCGAGTTCGGCACAGAGCCGGCCCCAGAGCGCGGCGTCGTGGCCGACCGGGGTCCGTACCGCGCTTTTCACGTCCGGTGGGCCGCAGTGCTTGGCGAGCAGTCCGCGCAGGGTGCGGCGGATCTCGTCCTGCTCCGCGGTGAAGGCTGCGTCCATCGTGGGCTCCTCCCCCAGAGGCGAGGCCTCTGATCTGACGGGGCGTCATGTTAGGCGCGCGCCACGCAAATGCCCAGCGGGTGCACGGAGTTGGCGTCCGGCGGCGCCGTCGATGCATATCTGATGTACCGTCAGTTCTATGCCGCCGTCGCCCTCAGCACACCGCCCGCGCAAGGTCGCTGTCGTCGGAGTCGCACTGTCGGACACCGGGCGCGTGGACGACCTCACCCCCTACGCGCTGCACGCCCAGGCCGCCCGGCGCGGCCTCGCCGACTCGGGTCTCGACCGCTCCGTCGTGGACGGGTTCTGCTCGGCGGGGCTCGGCACGCTCGCGCCGGTCGAGGTCGCCGAGTACCTGGGGCTGCGGCCCACCTGGGTCGACTCCACGTCCGTCGGCGGCGCCACCTGGGAGGTCATGGCCGCGCACGCCGCCGACGCGATCGCCGCCGGGCACGCCAATGCCGTACTTCTCGTGTACGGGTCGACCGCACGCGCCGACATCAAGGCGGGCCGGCGCACCGCGAATCTGTCCTTCGGCAGCCGGGGCCCGCTCCAGTTCGAGGTGCCGTACGGCCACACTCTCATCTCCAAGTACGCGATGGCCGCCCGTCGCCACATGCACCAATTCGGCACGAGCATCGAGCAGTTGGCCGAGATCGCGGTGCAGGCCCGGGCGAACGCGGCCACCAATCCGGACGCGATGTTCCGCGACCCGGTCACCGTCGACGAGGTGCTGTCCGGCCCGATGATCGCGGACCCGTTCACCAAGCTGCACTGCTGCATCCGCTCCGACGGGGGCTGCGCGGTACTGCTCGCGGCCGAGGAGTACGTACCGGACACGGCCAAGTCCCCGGTGTGGGTGCTGGGTTCGGGGACAGCGGTCTCGCACACGACGATGTCGCAGTGGGAGGACTTCACGGTCTCCCCCGCCGCGGTGTCGGGCCGGCTCGCCTTCGAGCGGGCGGGGGTGCGCCCCGAGGACGTCGACCTGGCGGAGATCTACGACGCGTTCACCTATATGACGCTGGTGACGCTTGAGGACCTGGGCTTCTGTGCGAAGGGCGAGGGTGGCGCGTTTGTCGAGAAGGGCCGCCTGCTGAGGGACGGCGGGCTGCCGGTCAACACGGACGGGGGCGGCCTCTCCGCGTGCCATCCCGGGATGCGGGGCCTGTTCCTCCTGGTGGAGGCCGTACGTCAACTGAGGGGCGAGGCCGGCGCGGGCCAGGTACGCAGGGCGGGGGGCGGGCTGCCGGAGCTGGCGGTGGCATCGGGCACGGGAGGATGGTTCTGCTCATCGGGAACCCTGATCCTGTCCCGAACCTGACTCCCCGCCCCAGCCTGCCCGGGCCCCACAGCCCAGGATGGACGCCTTCCGATGGGCGCGGTCGCGCCCTTCAGGGACGCGAGGAACGGCCCGAGCAACCACCCACTACCCGCACCCGGGCGAGCTCCCTTCAGGGGCGCGGGGAACAGCGCGAGCAACCACCCACGCCCCGCAGACAAGCGAGCCCCCTTCAGGGGCGCGAGGAACGGCGCGAGCAACCACCCACGCCCCGCAGACAAGCGAACTCCCTTCAGGGACGCGAGGAACGGCGCGAGCAACCACCCACAACCCGCAGACAAGCGAACTCCCTTCAGGGGCGCGGGGAACTGCGCGAACGCCCCCCACCGGCCCGCAGCCAACCGCAGACCAAGGGGCGCGGGGAACTGCGCAAACGGCCCCGCCGGCCCGCAGCCGGACGCCACACACCCCGCCCCACGCCCGAAGGGCCCCGCACGCGAATCCGGCCCCACCCCCACAATGACCCGCATGGAATTCCGCGACTTTCTGCACACCCTCCGCGTCTGGGACGGACAGCTCCCCCCCTTCGATCCGGGCACGGCCCCCCACACCCCCCTCCCCCTGTTCCAGACGTGGCTGACGCACGCGGCCGGGGCGGGCCAGCCCGAGCCGCACACCATGTCGCTCGCGACGGTCGACCCGCAGGGCCACCCCGACGTACGCACCCTCATGCTGCACGACGCCGACGAGCAGGGCTGGCACTTCGCCTCGCACTCCACGAGCACGAAGGGGCGCCAGCTGGCCGCGCACCCGGCCGCCGCGCTGGGCTTCTACTGGCCGGCGGTGGGCCGCCAGGTACGGCTGCGCGGGCTCGTCACCCCGGCGGGCCAGGACGCGTCGCAGGCCGATCTGCACGCCCGCTCCACCGGCGCACTGGCGGCGGCCCTGGTCGGCAGGATGAGCGAAGTGCTGGACTCGTACGGGGAGTTGGAGGCGGCGTCGGCGTCGGCATGGGAGCGGGCACGGGAGGAGCCGGGCACCCCGGTGCCCACCTGGACCCGGTACGTACTGGAGCCGACGGAGGTCGAGTTCTTCCAGGGCGACGCACAGCGGCGGCACGTACGCCTGCGGTACCGCCGCGAGGCCACCGCCGGGACCGCCGACACCACCGAGACCGCCGGGGCCGCCGGGCCCGCCGACATCACCGAGGCCGCCGGGTCCGCCGGGTCCGCCGGGGCCTGGACCCGGGAACTCCTCTGGCCGTGAGCCCAGGGCTCACAACACCCCTCAGTCCGTGGCGAGGCGGGCGTGAAGGTGCAGGTCGCGGAAGGTGTCCCGGCGCCCCGCGCCGAACATCGCGCCCCGCAGCGTCCCCTCGGCCGGGTAGCCGCCGCGTTCCGCCACCCGGCACGACACATCGTGCCCCACCGCGTGCCCCAGCTCCATGCGGTGCAGGCCGATCTCGTCGAAGGCCCAGCGGGTGATCAGTTCCAGGGCGTGGCCCGCCACGCCGCGCCCCCGCGCCTCGGGCAGTGTCCAGTAGCCGACCCGGGCACAACGCAGGGGCCAGTTGATGGAGTTGAGGCCCACATGGCCGAGCACCGCCGCAGTGGACTCGTCCGTCACGCAGTACGTGGCGAACTCGCCGCGCGCCCACCCCAGCGCCCGCTGCCGCAGCAGCTCCGCCGCGCCCTCCTCGTCGTCGACGGGAACGTTGTGGGTGTTCCAGCGCAGATACTCGGGATCGGTCACCCCGCGCAGCAGGGTCTGGACGTCGTCCTCGTGCCAGGGGCGCAGGCGCAGGCCGTGGCCCAGCAGGCCGGCCGGTGTCAGTGGGAGATCCATGACGCCATTCAACCCGGCCCGCCCCGCCCGTGGCCGGTCCGCGCACGGCCGGGTGCCCGGCAGGCCATGGCCGCGGTGGCTTCACGGACGTTCGACGCTGCCCTCCCGGCCCTGGCCCGGCCCCGGCGGGTCCGGTAGGCAGGGAAGGAGTTGTGTTTTCTCTGCGGGAAGAGGCCCCATGCGTGCTGAAGGCAACGCCGGACGACCGGAGTCCGAGAGGAAGGGCCACGCGCCCGGCCGTACTCCGGCGACCGTACCGGCCGGCGGAGCCGAAGCGCAGTCTTCCGCGCTGCTCGCCCTCCAGGGCAGCGCGGGCAACGCCGCCGTCGTCCAGATGCTCCGCAGCACCGGACGCCTCGACGCCCAGGACGGCCCGCAGGATGCCGTGCAGGAGCGGCACCGGCACGGCGCCGGATGCGGGCACCAGCAGGCCGGGCCGCCGGAGTCGGTCCAGCGTTCCGCGCGGCCCGCGGTACAGCGGTCCGCTGTCCATGACGTCCTGCGCACCGGAGGCCGCCCGCTCGACGACGCGACCCGGGGCGACATGGAGTCCCGGCTCGGCGCGGACTTCTCCGACGTACGCATTCACAACGACAGCGCCGCCAAGGCCTCCGCGGCGGAGGTCGGCGCCCGCGCCTACACCTCGGGCAGCCATGTCGTCATCGGCGCCGGAGGCGGCGACCCCCACACCCTGGCCCACGAGCTGACCCATGTCATCCAGCAGCGCCAGGGTCCGGTGGCCGGGACCGACAACGGCTCGGGGCTCAAGGTCTCCGACCCCTCCGACCGGTTCGAACGCGAGGCGGAGGCCAACGCCGCCAGGGTGATGTCGGGCCCCGCCCCGGAAGGCCAGGTCACCGCGCAGCGGTCCGTGGCGCCCGGCCCGGTGACCGCCCAGCGGTCCGTCACCGCCTCGTCGTCGGCGGCGCCCGCGGTGCAGCGGCGCGGGGAGAACCCGCACGCCAAGGTCGTCGACCAGGACGGCTGGACGACGACCGCCCACCACATCGTGGCCCACTCCACGCTCACCACCTCCCTTGCCAAGCTGAGCGAGGACGAGCAGCTGAAGGTCCTCACCGCCGCCGTGCCCAAGGTGATCACCAAGGAGATGCTGGCCAACCTCAAGGTGCTGGTGCCGGACAGCGAGAACACGGCCGAATACCGCAAGGCGCTCCAGAAGCGGCTGGCCAACCCCTCGAATGCCAACTCCGAGACCGAGCGCGCGATGTCCTTCGGGGACATCCGCCACTCGTTCTTCGAGTGGCAGGGGGGCAACCAGTTCGTCGGCCCCAACACGTCGATCCGGGCGGAGCCGTCGTCCAACGGCGCCGACATCGACACCGACGGCAAGTACTTCAACGGCATGAGCGACAAGGAATTCACCACCCTGACCGGCCTCGGCGACAAGCTCAAGGACCCCGCCCTCGGCACGGACGACGTCACCAAGACCCTGACGAGCATCCTGAGTCTCACCAAGGACCGTGCGGTCGCGGACTTCGATCCCTCCAAGTGGACCGAGGTCGACAACGGCAAGACGGTGGACGAGCTGGCCGCCGACCTGAAGGTCAACCGCGCCCACATCACGGGATACACCTTCTTCAAGCTCCCGGCGGCCGCCATCAGGGCGGGCAGTTACCACGACCTGCGCCCGGCGGCGTCCGGCGGCGGGTACGAGTACTACGGGAAGCCGCTGAGCGAGGCCAAGGACAAGGGCGAGTTCGTCTACATCCCGTACCTGACGAACGAGGTGCCGCCCCCCAAGGAGGGCAAGGGCGCCAAGCCGCGTCAGTCGCTCCGCGAGTTCTGCCAGGTGCAGCAGATCCCGACGTCCACGTACCTGCCGAAGGGGATGTACAACCCGACGCGCAGGCCGCCCAAGAAGTGACCGGCCCCGCCCCGGCGACCCGCACCCCCGGCCATGATCCACCAGACACCCCCTAGGGAACGTCCGGCGGACCGGCGCCGGGGGCGGCGGGCGCGGGGGCCGGGTCGGGGCCGAACACCGGCACGGTCACGCCGCAGCCACCCCCGCTCCCGCTCCCGCTCCCGGCCCGGAACCTCACATACAGCTCCATCCCGATCCGCAGGTCGTCCTGAGCGCACCCGACGACCTCGGTCATCATCCGGGGGCCTTCCGCGAGGTCGACGACGGCGGGCACGTACGGGACGCGGTCGCCGAAGGGCGGCAGGTCGTTGCGGTGCACGACGGACCAGGTGTAGAGGGTGGCGCGGCCGCTCGCCGGGCGCCAGGTCACGTCCTCGCTCCAGCAGTACGGGCAGAACTCGCGCGGGTAGTGGTGCGGGCGGCCGCAGGCGGCGCACTGCCGGATGAGGAGGCGGCCCTCGGCCGCCGCGTCCCAGTACGTACGGGTGAAGGCGTCGATGTCGGGGGTGGCCGCGGTGCCGGTCATCAGAACAGTCCCATCGCGTCGTCCAGCGACCAGGTCTGCCACGCCATCGCGCCGAGGGCGACGAGCGAGATGAGCGCCATCATCGCGTTCTGGCCCTGCTCCGCCCAGTCGTGAATCATCAGGACCAGATAGAGGAGGTTGAGGAGGAGGCCGCAGACGAGGGCGACGGGGGTCAGGAACCCGGCCACCAGGCCGAGCCCCAGGGCGAGTTCGGCGTAGATCACCACGTACGCCATCGTCTTCGGGTAGGGCCGCACCACGGTGTCGAAGCCGCTGCGCACCGCGTGCCACTTGTGCGCGGCGGCGATCTCGGACGCCCAGGCGATGCCGGCGCCCTGCTCGAACCAGCTCTTCTTGTCCTTGTGGCGCCAGCTCTCCAGCCACCACAGGCCGAGCCCGATGCGCAGCACGGCCAGCCACTCGGCGCCGCCGAGCCAGATCGAATCCACCCTTGGCCCCTTCCCGGTGTGTCCGCCTCCGCGTTTCTGACGGTACGTCAGTTCAGCGGATCGGGACGCCGCGCGCAAGGGGTGGGGGCGGGCCGGCCGCGGTATGCGGCAGGGGCGCGTGATCAGATCGCAATCCATTCCCGTCTTGACCGAGACCCATCAAGTGTTCACGCCGTTACGCTCAGCGTTCATGGCCCACACCACCCATCCCACCGGCCCCGTCTACGTCATCGGCGCCGGGCCCGGCGGTCTCGCCGTCGCCGCGTCGCTGCGTGCCCGGGGCGTGCGGGCCGTCGTACTGGAGAAGTCGGACAACGTGGCCGCGTCCTGGCGGCGCCACTACGACCGGCTGCACTTGCACACCACCCGCCGCCTCTCCTCGCTGCCCGGCCTGAAGATCCCGCGCCGGTTCGGGCGGTGGGTCTCCCGCGACGACGTCGTGCGCTACCTGGAGAAGTACGCGGCCGCCCATGAGCTGGAGATCGTCACCGGCGTCGAGGTCGAACGCATCGAGCGCGGACCGGACGGCGAGGGCTGGATCCTGCACGCGACGGGCGGCCGACGCCTGGCCACGCGGGCCGTGGTGGTGGCCACCGGGTTCAACCACACGCCGTACGTTCCCGACTGGCCCGGCGTCGACACGTACACCGGGGAGTTGACGCACGCGAGCGAGTACCGCAACCCGGCGCCGTACGTGGGCCGGGACGTTCTGGTCGTGGGGGCCGGCAACACCGGGGCCGAGATAGCCGCGGACCTCGCCGAGGGCGGGGCCGGGCGGGTACGTCTTGCGGTGCGGACCGCGCCGCACATCGTGCGCCGGTCCACGGCGGGGTGGCCCGCCCAGGCCACCGGCATCCTGGTGCGCCGGCTTCCGGTACGCCTCGTGGACCGGCTGGCCTCGCTGACCGAACGCGTCTCCGTCCCGGACCTCTCCCCGTACGGGCTGCCGCGTCCGGCCCGCGGCCTGTACTCGCGGGTGTGGGAGGGGGCGATCCCGGTGCAGGACGTGGGGCTGATCGAGGCGGTGCGGGGCGGGCGGGTCGAGCCGGTGGCGGCGGTCGAGTCCTTCGACTCCGGCAAGGTCGTCCTCGCGGACGGTACGCGGGTGTCGCCGGAGGCGGTCATCTGCGCGACGGGCTACCGGCGGGGGCTTGAGGGTCTTGCCGGGCACCTCGGCGTGCTCGACTCGCGGGGGCGGCCGCGGGTTCATGGGCGGCGGGCGGGGGCGGGGGCGGCGGGGCTGCACTTCATCGGCTTCACGAATCCGATCAGCGGGATGCTGCGGGAGCTGCGCCTCGACGCGACCCGCATAGCAAAGTCCCTGTCCCGCTGACCACCCCCCGCCACCCCCGGGGCCCAGCCCCCCAGCCCCGGACACCCCCTGGGGCCCAGCCCCAACCCCCCTGCGGACCGCGCCGGCTTCTTGCGCAGTTCCCCGCGCCCCCTGAACCCGCTCTCGGCTGCGGGCCGTGGTCGCTTCTCGCGCAGTTCCCCGCGCCCCTAACCCCCCTTCCGACCGCGGACCGTGGACGGTTGCTCGCGCAGTTCCCCGCGCCCCTGGAACCCGTCTTCGGCTGCGGGCCGTGGTCGCTTCTCGCGCAGTTCCTCGCGCCCCTGAAACCCGTCCTCGCCCGCGGACCGTGGACGGTTGCTCGCGCAGTTCCCCGCGCCCCTAACCCCCTTCCGGCCGCGGACCGTGGTCGCTTCTCGCGCAGTTCCCCGCGCCCCTGAACCCCCTTTCGACCGCGGACCGTGGACGGTTGCTCGCGCAGTTCCTCGCGCCCCTGGCGGGATCGGTGTAGGGGGCGTGCTGGCCTGCATGGGCGTCTTCAGCCTGTCCGGCGATTGAGGACGAGCGCCCTTTAGGCGCGAACGGGGGTGCAGGGGGCGGAGCCCCCGCTCGGGGTCTGGGGCGGAGCCCCAGGGGGCTGCACCTTCAAGTAGCCGCGCGGGCGGGTGGGTGGGAAAACCCGCCGGGGCGCAGCCCCAGGGAGCCGCACGGCCGGGCCCGCAGAACCCCACCAAGCCCCGCAGGGCCGAGGCTTTGCCCGCACACCCGTTCCTGACAGACCGTCAGTTCTGTAACCTGACTACGCGTCAGTTGCCACCGCACACACCTCACCCCCATCCACGTTGGCCATCGACCAGGAGCGGGCGGAACGATGCTTGGATCGACTCACGGCACCCTCACGACCGACTTCCGCGCACGGGTGGTCGCCTGCGGCGAGCAGCCCGCCCCCGGCGCGGTCCACAGCAGAGCCGCGGGCGAGGGCGACCTGGACGTCAGCGGTCGCCCCCTGTACGCCGACGTACCGGACCTGGACCGGTTCTTCAGGCCCGAGTCCGTCGCCGTCGTGGGGGCCTCCGACGCCGAGGGCCGCCCCAACACCGGCATCACCCGCCAACTCGTCGACTGGGCACGGCGCGTCGGCGCCCGCGTCCATCCCGTCCACCCCACCAGGGACACCGTCTTCGGGCTGCCCTGCGTCCCCGCCGTGTCCGACCTGCCGGAGCAGGTCGACCTCGCCGTACTCCTCGTCGGCGACCCGCTGCCCGTCGTCGAGCAACTCGCGGAGGCCAAGGTGAAGTTCGCCGTGGCTTTCGCCTCCGGGTTCGCCGAGACGGGCGAACAGGGCGCCGCCGCCCAGGAACGGCTCGCCGCCGCCGTCAAACGGTCCGGCCTGCGCCTGCTCGGACCCAACACCAACCTCAACGCGTTCGAGCGCTTCCGCGACGATCTCGACGGGCCCGCCATCGCGCTCATCACCCAGTCCGGCCACCAGGGCCGCCCCGTCTTCACCCTCCAGGAACTGGGCGTGCGGCTCTCGCACTGGGCGCCCACCGGCAACGAGGCCGACCTCGAAACCGCCGACTTCATCTCCTACTTCGCCGAACGGCCCGAAGTCAGAGCCATCGCCTGTTACGTGGAAGGGCTCAAGGACGGCCGGTCCTTCCTGCTCGCCGCCGACCGGGCGGCCCGCGCCGGTGTCCCGGTCGTGGCGGTCAAGGTCGGCCGCACCGAGGCGGGCGCGCGCATGGCCGCCTCACACACCGGCAAGCTGACCGGCGCCGACGACGTGGTGGACGCCGCCATGCGCCAGTACGGCGTCATCCGGGTGGACGGCCTCGACCAACTCCAGGACACAGCGGCCCTGTTGGCGCGGGCGCGGCCGCCGCAGGCGGACGGCGTCGTCGTGTATTCGATCTCCGGCGGCACCGGGGCGCACTTCTCGGATCTCGCCACCGCCGCGAGCCTGCACCTCCCGCAGCTCTCCCCCGCCAAGCAGGCCGAGCTGCACGAGTGGATACCGCCCTACCTCAGCGTCGCCAATCCCGTCGACAACGGCGGCCATCCCGTCGGGGACTGGCGCGGGCGGAAAATCATCGACGCGATCCTCGCCGACCCGTCCGTGGGGGTGCTGATCTGCCCGATCACCGGCCCCTTCCCGCCCATGAGCGACAAGCTCGCGCAGGACCTGGTGGACGCGGCGGAACAGACGGACAAGCTGGTGTGCGTGGTGTGGGGCTCGCCGCTCGGCACCGAGGCCGCCTACCGCGAGACGCTGCTGGGATCGGGCCGGGTCGCCACGTTCCGTACGTTCGCCAACTGCATCGGCGCCGTACGGGCCCACCTCTCCCACCACCGGTTCACCACCGGCTACCGCTCCCCCTTCGACGAGGCGCCCCGCGTGCCCTCCCCCTCCTTCCGCAAGGCGCGGGCCCTGATGCGCCCGGCCCAGCAGCTCAGCGAGCACGCGGCCAAACAGCTGCTGCGGGCGTACGGGATCCGGGTGCCGCGCGAACAGCTCGTGACCAGCGCTGCGGCCGCCGTGCGCGCGGCGGGGCTCGTCGGCTACCCCGTCGTCATGAAGGCCTCCGGCGCGCGCCTCGCCCACAAGAGCGAACTGGGCCTGGTCAAGGTCGGGTTGACCTCGGCGAGCCAGATCAGGGACGCCTACCGCGAACTCACCGACATCGCCCGCTACGAGGGTGTCGAACTGGACGGCATCCTGGTCTGCCAGATGGTCGAGCGCGGCGTCGAGATGGTCGTCGGCGTCACGCACGACGCGCTGTTCGGGCCCACCGTGACCGTCGGGCTCGGCGGCGTCCTGGTGGAGGTCCTGGGCGACTCGGCCGTCCGCGTCCCGCCGTTCGGCGAGGACCAGGCGCGGGACATGCTCGGCGAGCTCCGGGGGCGGGCGCTGCTCGACGGCGTACGCGGCGGGCCCCCGCTGGACGTGGACGCGCTCGTCGAGGTCGTCCTGCGCGTGCAGCGCATGGCCCTCGAACTCGACGGCGAACTCAGCGAGCTGGACATCAACCCGCTCGTGGTACTGCCGCGCGGCCAGGGCGCCGTCGCGCTCGACGCCCTCGCCGTCTGCCGCTGACCCGCGCACTCCCACTCCCCCGCCCATCCCGGCCCCATCCCGGCCCCCACCCCGCGCCCCGCCACCCTCACCCCGCCGCCCCTTGGAGCCCCCGCATGGACGCCCCGCACTCATGGGTACTGCACGCCACTGACAACGGCGTCTCGTGGATCACGCTCAACCGCCCCGATGCCATGAACGCCGTCACCTGGGACCAGCGGGAACGCATCATCGCGCTGCTCGGTGCGGCCTCCGCCGACCCCGCCGTGCGAGCCGTCGTGATCACCGCCACCGGCAAGGGGTTCTGCGCAGGCGCCGACCTGCGCGGGGCGCCGGCGTCCGGGCACGAACGCGTCGCAGGGGACGTCGCGCGCACCATCCGCCAGGGCGCGCAACGCCTGATCGGCGCCGTACTCGACTGCGAGAAACCGGTGATCGCGGCGGTCAACGGCACCGCCGCCGGCCTCGGCGCCCACCTCGCGCTCGCCTGCGATCTGGTACTCGCCGCCGAATCGGCCAGGTTCATCGAGGTGTTCGTACGCCGGGGACTGGTACCGGACGGCGGCGGCGCCTATCTGCTGCCGCGTCTCGTGGGCCCGCAGCGCGCGAAGGAGCTGATGTTCTTCGGGGACGCGCTCGGGGCGGCCGACGCCGAGCGCATGGGCCTGGTCAACCGCGTGGTCGCGGACGCCGCGCTCGCCGCTACGGCGAAGGAGTGGGCCGAACGGCTGGCCACCGGACCGACCCGCGCCCTCGCCCTCACCAAGCACCTGGTGAACGCCTCCCTGGACACCGACCGTGCCGGCGCGTTCGCCGCCGAGGCCTGGGCCCAGGAGATCAACATGACGACCCAGGACGCCAACGAGGGCGTGTCCGGCTTCGTGGAGCGACGCAGGCCCACGTACCGGGGCCTGTGACGGTCCCGCCCCCGCCGCTGGCCACCCGTCCTTGCGCCGCGATACGCGGTGATACGCGGTGATACTCAGCGATGCCGTGCGGCCCGGGGCTTCTCACCTGACGCATCGTCAGGTTCAATGAAAGATGTGATGGGACACGCAGGGATGGCGGCCACCGTCGTCCGATACCTCAGGTCCGTCGGCGCCGCCACGGCCGCCGAGCCCGTCGAGTTCCTGCCCCGGCCGGATCTACGGGCCGTACGGGACGACGAGCGGGCCCCTCTCGACCCCGGCGCGTTCCGGCGCGTACTCGGGCAGTTCGCGAGCGGGGTCACCGTCATCACCGCCGAGGACGAGGCCGGGCCGACCGGGTTCGCCTGCCAGTCCTTCGCCTCGCTCTCGCTCGACCCGCCCCTGGTCGCCTTCATGGTGGCCCGCACCTCGACGACATGGCCGCGCATCGCCCGCGCCGGGGTGTTCTGCGTGAACATCCTGGGGGCCGAACAGGGCGCGCTGTGCCGGGGGTTCGCGATCAGCGGCGCCGACAAGTTCGCCGGGGTCGCCCACTACGCCGCGCCCGCCACGGGCTCGCCTTTGCTCGACGGCGTACCCGCGTGGATCGACTGCCGCATCCACGCCGTGCACACCGGCGGGGACCACCTGATCGTCGTGGGCCGCGTCGAGGCGCTGGGCGAGGTCATGGAGGGGTCCGGGCCGCTGCTCTTCCACCGGGGCAGATTCGGACGGTTCACCGACTGAGCCCAAGGGCCCGCGCGGGGCTCCGTTGTTCCCCGCGCACCCTGCGCCCATCCAGCGTGCCCTGCGCCGCGCCCTCCCCGTCTGCCCTCCTGCCTCACCAGGACTGCTCGGCGATGAGGCCCCCGCTGCGGGTCTCCACCCGCAGTGTGCCCTTGTCGCCGTACTCGTTCAGGCGCCAGGCGCCGAACACCTCGGCCACCCTGCGCCCCTGCCAGTCGCCGTCGCCCAGCGGCTCGAAGTTGACCGTGACGACGGCTTCCTCGGCCCCGGCCTGCTTGCGGATCCGTACCGCGCGCACCAACGGCCACATCCCGTCGTCGGCCTTCGTGAGGTGCTGGGCGTAGTAGTCCGTGAAGCCCCGCGTCATGTCGAACCAGCCCGCCGGGAGGCAGGGCTGCGCGGTGCCGTCGGTGGGAGGGCCCGGGTCCCCGGCGGCCGTGTCCCCGTCCGTCGGCGGCCCGGGGTCTCCGGCTGCGGCGCCCTCGTCCGTCGGCGCGCCCGGTGTGCCCGCCTCGTCCTCCGTCGCCGGTCCCGCACCGGAGGGGCCCGTCTCCTCCGTCGTGCGGTCGCCGCATCCCGCACCGGTGGTCGAGCCCGCCGACGCCTTCGGCCGGGCGACGGCCGCCGGATCGTCGGGGCGGGCCGTCCCGCAGGCGGTCACGGCGGTACACAGCAGGGCCACGGCCACCACGACACCCCGCCTGGTGCCCGGATGCGCAGCACTGCTCCGGCTCTCGGCGCTCCAGCTTTCGGCACTCCGGCTCACGGCACTCCCCCTCGGTTCACCGTCGGCCCCCTCGGGAGACACGCGGCCTCCCGCCGTGGAAGAGGTGCTTACGCGGCGAGCGGTTCCCCGCCGGGGCCCCGGTGCCGGATGACCAGAGCCATCAGCGCGGCCGCCGCGCACAGCGCGCCCGAGGCGTACCAGACGACGTCGTAGCTGCCGAAGACGTCGCGGGCCACGCCGCCGAGGAAGGCGACGACGGCCGCGCCGACCTGGTGCGACGCCAGCACCCAGCCGAAGACGATGGCGCTGTCCTCGCCGTAGTGCCGACGGCACAGGGCGATGGTCGGCGGCACGGTGGCGACCCAGTCGAGCCCGTAGAAGACGATGAAGAAAATCATCGGCGGGTGCACGGTGGGCGCGAGCAGCATCGGCAGGAACAGGAGCGAGACACCGCGCAGGGCGTAGTACGTGGCGAGCAGGCGGCGGGATTCGAAGCGGTCGGTGAGCCAGCCCGAGAAGATCGTGCCGGCGACGTCGAAGACCCCGATGACGGCGAGGAGCCCCGCGGCCGCCGTGACCGGCATGCCGTGGTCGTGGGCGGCCGGTACGAAGTGGGTCTGCACCAGGCCGTTGGTGGAGGCGCCGCAGATCGCGAAGGTGCCCGCGAGCAGCCAGAAGGGGCCGGTGCGCGCGGCCTTGACGAGAACGGTCAGGGTGCGCCGGGCCGCGCCGGTGACGGGTGCCGGCTTGGGCACGTACGCGCTCGCCCCGTACGGCGCGAGTCCCACGTCGGCGGGGTGGTCGCGAAGGAGCAGCCACACGAACGGGACGACGGCGAGCGCGGCCAGGGTCACGGTGATGGCGGCGGGCCGCCAGCCGTGGCCCTCGACCATCCAGGAGAGGAGCGGCAGGAAGATCAGCTGACCGGACGCGGAGGCCGCGGTGAGGATGCCGGTGACCAGGCCCCGGCGTTCGGTGAACCAGCGGTTGGTGACGGTCGCGGCGAAGGCGAGCGCCATGGAGCCGCTGCCGAGGCCCACCAACAGGCCCCAGTAGAGGATGAGTTGCCAGGCGGTGTGCATGAAGACGGTGAGTCCGGAGCCCGCCGCGATCACGGTCAGGGCGACCGCGACGACCTTGCGGATGCCGAAGCGGTCCATCAGGGCGGCGGCGAAGGGCGCGGTCAGTCCGTACAGGGCGAGGTTCACGGAGACGGCGGCGCCGATCGTGCCGCGCGACCAGTGGAACTCCTGGTGCAGGGGGTCGATGAGCAGGCCGGGCAGCGAGCGGAAGGCCGCGGCGCCGATGATCGTGACGAAGGCGACGGCCGCGACGAACCACGCGCGATGGATCCTGGGCTCGGCCTTCCGGGGCGGCACGGGGACGGCAGGGAGGCTGTCGGTTGTCTGGGTCACGTCACACAGCCTGGCTGTACGCATCGTCGCGTACGAGTGGCCAGGTGGCCACCCTTCGCAGGGATCGGGCCACACGGCGGCTCGGAGGGGCGCCCGCGCACGGACCGGCCCACTCGGCCTCCGGCGCGCGGCTGCGGAGAGGCACGGATCGGCCCACTCGGCCTCCGGCGCGCGGCTGCGGAGAGGCACGGACCGGCCCACACGGCCTCCGGCGCGCGGCTGCGGAAAGCGCACCCCCTGCCCGCAGGGATCGGGCCGTGCTCGCTCCGGCCCCAGGTGCCCTGCCCCCGCCGGTACGGCCCCCGCCTCACACCCGCCGCAGCCCGCTGATCGCCGGGACGGCGAGAAGGACCGCGACCACCACGACGTTCAGGCCTGCGCCCACGAGCAGCACCTTCTGGGCGCCGACCGCCTCGGCGACCGGGCCCGCCAGTGCCCGGCCGGCCGCGAGCATCAGGAGGGAGCCGGCGACGTCGTAGGCGTGCAGGCGGTTCAGGGCCTCGGGCGGCACCTGGGTCTGGACGGTCGTGGACCACATCACCAGCCAGAACGCGAAGGCCGCGCCGACCGTGAACTGGCCGATGCCCAGCGCGGCCACCGGCAGCCCGAGGCCGAGCGAGAGCAGCGCGACGGAGACCCCGAGGAGGGCGAGCGCGCCCGTCGCGAGCGGCCGGGTGGGGCGCAGTCGCAGGGCCAGCAGTCCGCCGAGCACGCTGCCCGCGCCGTTGACCGCCATGAGCGCGCCGTACGTTCCCGAGCCGTGGCCCTCCGTGACCAGGACCGCGGTCAGCGGGACGGAGGGGCCCAGCACCGTCAGGCCGTACACCGTCCAGACGGTGATGACGCCCCACAGCCAGCTGCGCGCCTTGAACTCCCGCCAGCCGCTCGCGAGTTCGGCGAAGAAGCCGCCGCGCGGCGCTTCGGCGGGGACGCTCGCGCCGAGCCGGAGCAGGAAGAGGCAGACGCCGCTGACGCCGAAGGTGGCGGCGTTCACGGCGAAGACCGCGCCCGCGCCCCACAGCCCGGCGACCGCGCCGGCGAAGGCGGGACCCGCCATGCTCATGAGGGCTTCGGAGACGCTGAGGACGGCGTTGGCGCGCTGCACGTCGGCGGCGACGCGGGGCACCGTGGAGGCGACGCCCGGCTGGAAGAGGGCCGCGCCGACGCCGGAGAGCGCGCTCAGGGCGTACACCTCTCCCAGCGGCGGGCCGTCGTCGAGCAGCAGGAAGGAGACGGCGAGCACGCTCGCGCCGACGAGCCGCAGGGCGTCCGCGATGACCATCATGCGGCGCGGGGTGAACCGGTCGGCGAGCACCCCGCCGAACAGGACGAGCGCGGCGAACGGGCCCATCCACGCGCCCAGCGCGTAGCCGACGGAGGAGGCGGGGCGGCCGGCGCCGAGCAGGCCGGCGGTCAGCGCGACGGGGACCATGCCGTCGCCGAACAGGGCGACCGTGCGGGCCGTGAAGAAGAGCCGGAACCCGTGATTCCACAGCGGCGCCCCGGTCAGGGGCGGCGGCGCCGGGTACGAGCCGGGCGGTGGCGACGCGCTCCCCGCCGGGGGTATCGCTTCGGGAATGTCCTGAGCGCATGAGGACTTGTCTGTCACAAGACGGCAGGTGTACCAGGATTTGGTCTATACCACTAGGGCAGATCCCGCCCGTGCGGTGCGGTGCGGTGCGGTGCGGTACGGGAAGACGGGGAGACGGGGAGGGAGCGGCGATGCATTCGGGCCGTGACGGTGGCGGCGGGCCGGAGGGCGGCCGGCCGCACCGCGTCGTCGTGCTCGCCCTCGACGGGCTGCTCCCCTTCGAACTGGGCATCCCCCAAAGGATATTCGGGCGTGCGAAGGACCCCGTGCGACGGGAGCCGCTGTACGAGGTGGTCACCTGCTCGGTGCGGCCGCCGGGCCCGGTGCTCGCCGACGCGGACTTCTCGATCCTCGTCGAGAACGGGCCCGAGGCGCTGGCCACCGCCGACACGGTCGTCGTGCCCGCGTCGTACGAACTCGGGCCCGTCTTCGAGGAGGGCGTCCTCACCCCGGAGCTGACCGCGGCCCTCGCCCTCGTACGCCCCGGCACGCGCATGGTGGCGATCTGCACCGGCGGTTACGTCCTCGCGGCGGCCGGGCTGCTCGACGGGCGCCCCGCGGCCACCCACTGGGCCTGCGCCGACCATTTCCAGCGGCTCTTCCCGGCCGTTGACGTCGACCCCGAGGTGCTGTTCATCGACGACGGTTCCGTGCTGACATCGGCGGGGGTCGCCGCAGGGATCGACCTGTGTCTGCACATCGTGCGGCGCGACCACGGATCGGCCGTCGCCAATGACGTGGCCCGGCGCACGGTGGTCCCGCCGCACCGGCCCGGAGGGCAGTCCCAGTACATCCAACGCCCGGTACCAGAGCCCCAGTTGGCGACGACGACGGCCGCCAGGGCGTGGGCTCTGGGGCGGCTCCACGAGCCGATCCAGCTGCGGGACATGGCCGAGCAGGAGGCGATGTCGGTCCGCACCTTCACCCGCCGCTTCCGCGAGGAGGTGGGGTTGAGCCCCGGCCAGTGGCTCACCCAGCAGCGTGTGGAGCACGCCCGTCAGCTGCTCGAATCGACCGATCTGTCGGTGGACGCGATAGCGCGCGCGGCCGGGTTCGGCACGGCGACCTCGCTGCGCCAGCACCTCCAGGCGGCCCTCGGTGTCCCGCCGACCGCCTACCGGCGCACGTTCCGCACGGGATCGGCGGGCTGACCCGGCCGTCCGGCCCGCCACCCTCGGCCCGCCACCCCGGCCCCGGCCCCGGCCCGCCACCTCCCGGCGCGCCCGTCGGCCGGGAGGCCGGCGCGCCCCGTCAGAAGGTCAGCACCCCCCGCGCCACCCGCCCCTCGTGCAGGTCGTCCACTGCCGTGGCGAAGTCCTCGACGGGGTACGTCCTGGTGACCAGCTCGTCGAGGAGCAGCGCGCCCGTGCGGTACAGCTCGCAGTAGCGGGGGATGTCGCGCTGCGGGCGTGAACTCCCGTACCGGCAGCCCAGAATGGACTTGTCGAGGAACAGCGCGGCGGGCAGGAAGGACGCCTCCACCGTGGGGGCGGTCATGCCGAGCAGGACCGCCTGGCCGTGCCGGTCCAGGAGGTCGACGGCGGCGCGGACCAGACCCGGGTGGCCCACGCATTCGAAGGCGTGGTCGGCGCCGGTGGGAAGGATGCCGCGGACGCCGTCCGCCGAGGACAGGAAGTGGGTCGCGCCGAACTGGCGGGCCAGCGGCTCCTTGGCCTGGTTGGTGTCCACGGCGACGATCACCGAGGCGCCCGCGATGCGCGCGCCCTGGATGACGTTGAGGCCGATCCCGCCCGTGCCGATGACGACCACGCTCTCGCCGATGTCCACCCGGGCCCGGTTGAGGACCGCGCCGACGCCCGTCAGGACCCCGCAGCCGATGAGCGCGGCCGAGGTGAGCGGCACGTCATCGGGGATCTTCACCGCCTGCACGGCCTTGACCACCGTGCGTTCCGCGAAGGCCGAGTTGGAGGCGAACTGGTGGACCGGTTCGCCTCCGCGCGCGAAGGGGCGGCCCGGCATGCCGATCGCCCTGCGGCACATCGTCGGCCTGCCCCGGTCGCACTCGGCGCACGCCCCGCAGTTGGCGAGCGTGGACAGCGCGACGTGGTCACCCGGCGCCACATGGGCGACCCCGGCGCCCACCGCCTCCACCACGCCCGCGCCCTCGTGCCCGAGGACCACCGGCACCGGGAACGGGATCGTCCCGTCGATGACGGACAGGTCGGAGTGGCACAGCCCGGCGGCCGCGACGGCGACCAGCACCTCCCCCGGGCCCGGGTCCCGTACGTCCAGGTCGTCGACGACCTGGCTCTGCTTTCCGTCGAAAAGGACACCTCTCACGGAACACGGACCTCCCTCGGCAGGCCGAGCACCCGCTCGGCGATGATGGTGCGCTGGATCTCGTCCGAGCCGCCGTAGATGGTGTCGGCCCTGGTGAACAGGAACAGGCGCTGTACGTCGTCGAGTTCGTACGGGTGTGACGCGTCCCAGTCGCCCGGGGCCACGGTGGCCTCCGCCCCCCGCACGGCCATCGCCAGCTCCCCGAGCCGCCGGTGCCACCCGCCCCACAGCAGCTTCGCCACGCTGGGCGCGCCGGCGTCCTGGGTGCCGCCGAGCGTGCGCAGGGCGTTCCAGCGCATGGTCTGCAATGCGGCCCACTGCGCGACGAGCCGTTCCCGGGTGGTGGGATCCAGCGCGGCTCCGCGGGCCCGAGCGAGGGCGACAACACCCGCCAACTCTCGTGCGAAGCCAATCTGTTGAGCGAGAGTGGAAACCCCTCGTTCCAGCGCGAGAAGACTCATCGCGATCTGCCAGCCGTTGCCCTCGCCGCCGACCAGATGCTCGGCGCGGGCGAGCGCCCCGTCGAAGAAAACTTCGTTGAACTCGCTGGTCCCCGTCATCTGCCGGATCGGCCGGACCTCGATCCTGCCCGGCTGGTCCATCGGCACGAGGAGGAAGGAGAGGCCGTGGTGGCGCCGTGAGCCCTCCTCGGTGCGGGCCAGCACGAAGCACCAGTCGGCCTCGTGGGCCAGCGAGGTCCAGATCTTCTGGCCCGTGACGCGGTAGGTGTCGCCGTCGCGGCGGGCGGCCGTACGGATCCCGGCGAGATCGGAACCGGCGCCGGGCTCGCTGTAGCCCTGGCACCACAGTTCCTCGCCCCGGGCGATCGGGGGCAGGAAGCGGTGCTTCTGGGCGGGGGTGCCGTGGGCGATGAGGGTCGGGGCGAGCAGGTTCTCACCGATGTGGCCGGTGCGGGTGGGGGCGGCGGCGCGGGCGTACTCCTCCGCCCAGACGACCTGCTGGGTGAGGGTGGCTGTGCGGTTGCCGTACGCCGCCTCGGGCCAACCGAGCCCGATCCACCCACCCCGCCCCAACTCCCTTTCCCATTGCGCGGGTTGGGCGGGCAGGTGGCTGGCCAGCCAGGTTGCGGCGGTGTCGCGGAACGCGTGGTCGGCGGGGGTGAAGCGGAAGTCCACGGTGTGCCTCCTGTGTGGTTGGTTTTTCCCCCCACCCCGCCCCTCCCCGAAACCCTCCGGGGGCAGGACCGACCCGTTCGACCGCGGGTCGTGGTCGCTTTTCGCGCAGTTCCCCGCGCCCCCTGAGAGACGGGCTTTCGCCCGCGAACCGTGCACGGTTGCTCGCGCAGTTCCCCGCGCCCCTTGAGCCCGCTTTCGCCCGCGGACCGTGGTCGCTTCTTGCGCAGTTCCTCGCGCCCCTGAAACCCGTCTTCGTCCGCTGACCGTGGTCGCTTCTCGCGCAGTTCCTCGCGCCCCTGAAACCCGCTTTCGACCGCGGGCCGTGATCGCTTTTCGCGCAGTTCCTCGCGCCCCTGTAGGGCACCCGGAATCGCCCCTCGCGCCCGCAATGACACAGACCCGCGCCCCTGGCAGGGTGCGAGCGGGGGCATCTTCAGCCTGTCCGGCGATTGAGGACGAGCGCCGTTCAGGCGCGAACGGGGGTGCAGGGGGCGGAGCCCCCGCCCGGGGTCTGGGGCGCAGCCCCAGGGACCCGGACCTTTCGGCATCCGTCACGGGCGGGAGGGTGGGAAAACCCGCCCGGGGTCTGGGGCGCAGCCCCAGGGAGCCGGACCTTTCGGCATCCGTCACGGGCGGGAGGGTGGGAAAACCCGCCCGGGGTCTGGGGCGCAGCCCCAGGGCGCCGCACCCCCAAGTAGCCGCACGGGGGCCCGGGGCGCAGCCTCCCGCGTGGGTCACGCGTTGGGCCGCGAGGACGAGGCCGCCGCCACCCCCATCGCTTCGAGCTGCGCCAGCATCGGCATGGGGTCCACCCCGACCGTCCCCGGCAGGAAGTCCGCGATCCGCTCCGGCGTCCACGCCCCCTCCGCGTACCCCGCACGAAGCTCCCTCGGCTGCGCCCACACCGCGATCTTGGGCCCGGCGATCGTGTACACCTGCCCGGTGATGCCCTCGTCGCGGGCCCGGGCGGAGAGCAGGTACACCACGAGCGCCGCCACGTCCTCGGGCGAGCCGATCTCCTTCAGCTCCATGGGCACGTTCGCGGACATCCGGGTGCGGGCGACGGGCGCCACCGCGTTGGCCGTCACCCCGTACTTGTGCAGGCCGAGCGCCGCGCTGCGCACCAGCGAGATGATCCCGCCCTTCGCGGCGCTGTAGTTGGCCTGGGCGACACTGCCCTGGTGGTTGCCGCTGGTGAAGCCGATCAGCGTCCCCGAACCCTGCTTGCGCATGACCGCCGAAGCCGCCCGGAACACGGTGAACGTGCCCTTCAGATGCGTGGCGAGCACCGGGTCCCACTCGTCCTCGGACATGTTGAACAGCATGCGTTCGCGCAGGATGCCCGCGACGCACACCACCCCGTCGATCCGCCCGAACCGGGCCAGCGCCGTGTCCACGACGCGCTGACCGCCCGCCATGGTGGAGATGTCGTCGGCGACGGCCACCGCCTCGCCGCCCGCCGCGACGATCTCCTTCACCACCGCCTCGGCGACCTCGCTGCTGGGCTCGCCGCCCTCGATCGAGACGCCGTAGTCGTTGACGACGACCTGGGCCCCGTCGGCCGCCGCGGCGAGCGCGACCGCGCGGCCGATGCCCCGGCCGGCCCCCGTCACGGCGACGACCCTGCCTGCCAAGAAGTTCCCCACGCCGGCCCCTTCCCGCGGTTTCTGACGGACCGTTAGATTCTATGACGCGCCGGATACTCCACCACAAGCCCCCGGGAGCAACGCGTATGTCACTGCCGCCCGAGTTCCACGAGATCGCCAAACGCGTGAACAATTGGGGGCGTTGGGGGACCGACGACGAGATCGGCACCCTCAACCTCGTCACGGACGCCGTGGTGCGCGAGGCCGTCGCGTGCGTCCATAGGGGGCGCCGTGTCCCGCTCGCGCTGCCGCTCCAGCACGACGGTGTGCAGACCGGAGTCGTCCCGGGGCGGATCAACCCGTTGCACACCATGACCCAGATCAACCAGGAGCTCTTCGGCCCCGGCACGATCGCGTGCAGCGACGACGCGGTGACCTTCGGGCTTCAGGCGGCCACCCACTGGGACGCGCTGACCCATGTCTCGCACTCGGGCAAGATCTACAACGGCCGGCCCGCCACCACCATCACCGCGCACGGGGGCGCCGAGTTCAGCGGCATCGACAAGCCCCGCCACGTGGTCTCGCGCGGGGTCCTGCTCGATGTGGCCCGCGCCAAGGGCCTCGACCGCCTGGCGGGCGGTCACGCGGTCACGCCCGAGGATCTGGCCCAGGCCGAGGAGTTCGCGGGAGTCACGGTGCGCGCCGGGGACATCGTCCTCGTACGGACCGGGCAGATCCAGGCCTGTCTGGGCGGGGACAAGCACGGCTACGCGTATCCCTCACCCGGGCTCTCCGTCCGTACGCCCGAGTGGTTCCACGCCCGCGACGTCGCCGCGGTCGCCAACGACACCCTCACGTTCGAGATCTTCCCGCCGGAGATCGAGGACCTGTGGCTGCCGGTGCACGCGCTCGACCTGGTCGAGATGGGGATGCTCCAGGGCCAGAACTGGAACCTGGAGGAGCTGTCGCGGGCCTGCGCGGAGGAGTCGCGCCACGCGTTCCTGCTGAGCGCGATGCCGGAGCCGTTCGCCGGGGGCACGGGGACGCCCGTGGCGCCGGTGGCCGTCCTGTAGCGGGACGGGCCTCACGGGTGGCGGCGCGGCGTGCGCGCCTGGAGCGCGACACCGCCGCCGCCACCTCGGCATCGGCACGTCCGGCTCCGCTCCCCGTGCGCCCCGAGGGGAGCCTGACCCCTGGTGGAGCCGACGCCGTGCCACGACCCGCACTCGCCGAGGGCCGTGCAGAGTCCTCGGCGTCCCCTCGCGACGAATCGCTCATCCCAGGGTGATCAGGGAGGCACCACCCGTCAACACCGCGCCAGCGTTTTGCGCGTTATGCCCTATTGGTGACAGCGCGCGGGGGCACATACGCCACGTTCTCGCACGCCCCGTCCGTGCGCCCCGCATGCTCCCTGAGCCCCGAGTGACCCACATGCTCCGGCATGGACAGCAAGCCGGGCGCGCCGCGGTCCACTTCGCACCAGATGGACTTGCCCACGCCCTCGGACCGCCAGCCCCAGCGGTCGGCGAGGCCGTCGACGAGTTCGAGGCCGCGGCCGTTGGTGTCGTCGCCCTGCGCGTGGCGGGGCGCGGGCGGACGGCAACTGGTGTCGGCCACCTCGACCCGCACGGTGCCGCCCTCGGCGGGACCGAGCAGCATCCGCAGCACCGCCGGACAGCCCGTGTGGACCACGGCGTTGGTGACGAGTTCGGAGATCAGCAGGATCAACGTCTCGGCCACCGGCTCATCGAGCCCTATTCCGCAGCCCGCCAGTCTGGAGCGGGCCCACCTGCGGGCCCGGCCCACCTCGGCGGGATCGGGACCGACCTCCAACTGAACCTGAAGCACCTGCACCGTTCACACCATCCGAACCGGCGGACACATCGCCTCGCGCCTCACAGGGACCACCATCGGGATCACGGACCGTGATTCCCCTGCGAGACAGCATGGTTGACGTACAGTCACCGCAACAAGCGCTTCGGGCATATTCCAGCGCGAAGGAGTATGCGTGGTGCATACTGTGCGGCTCACTTTGCGGGAAACCGAACGGGAGCGCGTACGACGCCTCCGTGCGGCGCGAGCGGCGTGCGTCCCCGGCCCCGGGGCCACCGCACGGGCAACACCGGGAGGACCGCGCCACACAACCACTCGCATCCCACGGAGGGTACCGGAGAGCGCCCCCGACTCCGGTTCGTGACGAGTGCGCCGGGCCGCCGATCGCCCACGCGCCGTGACCGCTTACCGTACGGAGCCGGCCGCGTTCCGGTCGCGGCCTTGACCCCGTGCCACGCCCCTCGGCGTCCCCGGTGTGCGTCCTACAGGGCCCGGGCCAGGATCTCGGTGGCCTGTCGCGCCGACTGCCACTGCTCGGCCCGCACCCAGGCCCGCTTGAGGTGCAGATGCACGTCCGCCTCCCAGGTGAACCCCATGCCGCCGTACACCTGGAGGCAGTCGCGCGCACCGCGTACGGCCGCCTCGTCGGCGAGCAGCTTGGCCCCGGCGATCTCCAAGGGGTCCTCGGTCACGGCCGCGGCGTACACCGCGGCCCGCGCCACCTCGGTCCGTACGAGCATGTCGGCGCAGAGGTGTTTCACCGCCTGGAACGCGCCGATCGGCTGCCCGAACTGCTGGCGGTCCTTGGCGTGTTGGACCGCGAGTTCGGTGGTGCGGGCCGCGCTGCCGAGCTGTTCCGCCGCGGCGAGGAGGACGGCTTCGGGCACCTGCGTGCGGGTCGCGCGTGTGCGGTGCAGCGGGGTCAGCGGGTCGACCGAGCGCACCGGGACGGCGTCCCGGGTGTCTCCCTGTACGTGGTCGGCCTCGTCGAGCCAGGTCACGAGCGGGCCGTCGACGCGGGTCACCACCGACTCGCCGGCCGCCGCGCCCCGCACGGTACCGGCCGCCAGGTGGGTCGCCACCAGCGGTCCCGGTACCAGCGCGCGCCCCGCCTCCTCGAACACCAGCGCCGCGTCGGCGAGCCCGAGCCCGACCCCGCCCTCGTTCTCGGGCAGCCGCAGCGCGAAGAACCCCGCGTCCCCCAGGGCCCGCCACAGCGCGCGGTCGACCCTCGGCCGGTCCACCTCCGCGCGCAGCGCGTCCCGGCCTGCCCGCGCTTCGAGCAGCTGCCGCATGCCCGCCCGCAGCGCGTCCTGTTCCCTGGTGGGCCGGAAGTCCATCAGCGCCCCTTGGGCAGGCCGAGGATGCGCTCGGCGACGATGTTCCGCTGGATCTGCGAGGTGCCGGCGGCGATGGTGTAGGAGAGGGAGGAGAGCCGGTCCAGGGTCATTTCGCGGCCGAGGTCCAGCGAGTCGGGCCCCAGGACGCGGGCGGCGGCGTCGTACAGCTCCTGGCGGGCGTGCGAGTAGCGCAGCTTGAAGACCGAGCCGCCGACGCCCGGCACCCCGCCGCCGCGCTGCGCCGCGCTGACGTTCCACTGGGTCAGCCGCCACAGCGCCGTGAACTCGGCGTTCAGCACGCCCAGTTGACGCCGAACCGTGTCGTCGTCCCAGCTTCCGTTGCGCTTCGCGGTCGCGGCGAGTTCACCCAGCGTCCTGCGGCAGGCGACCACCTCCCCCACGAAGGCGGTGCCGCGCTCGAAGGACAGCGTCACCATGGTGACCCGCCAGCCGTCGTTCTCGGCGCCGACCCGGTTGGCCACCGGGACCCGCACCTCGTCGAGGAACACTTCGGCGAACTCCGCAGGCCCGGCGAGAGTGCGCAGGGGCCGCACCGTGATGCCGGGCGTGTCCATGGGCAGCGCGAGCCAGGTGATGCCCCGGTGTTTGGGTGTGGCCTCGTCGACGGGCCGGGTGCGCACCAACAGCTCGCACCAGTCGGCGACTTCGGCGTGCGAGGTCCAGATCTTGGCGCCCGTCACCACGTAGTCGTCGCCGTCGCGGACCGCCCGGGTGCGCAGCGCCGCGAGGTCGGAGCCCGCGTCCGGTTCGCTGAAGCCCTGGCACCAGATCTCGTCGCCGCGCAGCACCGGCGGGAGCCAGCGGGCCCGCTGTTCGGGGGTGCCCTCGGCGGCGATGGTCGGGCCCGCGTGGAGCAGGCCGACGAAGTTGGCGCCCACGTAGGGCGCGCCCGCCTTCTCGGTCTCCTCCAGGTAGATTAGGTGCTGGGTGGGCGTGGCGCCCCGGCCCCCCGCCGCCTCGGGCCAGTGCAGTCCGGCGTACCCGGCGTCGTACAGCATCCGCTGCCAGGTGGTGTCGTACGTGCGCCGGGCCGGCCAGTCCAAGGGGTCGGGTTTCGGGGGGAGTTGCCTCAGTGCGTCCGCCAGCCATGCGCGCAGCCGGAACCGGAAGGCCTCTTCCTCCTCGGTGTACGTCAGATCCATCGACGCTCACCCCGCATATCTGATGGCTCGTCAGATGCCGTGCCGGATCGCAGGCTAGCCGCGCACCTCTGGACCGGCAAGGAGCGGGGGCCTACGCTCTGGGCCATATCTGACAGGCCGTCAGTTGGGCAGACCGTCAGTTGGGGGCCGCATGTCCGCCACCGCACACGCACTGGACTCCTCACGCACGCTCTGGGAGCTGATCGAGCGCCGCGCCGAGCTCACCCCGGACCGTCCGGTCCTGCTCCAGGGCGACCGGACGCTCACCTTCGGCGCTTTGCACGCACGCTGCGAGCGGGTGGCGGCGGGCCTGTACGGCAGGGGGGTACGGCCCGGCACCGTGGTCGCCTGGCAGCTGCCGACCCGCATCGAGACGGCGGTCCTGTCGTTCGCGCTGGCCCGTCTCGGCGCGGTGCAGACACCCGTGATCCCTTTCTACCGGGACCGCGAGGTGGGCTTCGCGCTGCGCGAGTCGAAGGCGGAGTTCTTCGCGGTGCCGGGGGTGTGGCGCGGCTTCGACCACACCGCCATGGCCCACCGGCTCGGCGCACGCGGCGTCTTCGAGGCCTACGCCCAACTGCCCGAGGACGACCCGGGGTTGCTGCCCCCGCCGCCGGACGAGGGCACGACCGTACGCTGGATCTACTGGACCTCCGGCACCACGTCTGACCCCAAGGGCGTGCTGCACACCGACCGTTCACTGATCGCGGGCGGCTCCTGCCTCGCCCACGCCCTGCGCCTGTCGGACACCGACGTGGGCTCGATGGCCTTCCCGTTCGCCCACATAGCCGGCCCCGACTACACGGTGATGCTGCTCCTGTACGGCTTCCCCGCCGTGATGTTCGAGCACTTCGCGCTGCCGGACGCACTGGCGGAGTACCGGCGTCACGGTGTGACGGTGGCCGGCGGCTCGACCGCGTTCTACTCGATGTTCCTGGCCGAGCAGCGCACTCGGCCCGGCGAGAAGGTGATCCCCACGCTGCGGCTGCTCGCGGGCGGCGGAGCGCCGAAACCGCCCGAGGTCTACCACGCGGTCGTACGCGAGATGGGCGTGCAGCTCACCCACGGGTACGGCATGACGGAGGTCCCGATGATCACGATGGGCGCCCCCGACGACACCGCCGACAACCTGGCCACCACCGAGGGCCGGCCCCCGCCCGGCATGGAGATCCGCGTCACCGACGAGCGGGGCGCGCCGGTGCCGCCCGGCACCGACGGCGAGGTGCGGCTGCGGGGCGAGGCGGTGTGCCGGGGCTATCTCGACCCGGCCCAGTCGAAGGCCGCGTTCGACGCCGACGGGTTCCTCGTCACCGGCGACGTGGGGCACGTGCGGGAGTCCGGGCACCTCGTCCTCACCGGGCGGATCAAGGACATCATCATCCGCAAGGGCGAGAACATCTCCGCGAAGGAGATCGAGGACCTGCTGCACACCCACCCGGGCGTGCAGGACGCCGCGGTGATCGGCCTGCCCGACGCCGAGCGCGGCGAGTTGGTGTGCGCCGTCGTCGAACAGCCCCCGGGGGCCGCCGGGTTGACCCTCGCGGGAATCGCCGCATACCTGCGCGCCCAGGGGCTCTCGGTGCACAAGGTGCCCGAGCGGCTTGAAGTGGTGGGCGCCCTGCCGCGGAACGAGACACTGCGCAAGGTACTGAAGTACACGTTGCGCGAGCGGTTCGGCGGGGCATGACCTCCAAGCCCCGTACTCCCCGCAAGGACGGCGGTCCGGCCGCTTCCGTCTCCACCGGACGGCGCCGCCGCTCCTCCACAAGGACGGATTGATGGAACTCACCCGCAGACACCTCATACTCGGCGCCGCCGCGGTCTCCGCGACCGCGCTGCTGCCCGCCACCACCGCCCGGGCCGCCGTCCGTGCGCCCGCGAGCGCGGACCCGGCCAACTGGATGGCCCAACTCCCCGACAGCCGCTCGCTGCTGCGCATGACGATCCCCGGCACCCACGACTCCTGCTGCACCGATCCCAACAACGGCACGGAGTGGTCGCACACCCAGAACTGGGGCCTGACCCAGCAGTTGCAGGAGGGCATCCGCTTCTTCGACATCCGCGCCAACGGGCTCCAGGGCCACCTGAACGACGCGTTCGGGATCTACCACGGCGCGTTCTACCAGGGCATGACGTTCGGCGACGTGCTCGTCCAGAGCGCGGCCTTCCTCGACAGCCACCCGGGGGAAACCCTGCTGATGCGGCTCAAGCAGGAGGGCGGGACCAAGAACGACGTCGGCGCCAACTTCAAGAACGTGCTCAACGTGTACCTCGACCAGAAGGGCTGGCGCTCCCGCTTCCTGATCTCCGACCGGGTCCCCACGCTCGGCGAGGCCCGCGGGAAGATCGTCCTCATCGCGCAGTTCGACAACGACTGGCCGGTGCTCCAGTGGCCGGGAGGCGACAACGACTTCCTGTCCAACCAGTACATCCGGCTCCAGGACATCTACCAGGGCCTGTCCTGGCCGTCGAAGAAGACCGCCAAGGTGACCCAGCAGTTCGACAACGCCTTCTACGACCAGAACTCCGCCCAGCTCTACATCAACTTCACCAGCTACGCGGGCGGCGGCTGGCCCAAGGTCAACGCGGACGCGATCATGCCCGGTGTGCAGAGCTATCTGGCCGCGCGCCTGAGCGAGCAGACCCACCTGGGTGTCGTCCCGATGGACTTCCCCGACTTCCACGCGGACACCCTGCGCACCCTGATCGACTGGAACGGGCACTGAGTCCCGCGGCCGGCCCCGCGGTTACGGCATCGTCGTGAAGTAGGCGGCGAAGGCGGCCACCGCGTCCGGCTCCGTGATGCGTCCGTCGGCGTCCTCGTCCAGGGCCACGGCCACGTCCGCCGCGACCCCGGGCGAGACGCCGAGCGCGCGCAGCGCACGCTCGGCGTCGGACACCGACACCGTGCCGGCGCCGGCCGTGTCGGCCACCTTGAACGCGGCGTGCAGGAACGGCCGGGCGATCTCGGTGAAGCCGCTGGTGCGGTCCCGCAGCCGCTTGAGGGCGCCGCCCACGAACTCCTTGCGCGTCACCCGCTGGTCGCCGTCCACGTCCGCGATCCCCGCGAGGCCCTGCCACAGCGCCTCCGCGCCGCCGTACAGGGCCTGCCCCTTGTCGCAGCGGGCCGTCGTGTCGAACTCGGCGAGCAGGGCCGCCGCCGCGGTCGAGAAGTCCTCGCGGTCGATCCAGCCGTTGCCGTCCTGGTCGAAGGAGGCGAAGCGGGCCGCCACCCGTCGCTCGTACGCGCCACTGTCGGGACTGTGCATGCTGTCCATACTGGCCATGGCGAGAGCGTACGGCTCATGGAGCCCGCGCGAGGGGGTTACGCGGACGCGTGCCACGGGCGGGGCGGTCTTACGCGGAGAGGGGTTCGGCCAAGTCGTCGGATGCCGAACCGACGTCCCCGTACACCTCGAAGAGGCGGCGCACGCCGAGCGCCGCGAGGACCTTGTTCACATGGCTGCCGTCCAGGGCCCCGCGCGCCGGCAGGATCAGGCGCAGCCGGCCCTGGCAGGACCGCATCAGCCGGCGGGCCGCGATGAGCACGCCCACACCGCTCGAATCGCAGAACCGCACGCCGGACAGGTCCAGGACCAGATCGCGCCGGCCCTCGGCGACCGCTTCGTGCACCTGCCTGCGCAGCCGCGGCGAGGTCACCAGATCGAGCTCGCCGCTGACCCGCAGCACCGTCCACGTGCCCTGCTCGGACTCGTCCACTCTCAGCGTCACGCCACTGGTCCCTCTCTGTGCTGCCGTGCCCCCTCAGGCGCGGCTGCCCATGCCCACCCACGCGAAACACCGCCATTACCACCGGTCGGCGTCGCGGGGGCGTACTTGGCGCAAACCTCCGCGCATTGTCAGCCCGTCGCATTACATTCGTAGATACGCAGGGACCGGCGCACAGGGGCACAGGGGCAGGCACAGCAGGCCCAGCAGGCCCCCAGCAGGCGACGACAGGGGCGGGGAGCGGGAGCCTATGCCGAAGGACGCACCACCGCGGTGGGACCGCCGGATGCAGCAGCGGCTCGCGCGCGGCGAGGCGGCCGCCCTCGGCGAGCTCTACGACCGGTTCGCCTCGCTGGTGCACAGCCTCGCCCACCGGGTGCTCAGCGACGACGACGCGGCCAACCAGATCACCCGCGAGGTCTTCGGGTACGTCTGGGAGAACCCGGACGCCTACGACCCCAAGCAGGGCTCGCTGCGGGCCTGGGTCGCCAAGCTCACCCAGCGCGAGGCCGTGCGGCGGCTGCGCCAGTCCGAGGTGTCCGCCCGCGGCGAGAACGGCGGGTGTTCGACCGAGGAGCTGGAGCTCACGGTGCGGCGCGCGTCGGCGGCGGCCCGCGCCGACTACATCGTGACGTCGATGCCCGCGCCCCTGCGGGCCGCCCTGGAGCTCGCCTACTTCCAGCGCCGTGACTACCGGCAGGCGGCCGCCGACCTCAGCATCACCGAGGACGAGGCGCGCCGCCGCCTGCGGCTCGGCCTTCAACTGCTCTCCTCGGCCAATGTGCGGCCGCCGAAGGGAGCCGCACCGCCCGGATACGGACGGGCGCTGTGACCGGGCCCATGGAGCAGGGCGAGCCCGTGCCCGACGACGAGAACACCCCGCGCATACCGGCGCCGCGGGCCGCGGGCGACGACCTCACGGCCGGCGGCCGCGACGGCGGCACGTTCGTGCCCGGACCCCGCGAGAGCGGCCACCCCGGCCCGCCGGGCCCCGGGGCCGGGCGGGAGCCGGAGCCGGGGCCGGTCGACGGACGGGGCCGGGAGGCCGCGGCGCCCGACCCGCGGTCCGCCGCCCGGGACGCCGCGCCGGGCGCCGCACGGCACGTCGCACGGCACGTCACGCCGGACGCCGCGTCCGCGCCGGCCCCCTCCGCGGAGCCGCCCTCGCACACCGTCCTGAAGTCGTTGCTCGGGGCCTGGGCGCTGGCCGCCTGCTCCACCGAGGAGACCGACGCCGTCGAGGCACACCTCACCGAGTGCGCGCCCTGCGCCGACGAGGCGCTGCGGCTGCGCGACGCGGTGGGGCTGCTGCACGCCGAGCGCAGCCTCGACCTGGATCCGATGCTGCGCGCCCGGGTCCTTGAGAACTGCCTGGGCCGGCGCCCCGCCCGCATCCCGGTGCCCCTCTGGGCGGCTCCGTACGACGCCGAGGCGGCCCGGCTCGACGCGCTGCTCAACGACTTCGGGGACGCCGAATGGCACGCACCGGTGCGTCTGAAATGGTTCGACGGACAGCGCCCGGCCGCCCGCCGTACGACGGTCGCCGGAGTCATCGGGCACCTGATGACCGTGGACGCGATGGTGGCGACCGCGCTCGGTCTCGACGAGCCGGTGCCGCTCGACCCCGAGGCCGCGGCGGCCGGGCCCACCGCGCGCACCGAGGCGATGTGGCGTGCCGCGCGGGATCCGCTGACCCGTACGGTCCGCGAGCCCTGGCGCGAGCAGTCCCACACCCTGATCCGCACGGTGTCGTTCGCGGGCGGCGGCGCGGCCGAACTGGACGTCTCCTACGGGGAGTTCGCGCTGCCGCTCCAGGACGCGATGCTCGACCGGGCCTTCGAGTGCTGGATCCACGCGGGGGACATCGCGGACGCCGTGGACTATCCGTACGACCCGCCGTCCGGCGCCCATCTGCACGGCATGATCGACCTGGCGGCCCGCATCCTGCCCGCCACGCTGGCGGACCGGCGCCGGGCGGGGCTCGCCTCTCCGGCGCGCGGCCTGGTGACGGCGGGCTCGCCCGGCCGTTCGCTGCGCCTGGAGATCGAAGGCGTGGGCGGCGGCGAGTGGTACATCGCGCTCGACTCGCCGGCCGCCGTGGCCTCACCCGCACACGCGGTGGCCCATGTGGCCCTGGACGGCGTGGAGTTCTGCAAGCTCGCCGCCGGTCACGTGTCACCGCAGGAGGCGGCCGCCGGCCAGCTCGGCGACCGCGAGGCCATCAGCGACGTCCTGTTCGCCGCGGCCTCGCTGAGCCGGCTCTGAGCTCCCGCGGGGCTACGCGAAGATGACCGTGCGGCGCCCGTTGAGCAGGATGCGGTGCTCGGCGTGCCACTTGACGGCGCGCGCGAGCGCCTGGCACTCGACGTCCCGGCCGATCGCGACGAGCTGGGCCGGAGTGACGTCGTGCCCGACGCGCTCCACCTCCTGCTCGATGATCGGGCCCTCGTCGAGGTCGGCCGTCACGTAGTGCGCGGTCGCGCCGATCAGCTTCACCCCGCGCGCGTGCGCCTGGTGGTAGGGCTTGGCGCCCTTGAAGCTCGGCAGGAACGAGTGGTGGATGTTGATGATCCGCCCGCTCAGCTGCTTGCACAGGTCGTCCGAGAGCACCTGCATGTACCGGGCGAGCACCACCAGCTCCACCCGCTCCTCGCGCACCAGCTCCACCAGGCGCGCCTCGGCGGCGGCCTTGGTGTCCTTGGTGACCGGGATGTGGTGGAAGGGCACGCCGTAGGAGGCGACGAGCTCGGCGAAGTCGGTGTGGTTGGAGACGACCGCCGCGATCTCGACGGGCAGCGCGCCCGACTGCGAGCGGAACAGCAGGTCGTTCAGGCAGTGCCCGAACTTCGACACCATGAGGACGATCCGCATCCGCTCCTCGGGGCGATGGATCTGCCAGTCCATCTGGAAGGAGTCGCCGACGGCCGCGAAGCTGGCGCGCAGCTTGTCGACGGTCACCGGGGACTCGGCGGAGAAGTGGACCCGCATGAAGAAGAGACCGGTGTCACGGTCCCCGAACTGCTGACTGTCCTCGATGTTGCAGCCCGTGATGAACAGATAGCTCGACACGGCATGCACGATGCCCTGTTTGTCCGGACAGGAGAGCGTGAGGACGTACTGGTCAGTCATCCAGGCAGGATGCCACAGACCGGCACCCCGGCAGCCGGGCGCCCATGATCCGGACCCCGGGCGTCCACGTACGGGCGGTCACGTACGGGCGGTCACGTACGGGCGGTCACGTACGGGCGGTCACGTACGGGCGGCCACCTACGGGCGGGGCGGTCAGGCTGAGCGGGTCAGGCCGAGCGGGTCAGGATCCTCAGTACGTCGAGCGAGCGCGGCGGCGCGTCGGGGTCCTCGCCGTCGCTCTGCGCGAGCCGCACATGCGCCTCGCGCGCCGCCTCGACGGCCTCGGACCACGCCTCATGGGCGAGGTAGGCGGAGACCGGTGCGTCCGCGCCGACCTGGTGCATGATCCGCAGCACCCGCAGCACCGCGGCGTCCACGAGGGCCGCCTCACCGGAGTCGCGGAAGATCGTGCCGACGTACTTCTCGGCGGACCAGTTGTCCAGCCAGGTGTCCTCGACGAGCCGGTACACGGCGTCCGTGACGTCCCCGAACCCCTCGCGCCCGGCCAGCCAGGTCTCCTCGTGGAAGACGGGGTCGGAGAGCATGTGCAGCGCGGACCGTACGTTCGTACGCCAGCGCCACCACGGCATGTCATTCAACGGCATGCCGCCCATGGTGGAGGAGCGACGGCCGCGACGGGAAGAGCCTGCTGAACCTTGCTGCACGTTTTCGATCGTACGTTCCCCACCGGGGCCGCCCGACCGACCCCCGCAATTCACCCGCATCTCACCCTGCGTTGAGGTGTGCTCGCTCTTCCGTTACCCCCGGCGCGGCAGTGTGCGGCCCCATGACCGGTTACGGATGGCGGCGCCCCGGGCGCTCTCGGCGCCCGATCGGCACGACGGTCGTCGTGTTCGCCGCGTGTTCGGCACTCGCCGCCGCCCTGCTCGCCGGCTGCGGTGTGCTCCCTGGGGTCTCGGGGGGTTCCAGGGAGCCCATCACCGTCATGACCTGGGCACCCGAAGACACCTCCGCCACCAACGCCCCCGGCATGCCGGCCATGGCCAAGGCCTTCGCGCGCTGGGTGAACGCGGGCGGCGGCATCGACGGTCACGAGCTGAACGTCCTCACCTGCAACGAGCACAACACCGCGACCGGCGCGTCGGACTGCGCGCGGCGCGCGGTCAAGGAGGGGGCGATCGCCGTCGTCGGCTCGTACAGCCAGCAGGACAATGCCTTCATCCCGCCCCTCGAAGTGGCCGGCATCCCCTACCTCGGCGGATACGGCATCTCCGACCGGGAGTTCACCAGCGCCCTGTCCTATCCCGTCAACGGCGGCCAGGCCGCGCTCATCGCGGGCAGCGGGCAGCAGCTCGCCGCGGAGTGCGACCAGGTCTCCCTGGTGCGCCCCGACACCCTCGCGGGCGACACCCTGCCGACCCTGCTCGACGCCGGGCTGCTCGCCGCCGGGCACGGCCGGGCCGTCGACATCCGTACGACCGAGGACGCCGGCGACTACACCGCCGAAGCCCGGCGCGCGCTCACCCAGGCCGGCGCCGACCCCGCCGAGGGGAGCGGGCCCGGCAGGAGGAGCGCCGGGCAGAAGGCCCGGCAGGGCTGTGTGACGGCCGTGCTCGGCGACCGCACGGAGACGTTCTTCGACTCCTTCCGGCGCGTGGCGGGCGACGCGCCCAAGGTGCGGGTGGCGTCCGTCATCGGCTCGATCGGGCAGCCCCTGCTCGACCGCACCGGCGGCAAGGACGGTCCCTTCGAGGGCGCGTACGTCACCGGCTGGTACCCGGAGTCCGACGATCCGCGCTGGGAGCCGATGAAGAAGGTCATCCGCGCACACGCCTTCGGGGACGACGCGCTCGACGCCGCCGACGCCGGGGTGCAGACCACCTGGATCGCGTACACGGCCCTGAAGAAGGTCGTCGAATCCCTCGCCCGCGACTCGGTCCGCGCCGTCGACCTGGTGCGCGCCCTCAACAAGGGCGTCACCGTCGACACCGGCGGTCTCACGCCCGTCCTGCGCTGGCGCTTCGAGGACATGCTCGCCGCGGCGGACTTCCCTCGCATCGTCAACCGCCAGGTCACCTTCCAGGCGGTCCGCGAGGGGAGGCTCGTCTCGCTGAAGAAGGGCTTCACCGACGTGAGTTCGACCATGGAGGCGTCCGCCGCCAACGGCTGATCCCCCCGCACCGCCGGAGCACGCGTGCTCGACCGTGGCCGCCCCGCGGGACGGCGCGGCGCTCCGGAGCCGCGTGGCCGTGCGGCCCGTCGGGACGGGCCGGCGCTCAGGAGCTGCGTGGCCGTGCGGCCCGTCGGGACGGGCCGGCGCTCTAGAGCTGCGTGGCGGCGCGCTTGGTGAGGGCGTACTTCGTGGCGATCGCGTTCCAGAGCCCCGAAGCCTCCTGCTTCGCCTTCGTCGCCTCGCCGCTCGCCTTGTCGCCCTCGCCCGCGTCCTTGGTGCGCTTGGCGTGGCCGTCCTTGCAGTTCTTGCCCTTGTCGCCGCCGACGGCGTCCGACCACGCCGCGTAGTGGTTGTCGGCGGCCGCCGAGGACTGCCAGGCCTTGGTGAGCGCGGCGGCGAGCTTGTCGTGGTCCGGCAGCTTGTCGAGGGAGAGCGCCCCGAGCCGGGTCACCAGGTCGCCGCGCTGCTTGGCGGCGCCGCGCAGCGCAAGGGACGCCTCGTCGAGCTTGTCGCAGCGGCGTATCTCGGCGACCGCGCCGATCACCGCGTCACGGCTGTTGCCGCTGTCGGCGAGCACTTTGTCGAGCGCTTCGGCCTGCGCCTTGGCGGGGTCGGACGCCGCCTTGCCGTCACCACTTGCTCCGGTGACGGGCGAGCTGAGGCCCGCGGGCTGCTTGTCGTCCTTGGCGTCGTCGCCGCCGCCGCTCAACAGCGCGCCCGCGCCGAGCCCGATGACCGCGCAGCCGACCACGACGGCCGCGATGAGCCCGACCGGCGCCCTGCGCTTGCGGGGCTCGGGCTCGTAGTCGGACTGCTGCCCCAAGGGGCCCTGGTACGGGGGCTGCGCCGCGAACTGCGGCTGCTGCGGCGCGGCCTGCGGGGGCTGGTAGGGCGTCTGCGGCTGCCTGTTGAGCGGTACGGACGGCTGGAAGCGGGGCAACTGGGCGCTCTCCGCGCCCTGTTGGGGCGAGCCGTCGGCCCGGAAGAGACTGTCGAACTCGGCGGGGGGCTGCCGGTCGCCCGGCGCGCCCGGCCGTATCCCGTACGGGGCGTCCTGCGGGGCCGGCGGCACCGGGGGCAGGAACTGGGTGGGGTCGGCGTCGGGGCCCGGGGCCCGCTCGCCGGGGAAGCCGCCGCGCCCGTCGGTGTGCTCGGGCGGCAGCGCGCCGGGCTCGCCCGGGACGGGGGCGAGGTACTGCGTCGCCTCGCTGCCCGAGGTCCCGGGGCCGCCCTGGACCGGCGCGAGGTACTGCGTGGCCTCACCGCCGAAGTGTCCTGCGGCGCCGGGCAGCGGCGCGATGTACTGGGTGGCCTCGCTGCCCGAGCCGTCGGGGCCGCCGTGGCCGCCCGGCATCGACGCGATGTACTGGGTCGCCTCGGAGTCCCCGTTCCCGGCCGGGAACGGGGCGATGTACTGCGTGGCCTCGCTGCCCGGGCCGCCGGGCACGGGCGCGATGTACTGGGTCGCCTCCGCGTCACGGGCGCCGTTCTCGGGCGGCAGAGGCCGGCCGAACGTCGCCGGTCCCTGCGGGGGCCCGGCGGGCGGCGGCTGCGAGGTCCGGCCCTGCGGGCCCCAGGGCTGACCCCAGGGCTGCGCTCCGGGAGGCGCGGGCAGCGGCTCACCCGCGCGCGGGCCGCCCTGGTCGGCGGGCAGCACGACGCCCTCGTGCGCGGGCCGCACAGCCGGAAGCTGCGGCTCGTCACCCTGTCGGCTCTGCTGCGTCACCGGAACTCCTGTACGTGGACCTACGGAATCGTCGGTTCACGCTACCGGGTCCCCCCACGCCCTTGCCAAGCCCTCCCTCAACCCGCCCCGCTCAGGCGGCCTGGACCTCCATGCGCTCCCCGAACTCCCGCACCGCGGGCTCGTCCCGGTAGGGCTCAAGACGCTGGTGCAGGTCGTCCAGGTAGTCGGCGCCCCGGTGGGAGCGCAGTGTGGACAGCAGCTCCACCGCCCGGGTGCCCGTCGCGCAGGCCTGCTCGACCTCGCGCTGCTGCACCTGTGCGGTGGCGAGCAGGACGAGACCGATGGCCCGGCGCCGCGCGCGGCTCTCGGGATGCCCGGCAAGCGACTCCTCCGCACACCGGGCCGCGGCCTGCGACTGCCCCAAGTCCCGGTGGCAGTGCGCGAGTTCGTCCGCCAGATAGGCGTGGTCGAAGTGGGCGATCCACGGCGGGTCGTCCCCCGAATCGGGATCCACGGCCTCCAGCGCCGTGAGCGCGCGGCCCGACACGATCTGGCAGGTGCGCGCGTCGCCGAGCAGCGCGTGCCCGCGCGCCTCGGCGGCGTAGAACATGGCCTCGGCGCGGGGGGTGACCCGGCCGCGGGCGCCTTCCTGTGCGGCACGGGCCAGTTGGGCGATCTCGCGCGGGTTGCCGAGCTGGGCCGCGAGGTGGCTCATGGACGCGGCCAGGACGTATCCGCCGTAGCCCCGGTCGTCGGCGGCCTGGGCCAGGCGCAGTGCCTGGATGTAGTAGCGCTGGGCGAGGCCGGGCTGGCCGGTGTCGACGGCCATGTACCCGGCGAGTTCGGTGAGCCGGGCCACCGCCGCGAACAACTGCCGCCCCACGGACTCCCGGTAGGAGCCGGCGAGCAGCCCCGACACGACACTGTTGAGGTAATGGACGACGACCGCCCGCACATGACCTGCCCCGAACTGGTGGTCCAGCTTGATCAGCGCTCCCGTCATGGCCTTGACGGCCTCGACGTCGGCGGCGCCGACCCGCTGCCCCGCACTGCGCGCGACCTGGCTGTCGGCGCCGGTGATCAGCCAGTCCCTGCTCGGCTCGACGAGCGCCGACGCCGCCACGGTCGAGCCGGACAGGAAGTCGCGGCGCCCCACGTCGCTGCGCCACAACTCGCAGACCTGCTCGATCGCGCCGAGCACGGTGGGCGAGAACTGGAGCCCCACGCCCGACGCGAGGTTCTTGCCGTTGGCCATGCCGATCTCGTCGATCGTGACCGTACGGCCCAGTTTTCGGCCAAGGGCCTCCGCGATGATGCCGGGCGCCCTTCCCCTCGGCTGCTGTCCGCGCAGCCATCGCGCCACGGAGGTCTTGTCGTAGCGGAGATCGAGGCCCCGCTCCGCTCCGACCATGTTGACCCGGCGGGCGAGACCGGCGTTGGAACATCCGGCTTCCTGAATGAGCGCCTGCAGTCGTTCGTTGGGCTGGCGGGCGACGAGAGGCCTGGCTGCCATGAGAACCCCCTGGAGCGGCAGTGATCAGCACCCTGATCAATGCCCTGCGAATATGCAGAGAAACGAGGGGAATCGGAAATATGGCGTCATTGCCATAATTCCCGGTTGCTTCCCCCGCATATGGCTACCCTGCCGCCGAGGCACAGCCGCACGCGCGCCCCCGCCCATGCACCCATGCGCCCCATATGCAGGACCGATACCGCCGATCCCACGGTCGCCGAGCCCGTAACCGTCGGTGGTGGGCCCCGTTGAGTCCGTCGTGGAAGAAACCATCACAGGCACGGGCACGGATACGGAATCCGCACAGATCCCCAAGCAGCGCGGCGAACAGCTCCTGGACAGCGCCGTGCGGTATGCGGAGGAGCGGCACTGGGACGTCTTCCCCGGCACCTCCCTCGAGGCCGACGAGGGGGTCGAGCGCTGCTCGTGCGGTGACACGGCGTGTCCGAAACCGGGCGCGCACCCGGCCCGGCCGGACTGGGCGACCCAGGCCACCGGCAGCGCTGCCGCCGCCCGCCGCATGTGGTCCAAGCACCCCCGGTCCTCGATCCTGCTTCCCACCGGGCGCACCTTCGACGCCATCGACGTAGCGGAGTCGGCCGGGTTCCTCGCGCTGGCCCGCATGGAGCGGATGAAGCTCACGCTCGGGCCGGTCACCTGCACCCCGGACCGCCGGATGCTGTTCTTCGTACTGCCGGGCGCGGGTGCCAAAGTCCCGGACCTGGTACGGAAGCTGGGGTGGTCGCCCGCATCGGTCGACCTGGTCACCCGGGGCGAGGGCGACTACGTGGCGGCGCCGCCGACCCGGATCGGCGGGTCGGGCGCGGTGCAGTGGGCCCGCCGCCCCACCCCCGCCAACCGCTGGCTGCCGGACGCGGAGGAACTGATCAGTCCGCTCGCCTACGCCTGTGGCCGCGAGGCCGCCGCGGCGAGGGCCCGCCGCCCCTGACACAGCCGGCCGCGGCCGGCCTCAGTCGATGGCACAACCGATGGCACAGCCGATGGGCCGCGTCCCGGACCCCCGGGCTGGTGCGAACGCCACCCCCCGCTCCTATGGTGTGCAAGTAGGCACCAATACGGGGATGAAAGGCATCGGCATGCCGGACCAGGCATTCGAGGGACCGACGGCGGACACGACGCATACGACGGATGCGGCGGACACGACGGACGCAGCGACGACGGCGCCGCCCGCCGTCCGCGTCCAGGGGTTGTGGAAGCGTTTCGGGGAGCAGATCGCGGTCGCGGGGATCGATCTGGAGCTGCCCGCAGGCAAGTTCATCGGGCTCGTCGGCCCGAACGGGGCGGGCAAGACCACCACGTTGTCCATGGTGACCGGGCTGCTGAGGCCCGACCAGGGCAAGGTCGAGGTCGCCGGGCACGACGTGTGGCGCGATCCGGTCGCCGTGAAGTCCCGCATCGGCGTACTGCCCGAGGGACTGCGTCTGTTCGAGCGGCTGTCCGGCCGCGAACTCCTCGGCTACTGCGGCCGGTTGCGCGGGCTGCCCGGCGCCGAGGTCGACAAGCGGGCCGCCCAGCTCCTTCAGGTACTGGACCTCGCGGGCTCCCAGCACAAACTGGTCGTCGACTACTCGACGGGCATGCGCAAGAAGATCGGGCTCGCCGCGGCGCTGCTGCACAACCCCGAAGTCCTCTTCCTGGACGAGCCGTTCGAGGGGGTCGACCCGGTGTCCGCGCAGACCATCCGGGGCGTGCTTGAGCGCTACACCGCCTCCGGCGCCACCGTCGTCTTCTCCAGCCACGTCATGGAGCTCGTCGAGTCGCTGTGCGACTGGGTCGCCGTGCTGGCCGCCGGCCGCATCCGCGCGCAGGGCACCCTGGCCGAGGTGCGCGGCGACGCGACCTCGCTGCAGAACGCCTTCCTCGAACTCGTCGGCGCCCACGGGCGCGACGCCGGGGACTCCCTCGACTGGCTCGGCGGCGGCGCGCGATGACCGTGTCCTCTCACCCCACCACCGCCCTGACGCCCGTCTTCGTACGCCTCAAGCTGTCGCTGCTCAAGAACGGGCTGCGCCAGTCCGGTGGGCGCAAGGCCGCCTACATCACCTCCGCCGTGCTTGCTCTGCTCTTCGCGGCGCTCCAGCTGTTGGGCCTGATCATGTTGCGTGGCCACGCACACGCGGACGCCCTCGTCGTGCTCCTGGTGGTCCTGATGGCGGTCGGCTGGGCCGTCATGCCGTTGTTCTTCCCGAGCGGCGACGAGACCCTGGACCCGACCCGGCTCGTCATGCTGCCGCTGCGGCCGCGCCCGCTGGTCGGCGCGCTGCTCGCGGCCTCCCTCGTGGGCATCGGCCCGCTGTTCACGCTCTGTCTGATCCTCGGCTCGGCGATCGCGGTGGCCCACGGGGCGGGCGCGGTCGTGGTCGCCGTCCTCGCCGTGCCGCTCGCGCTGCTCGTGTGCGTGGCGCTCGCCCGGGCCGTCGCCGCCGCCAACACCCGCCTGCTCACCAGCCGCAAGGGCCGTGACCTGGCGGTGCTGAGCGGTCTTGTCGTCGCGGTCGGGTTCCAGTTCGTGAACTTCGGCATGCAGCGGCTCGGTGACTCCGGCGGCCTGTCCGCGCTCGAACCGGTCGCGGACGTGGTGCGCTGGCTGCCGCCGGCCTCGGCGCTCGGCGCGGTCGCCTCGGCGTCCGACGGCGCGTACGTCCGCGCCGCCGCCCAACTCCTGGTGTCCCTGGCCGCGTTGGGGCTGCTGCTGTACGCATGGCAGCGCTCGCTCGTGAAACTGATGACCACGCCGGACGGATCGACGCTCGCCGCGTCCGACGCCTCCCGCAAGCAGTCCTCGGGACGGGGGCTCACCTCGCTGCTCCCCGAGGGCCGTACCGGCACCGTCATGCTGCGTACGCTGCGCTACGCCTGGCGGGATCCCAAGACGAAGGCGGCGTGGATCACCTCGCTCGCGATCGGCCTGATCGTGCCGGTCTTCAACGCGCTCCAGGGCAACGGCACGGTGTACTTCGCGTGCTTCGCGACGGGCATGCTCGGCATGCAGATGTACAACCAGTTCGGCCAGGACACCTCGGCGTTCTGGATGGTGTTGCTCACCATCTCCTCGACCCGGGAGGCCTATCTGGAGCTGCGGGCGCGGGCGTTGGCGCTGCTGGTCGTGACGCTTCCGTACACGGTCCTCGTGGCGGCTGTGACCGCCGGGATGCTCGGCGACTGGGCGAGGCTGCCCGAGGTCGTGGGCCTCGCGCTTGCCCTGCTCGGCGCGATGCTGGCGACGGGGTCGGTGGCGTCGGCGACGCTGGCGTACTCGATCCCGCAGGACAGCCGCAAGAACGTGGCGCCGGGGCAGGGGGGCATCGCCTTCCTGTCGATCATGGGCGGGATGGTCGTGAGCGCCGTGCTGTGCGCGCCGATGATCGGCCTCGCGATCTGGCTGCATGTGTCCGGCAACCATGGCGGGCTTTGGCTGCTGTTGCCGCTGGGCGCGGTGTACGGGGGGCTGGTCGCCTGGACGGGGCTGAAGGTGGCGGCCCCGCGGGCGGCGGACCGCCTACCGGAAATCCTCTCGGCCGTCAGCACGGGCTGACCGCACCTGCCTCCCGTGCGGCGGGGTGAACAGACCCAACCCCCTGGGGCTCCGCCCCCGACCCCGCCGGGCGTTCTCCCACCCACCACCCGCGCGGCAGGATGAACAGGCCCGGCCCCCGGGGCTCCGCCCCGGACCCCGCCCGCGCATTCTCCCACCCACCACCCGTGCGGCAGGATGGAGAGGCCCCGCCCCCGGGGCTCCGCCCCCGACCCCGT
>NZ_JBICXU010000019.1:75137-133608 GCF_043200435.1 Streptomyces sp. NPDC048416
TTCACGCCTGAACGGCGCTCGTCCTCAAACGCCAGACGGGCTGAAGATGCCCATGCGGGCCCGCACCGGGCAGCCCGGCCAGCTGAAGATGCCCACGCTGGCCCGCACCAGCACCGCCAGGGGCGCGGGGAACTGCGCGAGAAGCGACCACGGTCCGCACCCAAAAGCCGAGGGACCCTGGGGCTCCGCCCCGGACCCCGTTCACGCCTGAACGGCGCTCGTCCTCAAACGCCAGACGGGCTGAAGATGCCCATGCGGGCCCGCACCGGGCAGCCCGGCCAGCTGAAGATGCCCATGCAGGCCCGCATCGGCACCGCCAGGGCCGCGGGGAACTGCGCAGGGGGCCGGGCGGGGTCATGGGGTGAGGGCGGTGGCGAGGAAGGGCTCCACCGCGTCGCGCCACCCATCCGGCTGGTCGTAGTGCACGAGGTGCCCCGCGTCGGCCACCTCCGCGTACTGCCCGCGCGGCAGCACCCGCACCATCTCCTGGGACTCCGCGCGGCCCAGCTCCCCGTCCAGCCCGCGCACCACGAGCGCGGGGCACTCGACCTGGGCCAGCTCCTCCCAGTGCGCGTCGTGCACCCACGTCTCGCGCGACGTCAGCATCTGGCGGCGGGAGAAGACCGGACGCCAGCCGTCGGCCCGCTCGGCCATCACCTCGGCGAAGAACTCGCCCCGCGACGGGCTGGGCCGCTCCACCCACGGGTCGTCCTCGCCGAACCACTTGCGTACGTCGGCGAGCGTCGCGAACGGCACCGGCCAGGACGCGAACCAGTCCTCCCACTCGCGCTGCGAGGCCGCGCCGAGCGCCGAGGCCCGCATGTCGCAGATGACCAGGGCGCGGACCAGGTCGGGGCGCTTGGCGGCGAGCTGCCACGCGGTGAGGGCGCCCATCGAGTGGCCGATGAGGGTCACGGGGGCGAGCCCCAGCTGTTCCACGGCGGCCTCGGCGTCGGCCACGTAGACCTCGCGCGTGAAGGGCCCGTCGGCCGGCTTGTCGCTGCGGCCGTGGCCCCGCTGGTCGATGGCCACCGCCCGGTGCTTCTCGGCCAGCCAGCGGGCCGTGGAGGCCCAGTGCGAGGCCCGGCCCATCAGGCCGTGGAGCAGCAGGACCCCGGGAGGCCCGTCCGCCTCCGCGCTGCCCTTGGGCGGTTCCGCGAACTCCCAGGCGGCGAGGCGGACCCCGCCGGTCCCCGTCACGTCGATGCGCCGCACCATGTGCCTGGCACCCCCTCTCAGCCCCCGACGGCTCCCGTGTGGTCAGTTCACGGCAGAGTATCGAACCTCTATTCGAAAACTCGCGTCTCTCGCGCAACACCCCTCGTTCGAGTGACCACGCTCAAGGATTGACGCCACGTGCCGAGGGGAGATCTTCTCCGGGAGGCGGGCCGCTCGGGGAAGACGGTCCGCGGGGGTCGACCCTGGGAGCTCGGGGCTCCGGGTCGACACCGGGGAGGACAGGCCCCGGCGCCGCGAGGCGCCGGGGCCCTGGTCTGCCCGACGCGGGTCGGCGGGCGCGAACGCCCAGGCAGGCCCGGGCGTCGACGACGATGCGCGTGGTTCGAACGGCGCCATGCTGCCGCCCCCTCCCCTGCCGCACACCTCGGCGGTCATATGCCTCAAGCCACAGCCTCGCACGCGATCCGCCCGGCCGCTGCCATTCCACCCGGAAACCGGCCTTCCCCGCAAGCTCCCCGCAGCCCTCACGCGCTGTGCTCAACTCCCGTACGGGGAGCGGGCGGTGACGTAGCGTTACGACTCCTGCGGCGAGGACGGCCCCCGCAAAGCCCGGCACAGCGCCCGGCTCGGCGCACAGTTCGGCGCACAGTTCGGCGCACAGTTCGGCGCTCGGCTCAGCGCTTGGCCACGAAGACGTGCGAGGCGACGTCGGCGGCGAGCTCGGCGGCCTCGCCGCTGCTGCCGACCAGGACCCCGCCGGGCGACTGCGTCACGCTCACCACGGAGCCGGGCTGCACGCCGGCCCGGCGCAGCGAGTACATCAGCTGGGCGTCGGTCTGGATCGGCTCACCGATCCGGCGCACGACCACCGTCTTGCCCTCGGGGCCCGGGTCGAGCTCGCCCAGGCTGATGATGCCGTCCTCCAGGAACGCGTCCGCCTCGGTCTTCTCGCCCAGCTCCTCAAGGCCGGGAATCGGGTTGCCGTACGGAGACTCGGTGGGGTGGCGCAGCAGTTCGAGAACGCGGCGCTCCACCGCCTCGCTCATGACGTGCTCCCAGCGGCAGGCCTCCGCGTGCACCTGCTCCCACTCCAGGCCGATCACGTCGACGAGCAGACACTCGGCGAGCCGGTGCTTGCGCATGACGCGCGTCGCCAGCCGGCGACCCTCGTCGGTCAGCTCCAGGTGGCGGTCGCCCGCCACCTGCACCAGGCCGTCGCGCTCCATGCGCGCCACGGTCTGGCTCACGGTCGGGCCGCTCTGGTCCAGGCGCTCGGCGATGCGGGCGCGCATGGGGACCACACCCTCCTCCTCAAGTTCGAGGATGGTGCGGAGATACATCTCCGTGGTGTCGATCAGTCCGGACATACGTGCCCCTCGATGCTGTGACATGAAAACGTCGTGCCGCTGGCCCTGGACCAATTCTGACGCATCCCACTGACAACCGTGCCGCGCCGACCGCCGCCCGTCTTGACCCGGCGCCCGTGGACACCGTATTGACAGGGGAAAGGTACAGACCGCACCGTGATCGGCGCACGGTCGTTCCCCACCCCGGAAAGGGTCCTCGGCGATGAGCGAGAGCAAGCTGGCCGGTCAGTTCTTCGACGCCGCGATCGGGCTCCTGGGGCGGGTGCGGGACGAGGAGTCACTGAACGTCGCGGCCGCGGGCGCGCTGATCGCCGACACGGTGGAGGCGGGCGGCCGGCTGTTCGCCTTCGGCGCCGGGCACTCCTCGCTGGCCGCCCAGGACGTGGTCTACCGGGCCGGCGGATTCGCCCTGATGAACCTGCTGGCGGTGCCCGGCGTGGTCGGCGTCGACGTCATGCCCGCCACGCTGGGCTCCGCCCTTGAGCGGGTCGACGGCCTGGCCGGCGCGGTGCTCGACTCCAGCCCCGCCAAGCCCGGCGACGCGCTGGTGATCATCTCGCTGTCCGGGCGCAATGCGCTGCCCGTGGAGATGGCGATGAACGCACGGGCGCTCGGGCTCAAGGTCATCGGGGTCACGTCGCTTGCGTACGCGCAGAACACGCGGTCGCGGCACGTGTCGGGCACGTTCCTGCGCGACCACTGCGACATCGTGCTCGACAGCAAGATCGCGGTGGGCGACGCCGAGCTGACCCACGAGGGCATCGAGGCGCCGTTCGCTCCCGCGTCCACCGTGGTCACCAGCGCGCTGATGCAGGCGACGATGGCCGCTGCGGCGGAGGCCCTGGTCGCCCGGGGCATCGAACCTCCGCTTCTTCGTTCGGGGAACGTCGACGGGGGCCACGAGTGGAACGGGCGAGTCATGACGGAGTACAGGGACCGCATCTTCTTCCGCCACTGAGCCGTCCCCGCCGGCGCAGGCCCCCCCGGGGCTCCGCCCCAGACCCCGTTCGCGCCTTGAAGGGCGCTCGTCCTCAAACGCCGGACAGGCTGAAGATGCCTGACCAAGCCACCCTGCCAAGGCCAACCCCGCCAAGGGCGCGGGGAACTGCGCGACCAGCCACGCACGGCCCGCACGTCGAAGGCCGGGCACCTGGGGCTCCGCCCCAGACCCCGTAACGCGCCTCAAGGGCGCTCGTCCTCAAACGCCGGACGGGCTGAGGATGCCCGACCGAGCAGTCCGCGAAGGGCAGCCCCGCCAGGGGCGCGGGGAACTGCGCGAGAAGCCGTCCACGGTCGGCCGGGCCAAAGGCGGGCTCAAGCCCCCGCAGGCGCAGGGCGCAGCACCACACGCCCCGCTCACCCCCTTCGCGGAGCCTCCCGCAGGGACTGGGCCAGGTCCACCGCCGCCGCAACCCGCGCCGCCACGCTCTCCGCGTACGTCGCGTCGGGACGCTCGAAGGCGGGCCGTGACGCGCCGCGCAGGAAGGTGAGGGCGCCCAGGGTGCGGCCGCGGCTGCGCAGGACCACGCACAGCGCGTGAGCCGTGTCCGCGGGCCACTGGCGCTCCACCGCCCACCGCTCACCGCCCGCTCCCGCGCTGGCCCGCACCGAACCCGTGCGGTCCACCGCCTGGAGGGCCGGGTGGCCCGCCGGATAGCGGACCGGGATGCCGCCGCCCGCCACCGGCGCGACCGGGCCAGGGGCGCCGGCCGGGGTGGCCGCGGTGCGCACGAGGCGCGAGCCCTCACCCAGGTCCAGCAGGGCGTGGTCGGCGAAGCCGGCCAGGGCGAAGTCCAGGTGGGAGGCGGCCGCCTCCATCGGGTCCTCGCATTCCGCGGCGGCCCGCGCGGCACGGTCGAGCTGGTTGCAGCGGAAGCGGAGCCGGTCGGCCTCCTGTTCCGCGAGCTTCTGGTCGGTCACGTCCTGGAAGAGCCAGCCGACCCCGAGCGGAACCGGCTCCTCCGCGAGCGGCGACGACAGCCTGAGGAAGCCGCTGCGCCAGCAGCGGCGCCGCTCGCCCTCGGCGGTGCGCAGCGTCACCCACAGCTCGGCGGGGCCGGCCGTCGAGCCTTCGGCCAGTACGTGCTGGAGGGCGCCCTCCAGTTCCTCGACGCCCTGGACGATCAGCTCGCCCAGCGGGCGGCCGAGCAGGGTCGCGCGGGAGGTGCCGAGTACTCGGGCGGCGTACGCGTTGACGACGGTGGGCCGCAGGTCCACGTCGACCAGGACGACGCCCCAGGACCCGTCGTCGGACAGCGCCTCGCTCAGCGCGATGGAACGCTCCAGGTCGATCTGCGCGTGCACCTCGCTGAACGCGCAGTACACCCCGGCCGCCGCCCCGTCGGCCCCCCGCACGCCCGCCGACTGCGTACGGACCAGGACGCGGCTGCCGTCCTTGCGCAGCAGGGCGAACTCGTGCACATGGCGGCCCGGTGCGTCCATCACCGCCATCAGGCGTCCCTGGATCTCCTCGGCGTCGGCGGCCCGCACCGCCCAGCCGGTGAACCCCCGCCGTCCGACGGCCTCTTCGGCCGGCCAGCCGAGGATCCGCTCGGCCTCGCGGTTCCAGTGCGTGACCACGCCGTCCGCGTCGAACGCGCAGAGCGCGGCGTCCATCCCGTCGAGCAGCGCGGCCAGAAGGTCCCCGCCGGGTTCCGGCGCGGACGGGCCCGCAGGCCCCGTACCGGATCCGTCCGGGGCCGGAACCCTGGTGGTCTCGCTCCGGGAAGCACTCATCCTGGCACCCCCTGCAGGACGTGGTCGCCGCATCGCACGGCCTGCGCGCTGGGTCACGCACGCAGGATCATTCAACTCGAACGTGACGCAGCACACACGGATTTCACGGAAATCGCCTCCGGCCGACGTCGGTTACCGGCCGCCCCTGGACGCCCCGGTCAGGCGTACTCATAGTGGCGCCCATGACTTCTCTCGTACGCCATGTGACTTTCGACTGCGCCGACGCCTACCGTCTGGCCACCTTCTGGGCCGGGGCGCTCGGCGGCACCCTGGGCGCGGAGGACGTGCCCGGCGACCCGGAGGCGCAGGTCACCGCCGGAGGGATCGCGCTCCTGTTCATCGCGGTGCCGGAGCGCAAGGCGGTCAAGAACCGCGTCCACCTCGACCTGCAGCCGCAGGACCGCACCCGTGACGAGGAGGTCGAGCGCCTGCTGGCGCTCGGCGCCACCCTCGTCGACGACCACCGCCGTCCGGACGGCTCGGGGTGGGCGCTGATGGCCGACGTCGAGGGCAACGAGTTCTGCGTGGAGCGCAGCGCCGGGGAGCGGGCGCGCGCCTCGAATTAATTCGCTTGAGGGCCACCGGCCGGGCTCCTAATGTGTGGTGCACACGAGAAGGGAGGTGGTTTGACAGATGTATGCAAACCGGACGCGTGAGGTGACTGCGGGCTGACGCCTGCTGTCGCACTCTTTGTGCGGTGCCGACCATGGTCGTCGGCCGAATTCCCAAGCAGTCACCGACCCGCGGGCTCGCCGGTACGTCCGGCCGGCTCCTCTCCGGAGGACCCGAGCCCGCGGGTTTCTGCATGCCAGGACCGGACTTCCGGAGCGGACCGGCCAACCGGATTCGCGGAGCGGACCCCCGGCCCGGATGCGCGGACCGGACCCCCGGCCCGGATGGCCGGATCCGAGCGGCCGGGCCGGCCCCCGCTCAGGGCGCCAGGCGCTCCACGTGCCACGTGTCGCCCTCGACGGCGTACCGCAGCCGGTCGTGCAGCCGGTTCTCGTGGCCCTGCCAGAACTCGACGCTCCCCGGCGCGACCCGGAAGCCGCCCCAGTGCTCGGGCGCGGGAACCTCGCTCCCCTCGGGGTATCGGGCCGTCAACTCCTCGTAACGCGCGGTCAGTTCGGCCCGCGATTCGATCACCGTGGACTGCGCGCTGGCCCAGGCGCCGAGCCGGGAGCCGTGCGGGCGGCTGCGGAAGTACCGCTCGGTCTCCGCGCGCGGCACCCGGGCCGCGGTGCCCGTGACGATGACCTGGCGGGCCAGCTGGTGCCAGGGGAAGAGCAGCGAGACGTACGGGTTCGCGGTGAGCTCGGCCGCCTTGCGCGAGGCGTAGTTGGTGAAGAAGACGAAGCCGTGTTCGTCGTAGGACTTCAGGAGCACCGTGCGGGTGGAGGGGCGGCCGTCGGGGGTGGCGGTGGCGACGACCATCGCGTTGGGCTCGTGCAGGCCGCCCGCCACGGCTTCCTTGAACCAGCGCGCGAACTGCCCCATGGGGGTGGGGGCCAGGTCCTCCTCGGCGAGGAGGGTGGTGCGGTACTGCTCGCGCATCGCTGCGGGGTCCAGGTCGGTCACGTACCCCATCCTGCCGCACCGTCACGCCGCCTCCCGCGGTGCGTGGGGCGCTCGGCGACGCGGCCGGCGGCGGAGCAGTGTGCCCGCGACGGCGGGGCCCCAACCCCGTGCCGACGAAATGGGGCAGTGTGCCGGATGTCACGCTTCCCCACGTCGTCGGGACCCGCCAAACTCTCGGCTGGGCCACTGTGGCCTCCCTACACGCGTTCAGCCCGCGGCGGGGTTCTCGACTGCCGTACGGGGCATGACCGAGGGACCCGGGGCGGCACGGCCCGCCCGCAGCCCGTCGCACACATCCTGAGGAGCCGCCTGATGTCCGACTTCGTACCCGGACTTGAAGGAGTCGTCGCGTTCGAGACGGAGATCGCCGAGCCGGACAAGGAGGGCGGCGCCCTTCGCTACCGGGGCGTCGACATCGAGGACCTGGTCGGACACGTCTCGTTCGGGAACGTGTGGGGCCTGCTGGTGGACGGGGCGTTCAACCCCGGCCTTCCGCCGGCCGAGCCGTTCCCCATCCCCGTCCACTCCGGTGACATCCGCGTCGACGTGCAGTCCGCGCTCGCCATGCTGGCACCGGTGTGGGGCCTCAAGCCCCTGCTCGACATCGACGAGCGCACCGCCCGCGACAACCTGGCCCGCGCCGCCGTCATGGCGCTGTCGTACGTCGCCCAGTCGGCGCGCGGGCAGGGCCTGCCGATGGTGCCGCAGCGCGAGATCGACAAGGCGGAGTCCGTCGTCGAGCGCTTCATGATCCGCTGGCGCGGCGAGCCCGACCCCAAGCACGTCAAGGCCGTCGACGCGTACTGGACGAGCGCCGCCGAGCACGGCATGAACGCCTCCACGTTCACCGCCCGCGTGATCGCCTCGACCGGCGCGGACGTCGCGGCCGCGCTGTCCGGCGCGGTCGGCGCGATGTCGGGCCCGCTGCACGGCGGCGCCCCCTCGCGGGTGCTCGGCATGATCGAGGAGATCGAGCGCACCGGCGACGCGACGGCGTACGTCAAGCGCGCCCTCGACAACGGCGAGCGCCTGATGGGCTTCGGCCACCGCGTCTACCGCGCCGAGGACCCGCGCGCCCGTGTGCTGCGCCGCACCGCGCAGGAGCTGGCCGCGCCGCGCTTCGAGGTGGCGCAGGCGCTGGAGAAGGCGGCTCTTGAGGAGTTGCACGCGCGCAGGCCCGACCGGGTGCTCGCCACGAACGTCGAGTTCTGGGCGGCGATCGTGCTGGACTTCGCGGAGGTGCCGGCGCACATGTTCACGTCGATGTTCACGTGTGCGCGCACGGCCGGCTGGTCGGCGCACATCCTGGAGCAGAAGCGCACGGGCCGTCTGGTACGCCCCTCGGCCCGTTACGTGGGCCCCGGTTCACGGGACCCGCAGTCGATCGAGGGATACGCCGACATCTCGGATATCTAGGACATCGCAGATTTCTCCGGCACCGCCGGCACGCTGGGCGCCGCCGACTTCGCGGGCTGAGGACGGCGGGGCGCGGCCGATGGCGCCACGTGGAGTATCCGTGCGCGCGTCAAGCACGATAGTGGGCGATATGGGGCTTACGGTCGGTCTCGTCCGTTTTGCCCAGTGAATGTGGAGTTCAGTGTGAGCCTCATCCGTCGCGCCGCCGTCGTGGTCGCGCTCTCCGCCGCCGTGATCGTCCCCGCCACCGCGACCGCCCAGGCGGCCCCGCAGACCGCCGTTGCCGTTGTGGCCCACGACAACCACAACAACTACGACCACAACGGCAACAACGACTCGCAGCGCCGCCACTACGGTCTCCTGACCAGCCTTCTGCTGATCCTGCTCTGACCGAGGGCCCCGCACCACGTGCGGGGACGCGCGCCCGGAACCCGTGGGTTCCGGGCGCGCGTCCGTGTTTCGGCACGGACGTCGCCTACCCCGCCGCCGATACGAGATTGAGCAGCGGGGCGACCGGGTCGGTCACCTGGTGCAGCTGGTTGAGGTCGTTGAGGTGGTTGAGCCCGGCCAGCTGGCTCTTGACGCCGGGGAGCTGGGCCGCGTATGGGGCGGGGATTCCGCTGGAGGCGATGTTGTCGAGCTCGCTGATCGGGTTCAACGGCTTGCCCAGGTGGTCCAGGGGGCCCGCCGCGTTCGCCGACGAGACGGCGAGGCCCGAGACACCGGCGGCGACGGCGACGGCGAGGACAGTGGCGATGCGTCGTGTTGAGATCACGCCTGCACAACGGGGAGCGGCGGCGTCGGACACGGCCGCCTCCCGCTCTCACCCGACAGGCGTACCTGGCCGACGCCCGGGCCGCAGAGGGCAGCCGCCCCTGCCCGGGGGGGGACCACGGGGTGTCTGGCGGACCGGGGCCGGGGCGCGGCGTCTGGCACGGATCCTGTTGCGCACAGCCCGGTGCGCCCCGCTGAGAAACGTTCTGTCCGCTCGGCCAGGCGTAGCTAGCCGGCGCCGGACGTGTGTCGGTCTCGCGGGTGAGGACGAGGGCGATCTCGTCGCGCTCGCGCAGCACGATCGCCGCGGGATTCCCAGCCACCGCACGGCCGTTGACGTACGCCTTCAGACGGCGCCCGCCGCCCGCATGGAGGCCGCCGATGCGGTCGGCGCTCAGCGGGACGCGCCACTCGGCCATGAACTGGCCGAGGGTGAAGTCCGCCCGCTTCGGCGACTCGACATGGATCACGCCGCTGGTGTCGTGGGTGTGCAGGGGACTGATGAGCCCGTGCGGCGCGTCGATGCCGATCGAGGCGGGGACGGTGACGGCCCGGCCGTCGACGAGGACGTCCAGGTGGGTGTGGGTGTGCTGGACCATGCCCTCGGCGGGCATCATCTCCAAGCCCGCGGCGGCGGCCGCCGCCGCGGGGTCGGTGGGCGCGGGCCACGGCGGCGCGCCCTGGCCCGCCCCCACCCCGTGCGGGTCGGGGCGGCCGGGCGCCGCGCTCGCGCCCTGCACAGCGAGCGCGGTAACGGCGGCGACGGCGACCAGCGCCGCGAGCACCCGGCCCGGCGGCGAGACGGCGAGGACGTTCCCCGGCGGACGAGACACGAGTCAACTCCTTGACGGTTGAGGCGCGTTGGGCACGTCCTCGTGGCGGGGCGCGGCGCCCCGGGCGGGCGCTCGGCTCAGAGGGTCGCGGTGGCGGCCGGGGCGCCCTGGACCGCGGGCGCGGTCAGGCCGGCCTCCGGCAGGGTGACGGCGGGCAGCCCGAACAGCGCGGCGCGCGGCTGGCTCAGCGGGGCACCGAGGTCGGCGCCCGGCGTGACGGCGTGCAGCCCGGTGCCGGGGGCGACCAGGTCGGGGGTGCCGAGGTTGCGGGATCCCAGCGGGTCGGGCAGCGGCGCACCGATGCGGGTGTCGGGCAGCGCGGACTCGACCGGCAGCGCGGGGACCATGTTGTGCGGCAGCAGGTTGCCCTTGACGTACCGCGGGCCGTCGGGGGTGCCGGGGACGGGCAGCGGCATGCCGGTGTGCACGGTGGGGGCGTCGAACGGGAGGACGGTGTTGAGACCGCCGAGCGGCAGGTCGACCGGGACAGCCGGGGCAGCTGCGGCCGGCGCGACCGCCGCCGCCGTCGCGATGCAGGTCAGTACGCTCGCCAGGCCCGCGCGTGAGGTGATTCCCATGAATGTTCTTTCCTTCCCTGGCCTCTTCGGCCGTATCGTTCTGCTAGAACGATCGCGGCGGCGGTATCACTGCAAAGTTCCCCTGCTTGCAGCAACCTGGAGCCCATCCGCGCGGCGCGCGCCCCCCGTGCGTGCCCTTGGCCCGGCTCATGCGTTGTAGCCGACATGAACGTACGCCGATACCTTGCCGCCGCCGCAGCCGGAACCGCGCTCGCCGCCGCCCTGTCTCCCTCCGCGCACGCCCTCGACCTCGGCGGCACCCTGAGCAAAGCGGCCACCACCACCAGCGCCGCGGGCGCCCAGCTCAAGCCCGCCGCCGAGAGCGTCGTCGGGGACAAGCTGAACCAGAAGGTCACGGCCGTCAAGAACGGCGTGAAGGCCGGAAGCGACGCGGTCAAGGCCGCCAAGGACGCGGTCAAGGCAGGGCACGACCTGATGAGCTGACCGCTCGCCTGCTCTGCCCGAGCGTGTCATTCCCAGCGTCAACCGAGAGCCGCGCGGCGGTCAGGACGGAGCGAGCGTGACCCACACCCGGACGGTCCCGGCCGGCAGCGGCGCCGACCTCGCCGACCCGGCGTTCTGGCGGCTGCCGGCCGCCCAACGCCTCGCGCGCTTCACGGAGTTGAGGCATGAGCCGCGCCCGGTGTTCTTCACCGAACGCCGGGCCACCCGGCGCCGCCCGGAGCAGGGCTTCTACGCCCTGGTCCGGCACGCCGACGTGCTCAAGGCGAGCCGGCTGCCCCGGGTGTTCGCCAGCGCCCCGGGCGTCACATCGCCCGAGCCGGCGCGCTGGGTGCGGGCGGTGTTCGGCGATTCGATGGTCAACCTCGACGGGGCCGACCACGCGCGCCTGCGCCGTATCGTCCAGCAGGCCTTCACCCCGCGCCTGCTGGCCACCACCGAAACACACATCCGCGAGCTCGCCGTACGCATCGTGGACGACATGGTCGCCGAGCGGCCCGACGAGTTCGTCTCCTCGGTGGCCTCCCGGATGTCGTTCGAGGTCATCTGCGCGATGCTCGGCGTGCCCGACGCCGACCGGCGCCGCATCGCCCGCCAGATCGACCGGGCCGCCGAGCACGCGGGCGTACGGCGCGGCCTCGCCGCCCGTCTGATGAGCCCCGGCAAGGGGCTGCGGGCGCTGGCACGGATGGAGCTGACGGTGGCGCGGCTCGGCCGCGAGCGGCGCCGACGCCCTACCGGCGACCTCATCTCGGCCCTGGTCACCGCCGACGTGGACGGACAGGCTCTGACGTACCCTCAACTCGGTTCATTCTTCTCGCTGTTGCTCGTCGCGGGCGTGGAGACGACGCGCAACGCCATCGCCCACGCGCTTGCCCTCCTGACCCGCAGCCCGGCCCAACTGGCGCTGTTGGTCGCCGACTTCGAGCGTTACGCGGACGGCGCCGTCGACGAGATCGTGCGGCACTCGACACCCATCATCCAGTTCCGCCGCACCGTCACCACGCGCTACACCCTGTCCGGCCACACCTTCCTGCCCGGCGACAAGGTGATGCTGCTCTACGCCTCCGCCAACCGTGACGCGTCGGTGTTCACCGACCCGGACGCCTTCGACATCACCCGCGACCCCAACCCGCACCTCGGGTACGGCGGCGGCGGCCCGCACTACTGCCTCGGAGCCCATCTGGCCCGTCTGGAGATCAAGGCAGTCCTGCGCGAACTGCTCACCCGCCCGCTGGCCGTACGCGCGCTCGGCGAGCCCGAACTCGGCACATCCAACTTCGACCACCGCGTCCGCAAGCAGCACTTCGCCTTCGATGCGTCCAAGCCCTGAGGCCGGGCGCCCGGCCCCGCGCGCGCACCCTCCCCGCACGGGCGGCGTTGTACCGGGCATGAACGCCATCAACACAGGGCACACACGGCACCGCCTGTGGGCCGCCACCACCGCCGCATCCCTCCTGCTCCTCGCCGCGCCCGGCATCGTGGCGGCCGGCACGGGCGCGGGACAGGGCAGTGTCAGCGAATACGGCCGGCCCAAGGTGCTCGGCGGCCAGGGCGAGATCGCCGAAACGCTCACCACCGGTGTCGCCACGCTCAGCGACGCCGTCCAGCGCGGCGGCGCGTCCGGGGGCCGCTGACGACCAGGACGCGCCGGGCAGGCGGGCCCGGCCCCGGGCGCCGGGGTCGGGCAGGTGGGGCGCCCCGGTGCGTACCGCCCTCGTGGAAGGCCGCGCTCTGCGCGCTCGTGCTGCTGGTATCCGCGCTCGTCCAGTTGCCCGGCGACCGGACACGCGGCCCGACGCCGCCCGCGGCCCGGACGGCGGCGGGCGTCTTCACCGGTTCCGGAAGCGACGGCATCGGCAAGCTCGCGGCGGTCGAGAAGTGGCGCGGCCACGGACAGTTGCGCGCGGGCCACACCTACCTGCCGGGCGACACCTGGAGCGGCATCGAGGGCCCGGCGCAGCTGCTCGCGCCCTGGGCCCGCTGGCGCCACGAGCGCGCCGACCGGGTCTTCGTGCTCAACGTGCCGATGCTGTCCCGCAACGAGGACGGCCTGCCCGACGCCGAGGTGCGCGACCTGCTCAGGCAGGGGGCGCTGGGAGCCTTCGACGACCACTTCACCACGCTGGCCGAGCACCTCGTCTCCCGCCGGCTCCACGACACCATCGTGGTGTTGGGATGGGAAATGAACGGCGTCACCTATGCGCACCGATGCGCTCCCGACCCGGCCGCGTGGCGGGTGTACTGGCGGCGCGTGGTGAGCGCGATGCGCTCGGTGGCGGGGCAGCGCTTCCGCTTCGACTTCGCGCCGGACCGAGGCCGCGACGCCGTGCCGTGGACCGAGTGCTACCCCGGCGACGCCTTCGTCGACATCCTCGGCATGGACTCCTACGACCAGCCCGCCGGCATGTCGTTCCGCGAGCAGGTCGAGGAGCCGTACGGGCTGCGCGCCCAGGTCGACTTCGCCGCCCGGCACGGCAAGCCGGTGTCCTACCCGGAGTGGGGGCTCTTCCGCAACGGCGACGACGCGCGGTACGTACGCGGGATGACGGCGTGGTTCCGCCGCTACCGGCCCGTCTACCAGACTCTGACCGACTACTGCCCGCACGGCGTGTGGGAGTGCCCCGGCCACCCCGACGCGGCGCGCGTTTACCGGGCGCGGTGAGCGCGGGCCGCCCGCTGGGCCGTGCGGGGGCGCGGGGTGGGCCGGACGGGTGGTCCCTGCGGTGCGGCTCGCGTGGCCCGGGCATCCCTTGAGGCGAATCCCCATCATGCGTATCAGCATCCGATCCCACTCCGGATTTCCTGTTGAAGGGTCGCAGGCATGGACAAGCTCTCAGGCCCCGTGGCACGGGCCGCCGTCGTCGCGGGGCTCGTGGCCACGCTGGGCACGGGGTACGCGGCACACGCCGCGGGTCACCGTGAAGCGCCCGCGCGGCCCACCCTGGCCGACACCGGCGCCGACGCGAACGCCTCGCTGCTCGGCGCACTGAGCGCGGGCGCGGTCGTCACGGGTGCGGCGGCGGTCGCGCTGTCCCGGCGCGCCTCACGCGGGAAGTGCGGCGAGTAGCGGGGCGGGCGGTGGCCGGTCACGTTCCGCTCACGGAGGAACCGATTTGCTCCTTGGTGTCCGTTACCTATGGCCGATCGACACGTTGAAGTGACATGACGACTGCGTGTCTGCGGTCGCGTGTCCATTCAAGGAGAACTTTGATGTCTCGTATCGCGAAGACGGCCGCCGTCGTCGCCGGAGCGGGCGCGGTGGCGCTGGCCGGTGCGGGTATGGCCGCTGCCGACGCCGGCGCCGAGGCCGTCGCGTCCGGCTCCCCCGGTGTCCTCTCCGGGAACGTGCTGCAGGTGCCGGTGCACATCCCGGTCAACCTCTGCGGCAACTCGATCAACGTGATCGGCCTGCTCAACCCGGTGTTCGGCACCACCTGCGTCAACGACTCCCACCTCCTCCACCACCACGGTGGGGGCTACGGGGGCTGACGCCCCCGGCCCCGGCCGGCCGTTCTCGTGACAGCCCGGCCGGGCGTTTGATCCAACGGTGCCTGCGGCCTCCCGGACTTCTCCCCCCGGGAGGCCGTCGCCGTATCAGGCGTACCGGTAGATCCGGCTGTGGTCCAAGAGCGCCACCGGCGCCACGTTCCACGGCGGCATCGGCTCGTGGAGGGCCGCCACCCGGCCGTGCTGGGGGTCACCCAACGGCGGCGGTACGTCGGGCAGATAGCGCTTGGACCTGGGGTGAGCGGCCTGCCAGCGCGACCAGAGGCTGTCGACGAAGGCGTGGTGGAGCCAGAACACGGGATCGTTGACGGCGGCGCCGCCGAGCATGAGCCCGCCGATCCAGCGGTGCACCTGGTTGTGCGTGCGGAAGCGGGCGTTGCCCGACGCCTTGGTCCAACCCTCGATCTTGTTGCGGAATCCGGTCCCGCTCATCGAGTTCCAGGGCGAGACGTCGTACACGGGGTCCGCGAGTGCGTGGGCGACGTCGGCGGCGGTGGGCAGCTTGATGGGACCCTTGGGGCGGCCCAGGTCCCGGGTCAAGAAGCGCTCCTCGGTGACATTGACGGTCACCTCCCAGGAGCCGTGGGCGAACGCGAAGGGGCCGGACATGACCTGGAGGTCGCCCCGGCGCCCGTTGCCGCCCATGAAGTCGTCGCCCCACAGCGACGAGGCGGGCGAACTGTCGCGCGTCCAGTCCCAATAGGGCACGGTGACACGGGGGTCGACCTTGCGCAGCGCCCGCTCGAACTCCAGCAGGAACTGACGGTGCCAGGGCAGGAAGGACGGCGCCATGTGCGCCACACGCAGGCCCCGGTCGCCGTCCGAGACGTAGAAGTCGATGTGTGTGCGTACGAACGCGTCGTACTCGCCGCGCCGTTTGAGTTCGAGCACGGCGTGCACGAAAGCCTTGCGTTCGGCGCTCGTCAGGTTCCGCTGGTTCTTACGCGTGTACACCATGGACGGCTCCCCCTTCGTGGCCCGCGTGCACGGGCACCGCGGCCAGCCGGGCGCGGCCCAGCACGACGGCGGCGGCGCGGGCCGCCTCACGTGCGGTGGCATATGACTCATAGTGGTCGACGGAGCTCAGGTAGCTGCCGTCGGCGCGGCGCATCAGCATCAGCCTGCGGTCGTCCACGAACACGGCGACCTCGCAACCGTCCGCCTGGAGGGGGCGGCCCTGAATGCGATGGCCGGCGTGCATCTCGTCGAAGGGCGTCCCCCCGGGGACGGGGGCGGCGGACCCGGGGCCGGTGGCGCCGGCCGTGGCAGCGGAGGTGATGCGGGAGAGCGCGGCGCCGGTGAAGGCGACGGACGCCGAGGCGAACAGGGCGCGCAGCAGGCCGCGCCGGGCGATGCGCCAGGCGGTACGGGAAGGGGGCGTCCCGGGCCTCGTTGGCTCGGGGGCGCGGCCCCGGGGGCGGGTGCGGCCGGTCCGTCGTGCGCGCCAGAAGTGTGTCGCGTCCTTCATGGGCGTCTCCCTCGTGCTCGCTCGCGCGGACGGGGCCGGCACATGCTGCGGCCCCGGAAACCGTCCTGGTCCCGGGGCCCGTCCGAGCGTCCGCTCTCGTTGTCCGATGCCGAATTCAACGAGGCCTCCCGGCCCAGGAAACGGCCGCCGCGCGTTCGTCGGCGCCGCCGGCGCTCCCCGGGCCGGTACTGGTTGCACGGCCCGGGGAGGCTTCAACCATGCGACTGGTCGGTGGGGTCAACGCCTTCGGCAGACAGGTGTGTCGGTGGCGAGAAGTGTTTCATGCGGTTGGCCCAACGCTTCTGCTCAGCCCTTTTCATCCCGTCCAGAAGTCCCACCAGCGGGTCAGGATCAGCATCGCGACCACCCCGATGTGCATCACCGGTACCGCCCAGCCCAACTCCGCGAGCAGGCCGCGGGCCCAACTCGGCGCGCGAAGCGCGCCCTTGACGACGTTGTGCGTGCTGACTCGCCAGAACAGCACGATGGTGGCGACCCAGGCCAGACAGCACCACAGGCACAGCGCGTCGATGCGGTACAGCGACTCGAACTGGAGCCAGCTGACGAAGGCGACGCCGAGGGCCGCCCCCGCGTTCAGCGTCAACCAGTACCAGCGTCCGAACCGGCCACCACCGAGCAGGCTCATGCCCACGCAGCACACGATCCCGTACGCCACCAGGCCCAGCATCGGATTGGGGAACCCGAAGACGGAGGCCTGCGCGCTCTTCATGATGTTGCCGCAGGAGATCACCGGGTTGAGGCTGCATCCGGGGACGAAGCCGGGGTCACGCAGCAGCGCGAACTCGTCGAGCGTGATCACCCAGGAGGCCAGCAGGCCCGCCGCGCCGGTGAGCACGACCAGCCAGGCGAAGCCGTAGCCGGCACCGAAGGCGGCAGCGCCTGGTGGCGGGGGTCCGGACGAGTCGGTGACCGGCGCCGGCTCCTGGAGCGTCTCGTGGAAGGGCATCGGTGTTGTCTCCGTTCCGTTCTCGTCCGGCGGGGCTCAGCCGCGCAGGCGACGGATGGGGAGCAAGCAGTGGCCCGCGGTGGTGATGGTGGCCTCGTCACCCGCGAACGCCTTCAACTGCTTGTCGCTGACGGCGACGCCGGGCACGGCCTCGGGCCAGGAGCGGGTGACGAACATGAACTGGACGGTGCCGCGCGCCTCGGCCGCCGCCAGCCACTCGGGCGGCGCGGGGCACTGGGCGGTCATGGTCGGCAGGGTCAGGACGGCCCGGCCGGCCTGCACGATGAGAGTCAGCGGGAACGAGCCACCGTGACTCTGGTCGACCACACTGCCGGCCGGCATACCGATCTCGTCGAGGAGCGCCCGCGCCGCGACCTCGGCGCCCTCCGGGCCCTGGACGCCGTCACCGAGGGGGTACGCCATGAGGAAGGGCACGTCGCCGGATCCGTCGGGATGTTCGCCGCTCCACGCGATGACGATGAGCGAGCCCAACAGGGCTGCCCTGGACGGCTGTACGGCACTGGTGGCTGAAGTCATGCCGGGACTCTAGGACATTACGGGCCGAGCCCATCGCAGCTGTCACTCATCCGGATGAAACGTCCTTGGCGGGGTGCACCGGGCCTTCACGGGCGCACGGGGTCATCATGGGGCGCGCCGGACCTTCGAGTGCGCCGGGCCGGACCCGGTCCGGACGCGGCGGAGCGGCCCCGGGATCCCCATCTCCTCGGAGCCGCTCTTCACGCGGTGCGCCGGACGGCGCGGGTCGGACGTCGTGTCAGGAGTTGATGCAGGTGTTGCCGAACGCCGGGCTCAGGGCTCCGATGACGCCGACCGTGTTGCCGCAGACGTTGACCTGCGCGTGCACGGGGATCTGCACCACGTTGCCGGACAGCACGCCGGGCGAGTTGACGGCAGCGCCCTCGGCGCCTGCGTCGGCGAAGGCGGTGCCGGAAGCCGCACCGGCCACCAGCAGGGCGCCGGAGAGGGCGAGAGCGGTCTTCTTGACGGTGTTCATAGGAAAACCTTCCATTCGGGGTCGGCCTCAGCGTAGGCAAACACCCCGGAACCACAGGAAGCGAACACGCCGCGTTTATCGTATTTCCCTCGTACAGCGCATGGGTGGGCTGAATGGCCGATCAATTCGCCGTCGCGAAGCTCCGTTACGGAGCTAGGGGGTGTCTGGTGGATCAGGGTCGGTCAGGGTGCGGCGCCTGGTGCGGTGCATCGCAAGGCGCCGGAACGTCGTGATAGCGGAGCTATCGGGGCGTTTCGGCAACGCCGCGAGGTGCCGTGCCAGGCGCCGCACCCCCGGCCATGATCCACCAGACACCCCCTAGCCGACGGGAAGGCCGCCGAGCAGGTGGTTGGGGTTGGGCGCACCGTTGGTCTTGTTGAGGTCCTTGGCGGTGCTGCCGACCGTGTGGAGCAGCGAGTCGTTGGACTTGGGGTCGAGCAGGTTCGTGCGGACGGGCGCCGTGTCCACCATGGGGGCGCTGGCCATCTGCTGGGTGATCGCGTCGAGGCCGCCGTTGAGGCTCATGGGGGGCAGGTCGCCGGCCGCGAAGGCCGGAGCCGCCGCACCCATGACCGCGAGGGAACCGGCGACCGCCGCGGCCATCTTCATCGACTTCATGTTCAGTCCTTCCGCGGCGAGTTCGATCGCCGAATTGGCTGCACGCACCGCACTCCGTGGCACCGCGCGTGTCCGTGAATGCTTTGCACTGCTTCGCCTTGGGTAACGACTCCCGGACGATTGGGAAACCCTTTGGCGCCGGATTCATCGGGCCTCGCCCGCTCCCATTCAAGGGTGGAATCCAGCTGTTTCTCGTACGAGCTTCCATGAATTTCGGTGCGCGGCCGGGCAGTTGGCGTCGGGCCTGCACGCGAGGGGGGCGCAGCGGGGTGCGGAGCCGGCGGCGGAGCCCCGCGCCCCCGGCCGTGCCCGGACAGCGGAAAGCGCCGGTTCCGTTTCCGGCCCGGCGCTCTCGGCGGTGCGGCTCAGGCCGGCAGATCCGGCGCCGAGACGGGCGGCGCGCCCCCGGGGGGCGGGGGAAGGGCGGGCAAACCCGACAGCTTGGGCGCGGGCAGGCCTCCGCCGACCACCGTGGCCGTGACGAGTCCGACGAGGTTGGTGACCACGCCGGTCGCCGCCGGCACGACGCCCGCGGCATTGGCGCTGGTCACCGCCTTGAGGAGGTCGTCCAGAGACTTCTTGAGGGCCGCGACGGCGTCGCCCTTGACGTCCATCGGCCCGGCGGCCGTTCCCGGCCCCCCGAGCGAAAGCGGGGCCAACGTCAGCGCCGGCGCGGCGGCCGTGCCCGGCTTGGCGGGGGCGGCGGCCGTATCCGGCTTGGCGGGAGCGGTGGGGGTCGCCGGGGCCGGCTTGGTGGGGGCGGTGGGGGTCGCCGGGGCCGGTGTCTTCACGGCGTCGAGGGCCTTCGTCGCCCGGTCGGCCAGCACCTTGACGTCGGCGGGCGATCCGCCCTTGAGCACGCCGGTCAGCAGGTCGGTCACAGGCTTGAGCACGGCCCCCAGTGCGGCCAGCGTCTGGGCCTGCCCGAGCACTTGGTCGGCCCCCGGCGGCACCGGCGCCCCGGCGCTGACCGGACGCGGCGGCTGGACGTCGGTGGCCATCGCGGTTCCGGCGGATCCGATGACGATCGCGGTCGAGAGGGCCACTGCGGCCACTCGCCGCGGTGTGCGTGCGCGCATGAAACGGTTCTCCTTCGGTGCGGGATGCGAGTTTTCCCTCACCGTGCGCAGCCCCCCGGGCCCCCGCAACCGCATGGCCGACCCGGGTGACCGCACCGCCCACGACGCGCCGGTCCGAGCTGGAAGGACCCCGTACGCGCGGGGCTTCGCGCCCTTGCGCCGTCCGGAGCAGCACGAAGCCCCGGCGGCCCCCTGGGCGGGGGCGGCCGGGGCTTCGGCGGGAACTACTTGTTGACGCAGGTGTTGCCGAAGGCGGGGTTCAGCAGGGCGATCACGTTGACCGTGTTGCCACAGACGTTGACCGGCACGTGGACGGGAATCTGCGCCATGTTGCCGGAGAGAACGCCGGGGGAGTGGGTGGCCGCGCCGTGCGCGTCGGCGTCGGCGGCGGCGACGCCGGCCCCACCGGCAATGGCGGCAACGGCAGCGGTGGACAGGACCAGGGCCTTCGCGGTACGCGGCATGGAGAAGCACTCCTAGATTGGGAAGTCATGGGCCTTGGGGTCAAGGCACTGACCGGGTGGTGTCACTCGACTTACACCTCAACGCGCCGTCAGGCGCCCGGTTTTGCCCCCAACGGGTGAACCCGGGTTTCCGGCGGCGAAAAGATGGTCATGGGCCTTGTTTCGTACCGAGCACGCGGATGGCGGCCCCCGCCACGAATGCCACCCGTGCGGGTCATCTGTTGACGCGGGTGTTGCCGTGAGCACTGGCCCGCCAGGACGCCGCCATAGCGGGCTTGGCCACGCCATATGCCGCCCCTTCCCTTCCCATAGGGATTTCGGGTAAATAAGCGGCCATCGGTACAACGAGCCGGTCGTGAATGAGATACGGCAGATCGCTCGAAGGGACACTCCGGTCCACGCATTCATGACAGGACCGGTCGTAAATACGGTTACAGTGCTCCTCACCCCGGGGCCGTTCGACGCGTGGGGAACCCCGGCAACCGCACGACCGGTAAAGCGGAATTCAAGAGCGAGTCCGCTCTGCGCGCGAGCCCCGCAGCACCTTTGTCCAGCTTTTATTGCGAGCGCCAGGACCGGAGTGACCGCGCATGCCCACGACAGCGAACGCCCCCGGCGGACCCGGCAGACCCGGGCCGGGGCCCGTGAAGGACTTGAGTGTCCTGCACCTGGTCCAGCCCGTTGAGGGGGGCGTAGCCCGAGTCGTCACGGACTTGGTCCGGGACCAGCTGCGCAGTGGATTCCGGGTCACCGTGGCATGCCCCGAGGGAGGCCCGTTGAGCACCGAACTGTCGCGCCTGGGCGCCCGGGTGTGCCCCTGGCCGGCCACCCGCTCGCCCGGACCCGCGCTGCTCGGCGAGACATTGCGCGCGGCCCGGCTGATCCGGCGGGTGCGCCCCGATGTGATCCACGCGCACAGCGCCAAGGCGGGGGTCGCCGCCCGGCTCGCCGCCCGCGGCTCCGTGCCCACCGTCTTCCAGCCGCACGCCTGGTCGTTCGAGGCGGTCGGCGGGATCACCGCACTCCTGTCGAGGAGTTGGGAGCGCGCCGCCGTGCGCTGGACCTCGCGCGTCGTGTGCGTCAGCGAGGGCGAGCGGGCCACCGGACAGCGCGCCGGGGTCCTCGCGTCCTTCGCGGTCGTCCCCAACGGCGTCGACCTCGACCACTACCGGGCGCCCGACGAGGCCCCGGCCGCGACGGACGCGCCCCTGGTGGTCTGCGTGGGACGGCTGTGCCGGCAGAAGGGCCAGGACGTCCTGCTGCACGCCTGGCACGACGTACACCGTGCGGTGCCCGGCGCCCATCTGGTCCTGGTCGGCGACGGCCCCGACCTGGCGGCGCTGCGCGCGGCGGCGCCCGGCTCGGTGTCCCTGATCGGCGCGGTCACCGACACCGCCGCCTGGTACCGCGCGGCGGATTTGGTCGTGCTGCCCTCGCGCTGGGAAGGGATGGCGCTCGCCCCGCTGGAGGCGATGGCGTGCGGAAGGCCGGTGGTGGTCACCGACGTCGGGGGCTCCGCCGAGAGCCTGGCGCCGGGGCACGCCCCGCTCTGTCTCGTACCGCCGGACGACCCCGGGGCGCTGGCGCGCGCCATGACCCACCTCCTCCTCGACGCCCCGCTGCGCACCGGCCTCGCCCGCCAGGGGCACGAGCACGTGACCACCACCCATGACGTGCGGCAGACGGCCCAGAGCATCGCGGAGGTGTACCGCGACGTGGCCGCTCTACAGCGCTCCGAGCACAGGGAACCCATCAGCCAGTGACCGCGGAAAGCATCGTCCCTTCCGCCGGGGGGCCGCCCCACGGCGCCGGGATGTCATCGGGAACCGTTTCGGTGGTCACGCCCCGCGAGGCGCCGGACCACTTCGTGCCACCGGCCGGGCGGCCGCGCGCGGGCGGCACGTTCGTGTCCGTCCTGCTCGCCGTCGACTGCGCGGCGGGGCTGCTCGGCATGCTCGTACCGCCCTACTCCGGGCTGCCCCCGGGGCCCGCCGGGCTGCTCGTGGCCACCGTGCTCGCGCTCAACGCCCAGGCCGGGCTCTACCGCCCCACGATGACCGGCGGCGTCCTCGGCGACGTGCCCGCGCTGTTCGTCCGCGCCCTGAGCAGCTGGTGCGTCCTTGCCGCGGTGCTCGCCCAGGGGAGCGTCCTGGTCAAGGCGACCGACGATGTGCCGCTCGCGGTGCCCGCGCTCGCCGCCGGGTGCGCCGTCCAGACCCTGGCGAGCTGCGCGGGCCGCGCCGCCGCCCTGTGGCTGCGGCGCCGCAAGGCCGCCCGCAGGCCCCGGCCGGCCCTGGTGGTGGGGCCGGCGGCCACCGCCGTACGCGTCACGGCCGCGCTGGTACGCCAGGCGGGCGGCGGGATCCGCCCGGTCGGGGTCGTCGTGCCGCCCTCCGAGACCGCCGTGGAGGCCGGCCCGGTGCCGGTGCTGCGCAGCATGGAGGACGTCCAGCGCGCCGTCGTCCAGAACGGGGTGCGGGACTGCCTGTTCACGTACGCCGTCGAAACCGGCGCCCCGAACCCCGCGCCACCGGCCCTCCTTGAAGCCCTGGGCTGTGCGCTGTGGCAGCTCGATACGCGCGCGCCCGGCCACACCGCGCCCGGCCGGCAGCCCGACGAGCTGGCCGCCTTCCCCTGCCTCCCGCTGACCAGCACCCCCGCCGGCGCCGTCGGCCTCTTCCTCAAGCGCCTCCTCGACCTGGCCCTCACGGTGCCCGCGCTGATCGTCGCCGCCCCCGTCCTGCTGGTGTGCGCGCTGGTGCTGCGCCGCAGCGACGGGCCCGGCGTGCTGTTCCGGCAGGAGCGCGTCGGCCTCGGCGGGCAGGCGTTCACGCTCCTGAAGTTCCGTACGCTGCGCCCCGACACCGTGCACGAGGCCGCCACCCGCTGGAACATCGCCGACGACCGGCGGATGAGCCGCGCCGGGCACTTCATGCGGCGTACGTCCCTCGACGAGCTGCCCCAGCTGTGGAACGTGATCCGGGGCGACATGAGCCTGGTCGGGCCGCGGCCCGAACGGCCTTACTTCGTCGGCCAGTTCAGCCGCGCCCACCCCGGCTACGCGGCCCGGCACCGGATGCCCGTCGGCCTCACCGGGCTCGCCCAGGTGCAGGGCCTGCGCGGCGACACCTCGATCGAGGACCGGGCCCGCTACGACAACTACTACATCGACCACTGGTCGCTCTGGCAGGACCTGTGCATCCTGCTGCGCACCGCCACCTGCCTCGTCCGCCCCACCGGGAGCTGAGCGTGCACGCCGCCGCGGCCACGCCGCCCCTGACCCTGCCGGGCCCCGCGCGCCGGGCCGCCCATCTGTTCCCCCTGCTCGCCGTGATCGTCCTGCTCGCCACTCCCCCGCTGGGCGGCGACGGCTCGGCGACCGCCGCCGACGCGGCCTGCGGGGTGCTCGTGGTGTGGGCACTGCTGCGTGTGCTGCGCTCGGGCGAGCGGCCGCTGAGCCGCCGGGCCGCGATCGTCATGGGCCTGCCGGTGACCGGGATCTGCGTCGCCGCGATGGGCGCGGCCGACCCCGCCACCGCGATCGCCGGCCTCGGCCGCTACCTCCAGATCTTCGTGCTCGTACCGCTCGCCGTGCTGCTCGTGCTGCGCGACCGCGACGACTTCCGTCTCGCGGCGGCCGCCGTGGTGGCGCTCGCCCTGTTCGAGGGCGGCCTCGGCGTCCAGCAGTACCTGACCTCCACGGGCGCCTCCTACATGGGCGAGGACATCCGGGCGGTCGGCACCTTCGGCGCCTCCGACATCATGGGCATGGCCACCGTCGTGTCCTGCGGACTGCTCTGCTCGATCGGCCTCGCCCTCGACCCCACACCCGGCGCGAGCCGCACCCCGCGCCGGGCCGCGCTCGGCTGCGCCGCGCTCCTGCTCGTCCCGCTCGCCGTGTCGTTCAGCCGGGGCGCCTGGATCGCGACGGCGGTCGCCGCCTGCACGATGCTGCTGCTCTCCGGGGTGCGGCGCGCCCTCGTCGTCCTCGTGGCCCTCGCCGCCGCCGGTGTCGTGTTCATCGGCGCCAGCGGGTCCGGCAGTCAGCTGCTCCAGGAACGCCTCGCCAGCATCACCCAGGTCGAGAGCGCCCCCGACCAGTCCGTCACCGACCGGTACACGATGTGGGCCGCCGCCGAACTGATGTGGCGTCAATCCCCGCTCACCGGCGTCGGGTTGAAGGGCTTCCCGGACCACCGCGACGCCCACTCCTCGATCGCCCTGTCCTCCGGCAGCGACACCGCGGGCGCGGGCGCCGCCTTCAAGCGCCAGCCCCTGCTCTCCCCGCACAACATGTACTTCCTCGTCCTGAGCGAGCAGGGCCTCATCGGCGTGGTCACCCTCGTCGGGGCCTGGGCCGCGCTCCTGGTGGCCGGGGTGCGCCGGCTGCGCCTCGCCCGCCGGCACGGGGCGCCGCTGGACTGCGCGCTGGTCGCCACCGGCCTGCTGACCTGGCTCCTGGTGGACTTCTTCTACGGTGACATCGGCGGCCCCTCGACCGCCCTGACCGCACTCGTCCTCGGCCTCGCCGCCTGGTGGGGGCTGGCCGCACGAGGGGGCGCCCGGCCGTGACGAAGACCGTTCCCCCCCTGCTCCCGGCGCCGTCCGCGCCGCCCGAACCCGGCTCATCGGGGCGGCTGTTGGCGCGGGCCGCGTTCCTGACCGCCGTCCTCACGGTCGCCGGGGCCATACTCGGGCTGCTGCGCGACCAGGCCTTCGCGCACGTCTTCGGCGCCGACACCGACACCGATGCCTTCCTGGTCGCCTGGACGGTCCCGGAAGTCGCCGCGACCCTGCTGATCGAGGACGGGCTCGCCTTCGTGCTGGTCCCGGCGTTCAGCCTCGCCCTGGTGCGGCGCGGTCGCGCTCCCGGCCCCGATCCGGTACGCGCCCTGGTCGCGGCCACCCTGCCCCGGCTGACGCTCGCGCTGGCCGCCGGCGCCGCCGTCGTGATCGCCGCCGCGCCCGCCATGGTGGCGGTCCTCGCGCCCGGGCTGCCCCGCGCCGACCTGGCCGTGGACTGCACCCGGCTGACCGCGACCTGCGTGTTCACCTTCGGGCTCACCGGCTATTGCAGCGCCGCCCTGCGCGGACACGGCCGCTTCCTCGCGCCCGCCTCGATCTATCTCGCGTACAACGTCGGCATCATCGCCCTGCTCCTGCTGCTCGGCGGGGCCTGGGGGGTGCGGGCCGCCGCGGCCGGGGTCGCGCTCGGCGGCGTCCTCATGGTGCTCGTGCAGCTTCCGGCGCTGTGGCGCAGCTGGCACACACCGGAGCGCTCGCCCGTCCTGCCCGCCGCACGACGGGCGTCGGCCGACGGCACCGCGCGGGCGCTGCGGCTCGCGCTGGTCGCGCCGGTCGTGGTGTTCGCGCTCAGCCGCCAGACGCAGGTCCTCATCGAGCGGTTCCTCGCCGCGCCGCTGCCCGCCGGGGCCATCTCGCACCTCAACTACGCCCAGAAGGTGGCGCAGATGCCGATGGTGCTGTCCCTGATGCTGTGCACGGTCACCTTCCCGGTGATCGCCCGCGCGCTCGCCGCGGGCGACACCGAGCGGGCCAGGCGGCGCGTGGAGAGCGACCTGATCGTGGCCGGCACCATCGTGCTGCTCGGCTCGTCGGTGGTGGTGGCGTGCGCCCCCGACATCATCCATGTCCTGTTCCAGCGCGGCGCGTTCACCGCCCACGACACCGCGGCGACCGCCGACGTGATGCGCGTGTACGCGCTCGGCCTGCTCGGCCAGACCCTGGTCGGGGTCCTGGCCCGCTCGTACTTCTCCGAGGCGCGCCCCCTGTGGTTCCCGGCCTGCGCCATGCTGGCCGGGCTCACCGCGACCGCCGTGGCCGGCGCGTTCGCCGTGCCGGTGTGGGGCGCGCCCGGCATCGCCGCGGCCAACGCGCTCGGCATCACCTTGACCGCGCTCCTGCTCCTGTGGGGCAGCGGGCGGCGGCGCACGGCGCTGTCCGTGCGCTGGGTGGGCGGCCAGCTCGCCCGTCTCGTCGTGGCCGCGTGCGGCGCCACCGCCGCCTGCTGGTGGGCGGCGTCCGCACCCTCGAATCCCCTGCTGGCCCTCGTCGTCGGTCCGCTCGCGGCGGCCACCGCCTTCGCCGTCGTGGCCCGTGTGCTGCGGGTCAGGGAGTTCTGTCTGCTGTTCCGTCCCGTCACACGAAAGCTCTGGCATGCCCGTTGACACGGCAGTCGGCGACCCACGAGGTCCACTGACTGGTTCGACACCGCGCCCGGCCGCACCTTTGTGGGTGGCCATGTACCACTCGGTGACCCACACCACGGACGATCCCTACCGCATCACCGTCTCCCCGCCCCGCTTCGAACGCCAGCTGCGCTGGCTGCGCCGGCACGGCCTGAAGGGGGTGAGCATGGCCGAACTCCTGCGGGCCCGCGCCGCAGGCACCGCCCAGAACCTGGTCGGGCTCACCTTCGACGACGGGTACGCCGACTTCACCGCCGAGGCGATCGCCCTGCTGCGCCGCCACGAGTGCACGGCGACCGTGTTCGTACTGCCGGGTCTGCTCGGCGCCACCAACGAATGGGATCCGCTGGGCCCGCGCAGGCCCCTGCTCGACGAGCGCGGCATCCAGCAGGCCGCCACCTGGGGCATGGAGATCGCCTCGCACGGGCTGCGCCACCTCGACCTGACCGACGCCGACGAGGACACCCTGCGCCGCGAGGTGCGCGAGAGCAGGCGGCTGCTGACCGACCTCACCGGCCACGACGTGGCGGGCTTCTGCTATCCGTACGGCGCCGTCGACGTGCGCGCCGTCGAAGCGGTCCGCGCGGCCGGCTACGCGTACGCCTGCGCCATCGACCCGGGCCCGCTCACCGGCCGCTACGCCCTGCCGCGCGTCCACGTCGGCGAGCGCGACACCGCCCTGCGGCTGCACCTCAAACGCGGCCTGCACCGCTGGCGCAGGGAAGAGCCCGCCGATCTGCCGGAGGGCTCGTGAAGGTCCTGCACGTGATCACGGGCCTCGGCGTCGGCGGCGCCGAGCACCAACTGCGCTTGCTGCTGCGGCACTTGCCGTACGAGGCCGATGTGATCACCCTGACCAACCCCGGCGCCGTGGCCCGCGCCGTCGTCCGTGACGGCGGCCGGGTGCGCGACCTCGCCATGGCCGGCAACCGCGACCTCACCGCGCTGCCCCGGCTCACCGGGCTCATCGCGGGCGGCCGCTACGACATCGTCCACACCCACCTGTACCGGGCCTGCCTGTACGGGCGTATCGCGGCCAGGCTCGCCGGGGTGCGCACCGTCGTCGCCACCGAGCACTCGCTCGGCGAGGCCCGCATCGAGGGACGCCCGCTCGGCCCCGGCGTACGCGGCCTCTACCTGGCGAGCGAACGGCTGGGCACGGCGACCGTCGCGGTGTCCCCCACCATCGCGCGGCGCCTGGCCCGCTGGGGCGTGCCCGAGCGCCGCATCCAGGTGGTGCCGAACGGCATCGACGCCGCCCGGTTCGCCTTCGACGCCGGTGCCCGCGAGGACGTACGCCGTCAACTCGGCCTGGCTCCCGACGCGTTCGTGATCGGTGCGGTCGGCAGGCTCGCCGCGGGCAAACGCTTCCACGTCCTGCTCGACGCCCTGGCCGAACTCCCCGGTGCCCGGCTGGTGTTCGTGGGCGCCGGCGACCAGGAACAGCCGTTGCGGGCCCGCGCCGAAGGGCTCAAGGTGGCCGACCGGGTGGTCTTCGCGGGCGAGTGCCCCCAGGACGGGACGTCCCCCGCCGGGCACCGCCCGACGCTGCCCGGCGTGCTGTCCGCCGTGGACTGCCTGGCCTCGCCGTCGGACGAGGAGGCCTTCGGCCTCGCGGTGGTGGAGGGCCTGGCGGCCGGGCTCCCCGTGGCATACGTGACGTGCCCGGCCATCGACGACCTGCCGGCCGGTTCCGTGCCGGGAGCGCTGCGCACCGGCCGCACGGCCGCCGCGTTCACCGCCGCCCTGCGCGGCCTCCAGCAGGCGGACCGCACCCGGCTGCCCGTCCCCGACGCGGTGCGCCGCTACTGCGTCACCGCGACCTCCGCCCAGCTGGTCCGGGTGTACGAGGCGGCGGCGGCCCGTGTGCCGCTGCCCCGCCCGGCGTACGACGCGGCGCCGGTGCCCACGCCGGGCGCCGCGCACCTCACGACGAACACCTCGGAGAAAGAAGAGTCCAGATGAGCAGAGTCTCCGGCCCGCGCCAGCGTCACGGCACCCGTGGCCCGCTGGGCTCCCGGCCGCTGCCGCGCTGGTGGCCGCTGCCCGTGTGCGCGCTGCTCGGCGCGGCGGCGGGCGGCGTGTACGGCGCGGTGAAGACCCCCGAGTACAGCGCGACCAGCTATGTCGTGGTCACCCCCGCCGGAAAGGCGGACCCCTCCGTCGCCCTCGGCTTCGCGCAGGCCTACGGCCGGGTCGCGACCGAGGTCGCCGTCATCGGGGACGCCCAGGTGTGGGCGGGCGTGAGCGCGGCCACGCTGCGCGACAGCGTGCAGACCGCCACCTCCCCCGACGCGCCGATGATCGCGATCACCGCCACCTCGGCCCAAGCCGCGGACGCCGCGAACATCGCCAACGCCGTGGCCCGCGCCCTCACCCTCAACGGCGCCCACAGCCAGGCCGACACCGGGGTGCGCGTGGTGCAGTTCTCGCGCGCGGCCAAACCCCTGGCCCCCTCCTCCCCGTCGGCGTCCCTGACGTCCCTGGTGGGCGGCTGCGCGGGCGGCCTGCTCGGCGGGCTCGCGCTGCTCGCCCGGCCGCGCCGCCGCCCCGACCACGAGCCGGAGCGCACGGCCGCGGTGCCGGGACCGGCCGGGGCGGCATCCGTGCCGCAGGAGGTCGGCTAGTGTCCGGGCTCCGCGTGGAGGTGTGCACCGAAGAACTCCGCTTCGCCGACCTCGCCCCCAGCTGGCTGCGCCTGCACCGGCGTTGCGCCACGGCGACCCCCTTCCAGAGTCACGCGTGGCTGCACTCGTGGTGGCTTTCGTACGGAATCCGGGGACGCCTGCGCGTCCATCTGGTGTACCGGGACGGCGAGTTGATCGCCGCGGCGCCGCTCATGCGGGTGCTGCGTCCCCTTCCCGCCCTGGTGCCCCTGGGCGGACCCATCTCCGACTTCACGGACGTCCTCCTGGACGACGAGCACGCCGAGGAAGCCGCGGACGCCCTCACCGGCGCTCTGATGGGCTCGGCGCGTGGCGCCCTGATCGACCTGGGCGAAGTGCGTCCGGGCGGCGGAGCGGAGCGCCTGCACGCCGCCTGGCCGCGCCCGAAACGCCGGCTGACGGACTCGGGCTGCCTCGAACTGCCCGCCGCCGGCATGGACGCACTCCTCGCCCGGCTGCCCACGAGCAGCGCCCAGCGCGCCCGCGCCAAGCTCCGCAAGATCGACGCGCTGGGCATCGAACAGCGCGAGGTACCGCCCGACGACGTACCCGGAGCCATGCGCACCCTGCTCGAACTGCACGGGCTCCAGTGGCAGGGCCGCGGCGTGACCCGCGAGCACATGCGACCGCGTTTCGAGGAGCATCTGGCGCGCGCGGTGGGCGAGATGACACGGCAGGGCGACGCGGTGGTCACCGAGTTCCGCCTCGACGGCGAGGTCGTCGCCGCCGACCTGACGCTGCTCTCGCCCGCCCTCGCCGGCGGCTATCTGTACGGGGCCCACCCCGGGCTGCGCGGCCGCAAGATCGACGTGGCCACCATGCTGCTGCGGGCCGGCGCCCAGCGCGTCGACGGCAGCGGCCGGGCCGCCCTGAGCATGCTGCGCGGCAACGAACCGTACAAACAGCACTGGCGCCCCGAGGCCCGGGTCAACCAGCGCTTCCTGCTCGCCCGGCGCCGCACGCTCCCGCTGCTGTGGGCCAGTGTGCTGCACGCGCGGCTGCGCCGCGTGGCCGCCGCCGCGCTGCGCGACCTGCGCAGGCGGCGGGACGCCCGGAGCCGCCCCGCCGCACCGCCCTCACGGCCGGCGTGAGAACCAGTCGAAGCGGAGGCAGAGCTTGCCGCCGATCCAGTACTCCACCCATGACCCGAGGTCGACCGGCGCGCACTTCTGGGGCGTCGTCGGCGCCGGGGGCGCGGCCGGCTGCGGGCTCGGCGAGACCGGGGGCAGCGTGCTGGGCGAGGTCGAGGGCTGGGGGCTGGTCGAGGTCGACGGCAGGGGGGCCGTCGGCGTCGAGGGCTGGGGGCTGACGGGCGTCGACGGCTGCGGCATCGGATCGGTGCGGCCGTACAGGAGCGAGCGGTAGACCTCCGACGAGCGGGGGTTGTCGGCGCACCCCCACACCCCGTGCGGGCAGTAGTCGGTGATGGTGTTGTAGACGGGCTTGTGCACGTCCATCCACTGGAGCATGCGCCGCATGTACTCCGGGTTGTCGCCGTTGCGGAACAGCCCCCACTCCGGATAGGAGATGGGCTTCTTGTGCTCGGCGGCGAAGTCCACCTGCTTCTGGAGCCCGTACGGCTCCTTGATCTGCTTGTCGAAGTCCTGCCCCGACGGCTGGTCGTAGGAGTCCATGCCGATGATGTCGACGACGTCGTCACCGGGGTAGCACTCGGTCCACGGCACCGCGTCCCGGCCCCGGCTCGGCGCGAAGTCGAAGCGGAACTTCTGCCCGGGGACCGAGCGCATGGCGGTGACGGCGTTCTTCCAGTACGTCTTCCACGCCTCCGGGTCCGGCCCGCAGCGGTGGGTGTACGTGGTGCCGTTCATCTCCCAGCCGAGGACGATCACCGTGTCCGGGATCTTCAGGTCGACCAGCCGCTCGGCCAGCCGCTTGAAGTGCTCGTCGAACTGTCCCTCGGCGCCCTTGGCCAGCAGCCGGCGCACCCGGATGTCGGCCACCCCCGCCTCGTTGAGCGCCTGCATCGGCACGTTGAGGACGAGGGTGCGGTCGGCGCGCTCCCTGCGCCAGGCGGCCCAGGAGTCGAGGAACCCTCCCCTGCCCTCGATGTCCGACCAGGTGTTCCCGGGCAGATAGGTGTGCCCGACCCGGATGTCCGCCCCGCCGAGCCACTTCTCCAGGGCCGCGATCCGCTGGACGCCCAGGAGCCCGGAATCCAGGAATGCCCCGAAATTCACGACGGAGGGGTGCCCGGCGGGCGGATCGGTACCAGTGCCCGGCCGGGTGGCCTGAGCACCGATCGCCGGGGGTGTGGCGCCGGGGAGGGGAACCGGGCGTACGGATGCGGATCCGCGGGCCGGGGGCGTGGCGTCGGGTCCGGGCGTCGGGTGCGCGGCGCCGACTGGGTGCGTGGCGTCGCGTCCGGGGGCGAGAGCGAGGCTGAAGAGAGCACCCACCACCAGAACGCTCGTCGTGAAGGTGGCCGCTCGATGACGTCGTCGACGCATGCGCGCTCCCTTGGTTCGGAGGGCCTCCCGGGTTCCGGGTTGAAAATATTCTTATTGCGCCGATAGGAAACCTAAGCAGCCCACGCCGGAAGTCCCCCGATCGGCCGTACGCCATGTTCCCCCGCCATGCAGCCCTCTGATGAGCCCTCAGGACCCCCGGGGTACGTGCAGGAACGCCAAGGGCCCGGCTCCTGGAAGGGAGACGGGCCCTTGGCGTTCGGCAGGACTGCCGGTGGACGTGCCGCGTAACGGCCTTGGTGGACCTGCTGGTTGGGATGGCCTGGGCGCCGTTGATACTTCGCCCGGCTCCGAGCCCTCGGCCATCGCTTGCCGCGAGGCAGGGAGTCCGGCGGACGCCTCGGGTCAGGCCTTGGCCATCGCCCGGCCACGCCGGTAGAGGACGCCGCCACCGAGCACGAGCCCGGCGGCCCCGGCGGCCGCCGCCGCGAGGAGTGCGGGGTCGGCCCCCGTGTCCGCGAGATGCGCGGCGGCCACGGGCGCTACGACCCGGGCGACGGGCTGCGACGAGGGCACGGCGTGCCGCGCGTGCTGCGGGGGTGCGTGGTGCACGGGGGGCGCCGCGTGGACCGGGGGTGCGTGGTGCACGGGCGGGGTCTCGCGAACCGGCGGGAGGTGCCGCTCCGGAGGCGCGTGGTGCGCCTCGTGCCCCGGCGGGCAGTGATGGGGCGGCACATGGTGCGCGGGCGGGGCCTCGTACGCCGGGGGCGCGTGGTGCGCCGAGGGCGCGTGGTGCGCCGAGGGCGCGTGCCGGACCGGCGGGGCCTGGTAGACGGGAGCAGCCTCGTGGTACGGCGGCGGGGCCGCGTGGTGCGCGGGCGGCGCCTGGTGCACAGATGAGGCGTCGTGGGCCGGGGCCGCGTGGCGTACCGGCGGGGCCGCGTGGCGTACCGGCGGGGCCGCGTGGACCGGGGGGGTCGCGTGGACCGGGGGGGCGTGGTGGACCGGGGTCGCGTGTTGCGCCCGGCGGGTGGGCGGGGCCGCGGGCCCCGTCGCGCAGTGGTTGCCGAACGCCGGGTTGAGCAGTCCCACCACGTTCACCGTGTTCCCGCACGCCTGCACGGGCACATCGACCGGCGCGGCCGCGGAGTCGCCGGACAGCACACCCGGGGAACCGCTGGTCACGCTCTGCGCCTGACTGGCGGCCGCGTGGTGGTGGTGCTCCAGGGCGTGCGCCGCGGCGTACTCCCGCGCGTCGAAGTCGCCGTACGCATCATGGGACAGCGCACCGGGGCGCCCCGCGTCCTCACCCGGGCCACCGCCGGGGCCCTCGCCCGCGTGGTCGGCGGCGTTCTCGGCGATCTCGGCCGCACGCTCGGCGGACGACGAGACCGTCGCACAGTTGTTCCCGAAGGACGGGTTGAGCGCTCCGACCGGGTTCACCGAATTCCCGCACGCCTGGACCGGAACGTCCACGGGTGCCGAGATCGTGTTCCCCGAAAGGAGACCTGGCGAGCCCACGTTCTCGGATTCGGCGCCGGCGGCCTGCGCGTAATTCGCGCTCATGGAAAGGACGCTCGTGGCTGCCATGGCAGTGAACAGGGTCTTACTGAGGACCTGGCGCAATGGACTGTCTTCCGTCGCGGAGAAAAGTAGGGGAAACCGACTTTGGGGCGTGCGGTGGGCACGCCCCAAAACCGGAGTGGAGAGTCCTGGCGCTACATCACTTGTTGATGCAGGTGTTGCCGAACGCGGGGTTCAGCAGCCCGATGACGTCAACGGTGTTGCCGCAGACGTTGACCGGGATGTGGATCGGGACCTGGAGCAGGTTGCCCGACAGAACGCCCGGGCTGCCGACAGCGGCACCCTCGGCGCCGGCGTCGGCGAACGCCGGGGCGGCACCGCCCGCGGCGATGACAAGGCCGGTCAGAACCGTCGCAGTCTTCATGTACTTCACGTGGTTTTCCTTCCCTCAGTCAAAAAGTCGCGCAACCAGTCGTTGCTCACGGCGCGTTGCCAGAGCTTTCGCCCAAGGAGCCGCTGACGACTTGGTAACGATTGATTCCGGCAAAGGAAACCGAAGCGGAACCGCACCGCCGCTTTCCTCACCCAAATGGCAGGAGCAACAGCTGGTCGCGCCACGGCCCCCTCAGCCGTCGTGCGCTGCGCGCCCGAAGAACTCGGGCCGCCGCGGCCCGAACAGCGGACTGCGGCGGCCCGAGCGGCGGCAAGGACTCAGCTGCCGGAGGCGCCGTTGCCGGAGAGCACCGGGATGTCGTCCAGGATGTGCGACAGCGCCTCGTCGCGCTTGGCCTGGGTGGAGTTCTCGGTGCACTGCTGGGTCTGCGGCGAGGACAGGACCGGGATGTCCTGGACGCCGACGTTGACCAGGGCGACGATGTTCTGCACGTCTGCCTTGAGCGGGAGGCCGATGCACGGCTTGTTCAGGGAGCCCTGGACCAGCGACAGCTGCGGGCTCATGTCGCCGTCGGTCTTCGAGTTGCCGAAGGCCTGCTTCGCGCCGTTGCCGCTGAGTGACGTCGTACCGGAGTCGTTGCCGATGGCCATGGCCTGGGGGGCCAGCATGGCGGAGGCGCCCACAATCGAAACGGCGGCAGCGGACGCGGCCATAACCTTCTTGAGCATGGTCTTCCCTTTTCTTGGTGGAGAGCACGTGCAGTACCGCGCCCATATCCACTGCGCCGTACTACTGCCTGGTCAACTTCGCCGAACTGGTTTGGTTCCGCCACATCACCCGAACGGTTCTCAAGAGGGACGGAGAACGCCCGACAGGACGCCACAGACGCTGACATGAGATCTCCATATAATCCCAACCAACAAAGGCACGGAGACTTGTTCGGCCCTATTTTCGTACGGCCAAAAGAGTGAAGGGAAGAAACCGATCCGCCGCGGGGACCGTTGGTCAGGAGGCTCCGTCTGGGGCATCCACCAGAAAGGGACCAGCGTGATCAAGAAGGCTATGGCGGCAGCAGCCGTCGGCGTGTCCGTAGTCGGTGCGTCCGCGGTGATGGCGCCGCAGGCGATGGCGATCGGCAACGACAGCGGGACCACGTCGGTCAGCGGCAACAACGCGTTGCAGTCGTACGGGAACTCCGCCACGTACGGCAACATGAGCCCACAGATCGCACTGATCCAGGGTTCGTTCAACAAGCCCTGCATCGCGCTGCCGGCCAAGGCCAGCGTGCAGAACATCCTCGCCCTGGTGAACGTCGGAATTCAGGACATCCCGGTCCTGTCCTCGCCGCAGACTCAGCAGTGCACCGAGAACTCCACCCAGGCCAAGGGTGACGAGGCGCTGTCGCACATCCTGAGCAACATCCCCATCCTCTCCGGCAACGGCGCCGCGCACAGCTGAATTCAGCGATTTCAGGACGGCCGGGCCGCTGTCAATCCCTTCGGGGGTCCGACGCCCTGATGTCCTCGGCCGGATCGCCGGCACGCTCCGGCGATCCGGCCTTTTCGCGCCCGTCACCTCACGGGGTGACGTCGCGGCTTTTCAGTCCGGCCAGTGGAAACCGTTGACAAGCGCATTCCATTCCCAGTCGGGCCGACCCGGCACCGTGCGCCCTTCCGCGGCCCAGGAACGCACCAGGTCCGCGTAGAGGGGTTCGGCCGCCGCTCGGCTCTCGAATCGTCGACGAGTGATCGGGATGAATGCCCCCCGGCGCCACGCGCCTTGCGTCTCAGTCATGTTTCCTCACCATCGGTCCGTGGTCACTCCTCATTACCACGGCCGGGCGGAGCCGATTGCGCAATGCTCTGTCCGGGGGACACGGCGCAACCAAAAGAATTTCCTACCGTTCTTCTTCACAGATCCCCATCAGTGGAATCAGACCAACAGGAGTAGACATGCAGAAGTTGTGGTCGGCCGCAGCCGTCGCCGCAGCCGTTTCCGGTGTCGCGATGATGGCCGCGCCGCAGGCGATGGCCATCGGCAACGACAGCGGCACGACGTCGCTCAGTGGCAACGGTGCCGAGCAGGCCTTCGGCAACTCGAAGACCGACGGCGACATGAGCCCCCAGATGACCCTGGTCCAGGGCTCCCTGAACAAGCTGTGTGTCGGTCTCCCGGCCAAGGCAGACGTGCAGAACATCGTCGCCCTGGTCAACGTCGGCGTCCAGGACATCCCGGTCCTGTCCTCGCCGCAGACCCAGCAGTGCACCGAGAACTCCACCCAGGCCAAGCGCGACGAGGCGCTGTCGCACATCCTGGACGACATCCCGGTGCTCTCCGGCAACGGCGCCTCCGGCAGCTGAAAAGTCCGGTCGACGGCCGGTCCCGGGTGACCCGGGGCCGGCCGTTCTTCGTGGGCCGGCGCCGGGCGGCGCGCTCAGCGCAGCGCCTCGTCCAGCAGCACCGCCCACTGCGCCACGACCCGGTCCCTGCGCGCCGCGTCGTCGGTGAGCACATTGGCAAGGCCCAGGCCGCGCGCCATGTCGAGGAAACCCTGCACCGTCTCGCGTACGCCCGGTACGGACTCGTCGGCGGCGAGCAGTTCCACCGCGATCCGGTGCGATTCGCGGCCCACCTTCGCCTCCAGCTCCGTCACCCGCGCATGCAGCTGCGGCTCGTTGGACGCGGCGACCCACAGATGGAGCGCGGCCCGGAACAGCGGGCCCGTGTAGAGCCCGACCAGGGCCGCCACGACCTCCCCCCGGTCCCTGCGGTCCAGGGCCCGCAGTGCGCGGGAGCGCTGCTCGGCGACGTACTCGACCGCCGCCGTGAACAGGTCCTCACGGGTGGGGAAGTGGTGCTGGGCGGCCCCCCGCGAGACCCCGGCGCGCTCGGCGACCACCGACACCGTGGAACCCGCCCAGCCGTGCTCGGCAAGGCACGCGACGGCCGCCTCAAGCAGACGCTGCCGGGTGGCCCGGCTGCGGTCCTGCTTCGGCGCCTTCGGCCGGAGGGCTTTCGCCTGGGCTGTCTGCGGCTGGAGGGTCTGCGGCTGGGGTGCCTGCGATTGCGGGGGCTGAGGTTGCGGTGTCTTCGGTGGGGTCACAACACCCATGCGGGGTCCCGTCGTTCGAGGAAGGCCGTCACTCCCTCCCGCGCCTCGGCGGAGGCGAAGAGGGACGCCGAGCGGGCGGTCAGCTCCTTCGACCAGCGGTCGAAGGTCTCCGTCACGGTAGCCGTGACCAGGGCCTTCGACGCGGCCAGGCCCTCGGGCGAGGATCTGCGCAGCCCGTCGAGGACCGGTGCGAGAGCCACGTCGACATCGTCGGCGGCCAGCGTGACGAGTCCCGTACGGGCCGCCTCGGCCGCGTCGAAGCGCTCGCCCGTGAGGTAGTAGCGGCTCGCGGCACGCGGGTCCATGCGCGGCAGGACCGGCATGGAGATCACGGCCGGCGCGAGACCGAGCCGCGCCTCGGTGAACGCGTACGTCGAAGCGGACCCCGCCACCGCGATGTCGCACGCCGCGAGCAGCCCGAGGCCGCCCGCACGGACGTGGCCCGTCACCCGCGCCACGACCGGCTTGCGGAGCGCGACCACGGTACGCATCAGGGCGACGAAGGCCTCCGGGTCGGGCGGCGCCTTCAGGTCGGCGCCCGCGCAGAACGTGCCGCCGGTGTGGGTGAGCAGCACGGCCCGTACGCCCGGATCCCCGGCACACCGCGCGAGCGCCGCGCCCAGCTCGGCGACCAGGGCCGCCGAGAGCGCGTTGCGGTTGGCGGGCGAGTCGAGCGTGAGGGTGGTGATGCCCCGCTCGTGGGCGGCCCGGATGAGTGTCACGCCTGGTCCTCCGCTCGGTTCACGGCCGCTCCTTCGTTCGGTTCACGCCTGGTTTCACGGCCGCTCGCTCTCTCGGTTCACGCCTGGTCCTTCTCTCGTTGACGCAGCTCACGCCGCAGGATCTTGCCGGACGCGGCCCGGGGTACGGCGTCCACGAACTCCACGCGGCGGACCTTCTTGTACGGGGCGACCTGCCCGGCGACGTAAGCCATCACGCCCTCCGCGTCGAGGTCGCGCGCGTCGGGCCCGCGTACGACGAAGGCCTTGGGCACCTCGTTGCCGTCCGGGTCGGGCACGCCGATGACGGCGGCGTCCGCGATGGCGGGGTGGGTGAGCAGCACGGCCTCCAGGTCGGCGGGGGCCACCTGGAAGCCCTTGTACTTGATGAGTTCCTTGACCCGGTCGACGACGTACAGCCAGCCGTCCCCGTCGACCCGGCCGACGTCACCGGTGTGCACCCAGCCCTCCGCGTCGATCAGGTCGGCGGTGGCATCGGGTCGGCCCAGGTAGCCCTTCATCACCTGGGGACCCCGGATCGCGATCTCGCCCTCCTCGCCGGGCTCCGCGTCACGAGTGGGGTCGTCCAGGCGCAGGATGCGCATCTCGGTGGAGGGGAGCAGTTTGCCGACCGCGCCCCGACCGGCGCCTCCCCCGCCGGAACGCCCTGGAGTGCCCGCCGAAGGATCCGGCGTGGCAGACGGGGTCACATGGCTGCCGGGTGACAGCTCGGTCATGCCGTACGCCTGCCGCACCGGAGGCAGCCCCAGACGCGCCGAACAGGCGGCAGCTAGACGGGAGTCGAGCGGGGCGGCCGCGCTGACGACGTACTCCAGGGACGACAGGTCGTACTGCGCGACCGCCGGATGCTTCGCCAGGGCGAGCACGATGGGCGGGGCGACGTACAGGCCGGTGATGCGGTGCTTCTCGATGGCGCCGAGGAACTGGCCGAGGTCGAAGCGCGGCAGTACGACGACGGTGGCGCCGGCCCGCAGCGGCGCGTTCATCAGGGCCGTCATTCCGTAGATGTGAAAAAACGGAAGCACGGCCAGGATGCGGTCGCCGGGCACCATGGGGACCAGCGGGTGGAGCTGGGCCAGGTTGGTGGCGATGCTGCGGTGGGTGAGCATGACGCCCTTGGGGGCGCCGGTGGTGCCGGAGGAGTACGGCAGTACGGCGATGTCCTCGGCGGGGTCGATGGTGACGGTGGGGGCGGTGGGGCCCGTGGTGGCGGTGAGGCCGGTGGTGGCGGTGGGACCGACGGTGACCGGCCCCACGGTCCCGGCGGGCCCAGCTGTCCCGGCGGCCCCTGCTGCCCTGCCTGCCCCACCTCCCCTACCAGGGCCACCAGGCCCATCAGCCCCACCAGCCAAGAGATCGTGGACAATCGAACGGTGTCCCTCGGCCCGGTCGCAGACGAAGATCTCCTCGATGCCGCCGACGAGTTCGGCGGCGCGGCGGGCGGTCGCCAGGAGCGGGGCGATCGTGGCGATCCAGCGCGTACGGGAGTCGTTGAGCTGTTTGGCGAACTCCTCGGGCGTGCTCAGCGGGTGGACGGTGGTGACGACCGCGCCGGCCCGGCTCGCCGCGTAGAACACCACCGGGTAGAGGACGGAGTTGGGGCTGTGCAGGGCGAGCACATCGCCCTTGCGCAGCCCGGTGGCGGTCAAGGAGAGGGCCAACGCGCGGTGCCAGGCGTCGAGTTGGCCGTAGGTGATCGTGGTGGTGCCGGTGGGGTCCGCGCCGTCGACGAGAGCGACGGCGTCGGGGTGGGTGGCGGTGGAGCGGGCGAGCACCGCCTCGTGGATGGGCTCGTCGACGAGGGGCACGTCGGCGTACTCGCTCCGGTAGATGCGCGGAGCGCCGGGGGCCGGAACGGCGTGGGGATGCGCGGGGGCGTCCATGTCGGCATCTCCTAGTACGTCTAGTACGACTTGGGAAGGCCCAGGGACTGGTGGGAGACGTAGTTGAGGATCATCTCGCGGCTGACCGGCGCGATCCTGGCCACCCGGGCGGCCGTGATGAGCTGGGCCAGGCCGTACTCGCGGGTCAGGCCGTTGCCGCCGAGGGTGTGGACGGCCTGGTCGACGGCCTTGACGCAGGCCTCGCCCGCCGCGTACTTGGCCATGTTCGCGGCCTCGCCCGCTCCGACGTCGTCGCCCGCGTCGTACAGCGCGGCCGCCCTCTGCATCATCAGGCGGGCCAGTTCGAGCTCGATGTGGGCCTGGGCGAGCGGGTGGGCGATGGCCTGGTGGCCGCCGATGGGCTGCTTCCACACCTGCCGGGTCGTGGCGTAGTCGACGGCCGTGGCGAGCGCGTAGCGGCCCATGCCGATCGCGAACGCGGCCGTCATGATCCGTTCGGGGTTGAGGCCGGCGAAGAGCTGGAGCAGGCCGGCGTCCTCGTCGCCGACGAGCGATGCGGCGGGCAGCCGCACCTCGTCGAGGGTCAGCTCGAACTGCTTCTCCGCCGCGTGGAGTTCCATGTCGATCTGCGAGCGGTGGAAGCCCGGCGTGTCGCGCGGGACGATGAACAGGCAGGGCTTGAGGCTGCCGGAGCGGCCCGCCCTCTCGTCAGGCACCGCTTCGGTACGGCCGACGATGAGCGTCGCGTCCGCTATGTCGACGCCGGAGATGAAGACCTTGCGGCCGGTGAGGATCCAGTCGTCGCCGTCGCGCCGGGCGGTGGTGGTGATGCGGTGCGAGTTGGATCCGGCGTCGGGCTCGGTGATGCCGAACGCCATGGTGCGCGTGCCGTCGGCGAGTCCCGGCAGCCAGGTCCGCTTCTGCTCGTCGGTGCCGAAGCGGGCGATGACGGTGCCGCAGATGGCGGGTGACACCACCATCATCAGGAGCGGACAGCCCGCAGCGCCCAACTCCTCAAGCACGATGGACAGTTCGGCCATGCCGCCACCGCCGCCGCCGTGCTCCTCGGGCAGGTTGACACCGAGGTAGCCGAGCTTGGCGGCCTCCGACCACAGGGCCTGGCGGTCGAATCCGCGTCCGTGCCGGGTGCCGAGCGCGGCGACGGCGGCCCGCAGATCCTTGTGCTCCTGGCTTTCGATGGCAGCGGTCATGCTTCTTCGGCCTCCGATACGACGACGGCGAGCAGGGCGCCGACCTCGACCTGGCGGCCGGGCGCGGCATGGAGCGCGGTGAGCGTGCCGGAGGCCGGAGCGGTGATGCGGTGCTCCATCTTCATGGCTTCCAGCCAGAGCAGTGGCTGCCCCGCACGGACGCGGCAGCCTTCCTCGATCCCGTCGGCGACCCGCACGACGACCCCCGGCATGGGGGCGAGCAGCGAGCCCGGCGCGACGAGGTCGCCGGGGTCGGTGAATCGTGGGTGCGCGACAAGGGTGTGACACCCCGACGCCGTGTCGACGTACACGGTGTCGCCGTACCGCCGCACCCCGAACTCCCGTACCACAACGTCGATTTCGAGGCGTACGCACTGCGGCTCTGCGGTGATCAGACGCACCCCCGGGTGGCCGTCGGCTTCGAGGCCGTGGCGTGTGGTGCGGTAGCGGACCTCGTGCTCGCCGTACCGCTTGACCTGCGGCTGCGAGGCCACGTTGCGCCAGCCGCCGCCGAACCGGCCGGCCCGCGCGGCGGCGTCCGCGAGAGCGGCGGCGAGCGCCGCGTGGTGCGCGCCGGGCGGCGGCTCGGTGAGCTCGGCCATGTTGCGGTCGTAGAACCCGGTGTCGAGCCGGGCCCGCCCGCCGTCAGTCCCGTCGGTCCCCTCGGCGAAATCCGGGTGGCGCAGGGAGCGTACGAGCAGGTCGCGGTTGGTGACCGGGCCGTGAATACGGGCCCGCTCCAAGGCCCGGGCCAGCTTGCGGGCGGCTTCGGCGCGGGTGGGGGCGTGGGCGACGGCCTTGGCGAGCAGCGGGTCGTAGTGGACGGAGACGGTGTCACCGGCGGCGTATCCCCGGTCGAACCGCACGCCGTCGACGGCCAGTTGGTGGACCGTCCCGGTCCCCGGTGCCCACCCGACCGCCGGGTCCTCGGCGTACAGACGCGCCTCGATGGCGTGCCCCCGGGGCTCGGGCGGGGTCGGCGGAAGCGCGTGCCCCTCGGCGACGCGGAGCTGGAGCGCGACGAGGTCGACGCCGAACACCGCCTCGGTGACGGGGTGTTCGACCTGGAGGCGCGTGTTCATCTCCAGGAAGTGGACCCTGCCGTCGGCGACCAGGAACTCCACGGTGCCCGCGCCCCGGTAGTCGGTGGCCTTGGCCGCCCGCAGGGCCAGGGCGTGCAGTTCGCCGGCCTGCTCGGATCCGATGCCGGGCGCCGGGGCCTCCTCGATGACCTTCTGGTGGCGGCGCTGGAGCGAGCAGTCGCGGGTGCCGAGCACCCAGACGGTGCCGTGGGCGTCGGCGAGGATCTGCACCTCGACATGGCGTCCGCCCTCGATGTACGGCTCGACGAACACATCACCGTCACCGAAGGCGCCGAGGGCTTCGGCACGCGCGGCCCTCAACTGGGCGTCCAGGTCGTCAAGTTGGCGCACCACCCGCATGCCGCGTCCGCCGCCGCCCGCCGACGCCTTCACGAGGAGCGGCAGGTCGTCCTCGGTGACGTCGGCGAGGTTCAGCGGGGCAAGACCCATGAGTTGCTTGGCGCGGGTCTTGGAGGCCATGGCCTCGATGGCCTCGGGGGGCGGCCCGATCCAGGTGAGCCCGGCACCGGTGACCGCCCGGGCGAAACCGGCGTTCTCGGACAGGAACCCGTACCCCGGGTGCACGGCGTCGGCGCCCGAGGCGAGGGCCGCCGCCACGACGAGGTCGCCGCGCAGATACGTCTCGGCGGACGTGGCCCCCGGCAGCCGTACGGCGGTGTCGGCCTCCCGCACATGCAGGGCGCCCGCGTCGGCGTCGGAGAACACCGCGACGGTGGCGATGCCCAGCTCGCGGCAGGTACGGAAGACCCGGCAGGCTATCTCGCCCCGGTTGGCGACGAGCACGGACTTGATCACGGCGCTCGACTCGGTCACGGCGCGCGTCTCAATCACGGCCCTCGTCTCGGTCACGGCGCTCGTATCGGTCACGGCGCTCGACTCGGTCACGGCGCGCGTATCGGTCACGGCCCTCGACTCGGTCACGGCGCGCGTATCGGTCATGGCCCTCACATCCGGAAGATGCCGAAGCCGCCACGGGCGCCTTCGACGGGGGCGGTGTGGATCGCGGACAGGCAGAGCCCGAGGACGGTCCGGGTGTCACGGGGGTCGATGACCCCGTCGTCGTACAGCCGCCCGGACAGGAACATGGGCAGGGACTCGGCCTCGATCTGCTGCTCGACCATCGCGCGCAGCCCCGCGTCCGCTTCGTCGTCGTACGGCTGCCCCTTGGCCTGCGCGGAGGCGCGGGCCACGATCGACAGGACGCCTGCGAGCTGCTGGGGCCCCATGACGGCCGACTTGGCACTCGGCCAGGCGAACAGGAAGCGGGGGTCGTAGGCCCGCCCGCACATCCCGTAGTGCCCGGCGCCGTAGGAGGCCCCGAGCAGCACGGACAGATGGGGCACTCGGGAATTGGACACCGCGTTGATCATCATCGCGCCGTGCTTGATGATGCCGCCCTGCTCGTACTCCTTGCCGACCATGTAGCCGGTGGTGTTGTGCAGGAACAGGAGGGGGATGTCGCGCTGGTTGGCGAGCTGGATGAACTGGGCGGCCTTCTGCGACTCGGCCGAGAACAGCACGCCCTGGGCGTTGGCGAGAACGCCGACGGGATAGCCGTGCAGCTCGGCCCACCCGGTCACCAGACTCGTCCCGTACAGCGCCTTGAACTCGTCGAAACGGGACCCGTCGACGATCCGCGCGATGACCTCACGCGGATCGAACGGTGTCCTCAGGTCCTCGGGCACGATGCCGAGCAGTTCCTCCTCGTCGTACTTCGGGGGCTCGGCGAGTCCGGCCGGATCGGGGTGCGCCTTGCGGTGGTTGAGGCGGGCGACGATGCGGCGGGCCTGGTGGATCGCGTCGTGCTCGTCCACGGCGAAGTGGTCGGCGAGCCCGGAGACGCGGGCGTGCATCTCGGCGCCGCCCAGCGACTCGTCGTCGCTCTCCTCGCCGGTGGCCATCTTGACGAGCGGCGGCCCGCCGAGGAACACCTTCGACCGCTCCTTGATCATCACGGTGTGGTCGGACATCCCGGGGACGTAGGCCCCGCCGGCGGTGGAGTTGCCGAACACGACCGCGATGGTGGGGATGCCGGCGGCGGAGAGCCGGGTGATGTCCCGGAAGATCGCGCCGCCCGGGATGAAGATCTCCTTCTGCGAGGGCAGGTCGGCGCCGCCGGACTCGACGAGGCTGATGCAGGGCAGGCGGTTGGTGTACGCGATCTCGTTGGCGCGCAGGGCCTTCTTGAGCGTCCAGGGGTTGGACGCGCCTCCCCTGACCGTCGGGTCGTTGGCAGTGATCAGGCACTCGACGCCCTCGACGGTACCGATGCCGGTGACCATCGAGGCGCCCACGGGATAGTCACTGCCCCAGGCCGCGAGCGGGGACAGCTCAAGGAAGGGGGTGTCCGGGTCGAGCAGCAGCTCTATGCGCTCGCGGGGCAGGAGCTTGCCGCGCCGCCTGTGCCGCTGGGTGTACTTCTCGCCGCCGCCGGCGAGTGCCTTGGCGTGCTCCCCGTCGAGCTCGGCGAGCCGGGTCCGCATGGCCTCGGCGGCCTGGCGGAACGCGGGGGTGGTGGGGTCGAGAGCGGTACGAAGGGTGGGCATGGGGCGCTCCCTTGTGGGTGGGCGAGGGGGGCTCGGGCGCGGGGCGGGGTGCGGGGGCGAGGTGGAGGCCTCGGGGTGGGGGTGGGGACGCTTGCGGCGGGGTTGCACCCCGGCCCCCACCAGCCCCCACCAGCCCCACCAGCCCCCGCCAGCTCCCACCGGCCCGCGGCCGGACGGCTCCCCGGCGGGTCTCGGAAAGGGGAGGGGCGGGGCGGGGAACACCTCACCCCAGCAGATCCACCGGCACAGCCACCACCCGGCTCCGCAGCCACTCCCCCACCCCCTTCCCCTGAGGATCGAACCGCGCCTGCGAAGCGACCCCCTCCCCCAACAACCCCTCCACCACGAAGTTCAGCGCCCGCAGGTTGGGCAGAACGTGCCGGGTGATAGTCAACACAGCGATTTCCGGCAGGAGTTGACGAAGGTGACCGACGGTGAGCGCATGCACCAGCCACCCCCACACCCCCTCCGACCGCGCCCACACCCCCACGTTCACGTCCCCGCCCTTGTCCCCGCTGCGAGCCCCCACCACGGCCCCCAGCGGCACCTGCCGCGTGGGTCCGGTCGCGACGAACGGCGGCAGGGACGGTTCCGGGACGGCCACCAGAGGGGCGGTGCGGGGTGCGGGCGGCACCAACTGCCGTACGCCGTCCGCCAGTACGGCCATGTGCTCCACCGTCCCGGGGTCCACCTGCACCGCCGAGAACACCCCGTAGGGCGCGCCCTTGCCCGGCGGGGCCGTGACATGGAATCCGGGGTAGCTGCCGAGCGCCAGCTCGATGGCCGCGCCGCTCACGACCCGGCCCACCGCCTCCGGATCCCCGTCCCGCACGACAAGACGCAACAGCGCGGACGCGCACTCCTCGCTCGACGCGTCGGCCCGATCGGTCCGTGACAGCTGCCAACTCACCTGCTGTGGCGCACACTTGGCGCGGCGGAAGGCATCCTCGATCTGCCGCCGCACCAGGTCGGCCTTCTCCGGGATGTCGAGCCCGGTGAGCACGAACACGACCTCGTTGCGCCACCCGCCGATGCGGGTGATCCCCGCTTTGAGGGTCGGCGGCGGCGCCTCGCCCCGCACCCCGGTGACGCGTACCCGGTCGGGCCCCTCCTGGTGGAGCCGCACCGTGTCGAGCCGCGCGGTGACGTCGGGCCCGGCATACCGGGCGCCGGACGTCTCGTACAGGAGCTGCGCGGTGACCGTGCCGATGTCGACGGCGCCGCCGGTCCCGGGGTGCTTGGTGATGACGCTGCTGCCGTCGGCGTGGAGCTCGGCGAGCGGGAAGCCGGGCCGCACGAGGTCGCGGCCCGCGGGGCCCGAGAGCTCCGTGAAGAAGGAGTAGTTGCCGCCGGTGGCCTGTGTGCCGCATTCCAGTACGTGCCCGGCGACCACCGCGCCCGCGAGCGCGTCGTACTCCTCGGGCCCCCAGTCGAACCACCACGCGGCGGGTCCTGTCACCAGGGCCGCGTCCGTGACCCGGCCGGTGACGACGATGTCGGCGCCGCCCCGCAGACAGGCCGCGATCCCGCCGCCGCCGAGGTAGGCGTTGGCGGTGAGCGCGCCCTCGGGCAGCGCCAGCGCGTCCCCTTCGACATGCGCGACCCGTACGGGAACGCCCACGCGGACGCTCAACTCCCGTACGGCCGAGGCGAGTCCGGCCGGGTTGAGCCCACCTGCGTTGGCCACGACACGCACCCCGCGCTCCTGGACAAGCCCGAGGCATTCCTCAAGTTGCCGCAGGAACGTCCTGGCGTACCCGAGCGTCGGGTCGCGCAGCCGGTCGCGGCCCAGGATCAGGAGGGTGAGTTCGGCGAGGTAGTCGCCGGTGAGGACGTCGAGGGGGCCGCCGGTCAGCATCTCGCGCATGGCGTCGAAGCGGTCGCCGTAGAACCCGGAGGCGTTGCCGATGCGCAGTATGGGGCCGCCGCGCTCCATCAGGCCCCGCCCCCGGGCGTACGCGCCGGGCGGCCGGGACCGGCAGGCCCGGCGAAGGCCTGGGCGATGTCGAGCCAGCGGTCGGCGTCGGCGCCCTGGGCCGTCACGGCCGTGTCGTCGCGGTGCAGCCGCTGGGTGACCAGGAGGCAGAAGTCCAACGCGGGCCCGGTGACGCGCTGTTGGGCGTCCTGCGGCCCGTACGTCCACACTCCGTCGCCGTCCGGCGCGGTCAGCTCGACGCGGAACTCCTCGTCCGGCGCCGCAAGCCCCCGCACGGCGAACGCGTAGTCGCGGGCGCGGATGCCGATACGGGCGACATGGCGCAGCCGGTCGGTGGGCCTGCGGGTGCGGCCCAGGGCGTCGAACACGTCCTGGCCGTGCGCCCAGGTCTCCATGAGCCGCCCGGTGGCCATCGACGCGGCGGACATGGGCGGCCCGTACCAAGGGAACCGCGCCCCGGCGGGCGCGGCCCGCAGTGCCTCTTGCAGCTGTACGCGACTGTCCCGCCACCACGAAAGCAGTTCGGCGGGCGGGAGCAGGGCCCCGGCCTCGGCGCCGTCGTCCACGAACGTGTCCGGCGCGGCCGTGGCCTTCTCGGCCTCCGCGGCGAAGGCTTCGGGGTCGGTGACGGAGAGCAGTGCGGCGGTGTCGGTCCAGGCGAGGTGGGCGACCTGGTGGGCGATGGTCCACCCGGGGGCGGCGGTGGGGGTGGCCCACTGGGCGGGGCTCAACTCCCCGATCAGGACGTCGAGTTCGCCGCCTTCGGCGAGCAGGTCGTCGAGGACGGCAAGAACGGCGTCGGTCGGACCGGCCGGTTCGGACACGGTGCGCTCCCCTCCGGGACAGCGGGTGTGCCCCGGAGCATGGCAGCGGCCCGGGAAACAATCAAGCGTGCTTGCATTTATTTCCGGCCGGTTTCCCCGGGTTTCCCGGGGCACGAAGCACGCCACCGGCCCCGGTCAAGATCCACCGGGTTACGGGTCTGTCCCAGCGGGCGGCCGAGGCGAACGTCCGCGCAACGGGGACGGAACGGGGACGGGTACGAGCGTCCCGGCGGTCGGGGGCGCGACGCGGCGGGGTGTCGGGGCGCATCGGTGCGCATCGGGGCAGGGGGTCGGGGCGGGGAGCACGGTCGCGGTGCGTGCTGTGCGCCGCCTGTGCGTGTAACAGGACTGTCTTGGACGGCGGTCGGGAGGAACGGTTCGCCGGGCCGGGGCGCTCTTGGTGGGCAGAAACGCTCGCTGGTACCGATCGCCCCGTACCGAGCGGCCCGCCATGCCAACCGATACTGAGGAAGAACCGATGCGCGTTCGCAAGCTGACCTTCGCAGCCGTGGTCGTCGCCGCGGGCCTCTCGCTCACGGCCTGCCAGAGCGACGACGGATCCACGGCGCAGAACGACCCGTCGTCCAACGCGGCCTCGGCGGGCGGCGGTTCCGCCTCCGGCTCCGGTACGGGTTCGGACCAGGGCGGCGGCAAGAGCACGGGCGGCAGCGGTACCGGCGGCAGCGGCGGCAAGACCACGACGGGCGGAACGGGCTCCAGCGGGTCCGGTGGGTCGGGCGGGTCCGGGAGCGCCAAGGGTGTCGCCAAGTGCCGCACCCTCGACCTGAACATCACGGCGGCGGACGCCACGGTCGGCGGTGACGCGGAGCGCACCGTGGCCGTGGAGTTCAACAACACCAGCGGCCACGACTGCATGGTGTCCGGGTTCGCGGGCGTCGACCTGAAGACCAACTCGGGCTCACTGTCCGCGAAGCGCACGGGTGCGTCGGCCACGCCCTACACCCTCAAGAACGGCAAGTCGGTCTACTTCGGCATCACCTACCCGGCCAACGACTCGGGGGGCTCGGGTGTCCGCATCACGGGCCTGGTGGTGACCCCGCCCGGAGAGACCAAGTCGGCGACGCTGCCGTGGCCGGGTGCGGCGTCGCTCCCCGTCACGGAGGACGGCGGCTCCCAGGTCAAGGTCGGCCCGATGGGCAGCGCGGGCCAGGGCGGCTGACCCGTCCCGGGGAGGCCAGCCCCGGCGGTGCCGCCCGCGGGACACGACCGCGCGGGGCGCGCGCCCCCTGAACCCCGCCTCCGCCCTGCGGGCCGCGGCCGCTGTTCGCGCAGTTCCCCGCGCCCCTGACAGGGTCGGTGCCGGGCAACATCGGCATCCTCAGCCCGTCCGGCGATTGAGGACGAGCGCCGTTCAGGCGCGAACGGGGTCTGGGGCGAAGCCCCGGCAACCCCCGCTTGCGCGCGGACCGTGCCCGCGCCCCCGGCAGGGCTCGTGCCGGGCAGCATGAACATCCTCAGCCCGTCCGGCGATTGAGGACAAGCGCCCTCAAGGTGCGAGCGGGGTCCGGGGCGGAGCCCCGGGGGGCGCGCCTCACGGGGGCGGCCGGGATGCGGGTGCCCCCGGTAAGGGAGCCACGCCGCCCAGCCCGGGAGCTAACCCGAAACCGCCCGAATTTGCGTCCGCACCGCCCCCATACTCGCCCCGATCACCAACCCGATCGCCAGCGCCTGCGGCCACGCCAGCGCCTGGTTCAGGATCAGGAACCCGGCCGCCGCCGCGATCGCCGGCTCCAGGCTCATCAGGATCGCGAAGGTGGACGCGGGCAGGCGGCGCAGCGCCAGCAGCTCCAGGGTGTACGGCAGCACCGAGGACAGCACCGCCACCACCGCGCCCAGCGCCATCGTGGAGGGCACCAGCAGCGCACCCCCGGCCTGCGCGATGCCGATCGGCAGGAACACGACCGCCCCGACCACCATCGCGAGAGCGAGCCCGTCGGCCTGCGGGAACCTCCGTCCCGTACGCGCGCTGAACAGGATGTACAGCGCCCAGCACACGCCCGCCCCCAGGGCGTACGCCACGCCGACCAGGTCGAGGCTGCCGAAGCCGCCCCCGCCGAGCAGGACGACGCCGGCGAGGGCGAGCCCCGCCCACACCACGTTGACCAGGCGGCGGGAGGCGAAGACGGAGAGGGCGAGCGGCCCCAGCACTTCCAGGGTGACGGCGACGCCGAGCGGGATGCGGTCGACGGCCTGGTAGAACAGCCCGTTCATGCCGGCCATCGCGATGCCGAACACGACGACCGTCCCCCAGTCCGCCCGTGCATGCCCGCGCAGCTTGGGCCGGCACACCAGCATCAGGACGACCGCCGCCGCGACGAGCCGCAGCGTCACCACGCCGGCCGCGCCCGCCCGGGGCATCAGCGTCACGGCCACGGCGGCGCCGAACTGCACCGATATGCCGCCCGACACGACGAGCGCCACCGACCCGAACGCCGCCCGGCGGCCACGGCCCGGCCCCTGGGGCACCTGCGCATCCGCACCCGCCGGTACACCGGCAGCCTCCGGTACGGCGACGGCGGACGCCGCGACCGGCTCGGCCGCACTCGCGCCCTGGACCGGATTCACCGGCGCTCACCTCACTCTTGCCACTTTTGGTTCATTAAATTGGACTCAAGCATACATTATTCTGCACCACCTGCGCCCGTCGCAACCGTTTTCGTGACGCCACGACCCGGGCCAAGCGGAATGACCCCGTCCACCCAATGTAAGCGGCACCCGCCGCATCCGGCCCTCACCCCCCGGACTCCTCCCCAGCCGGGCCCCAGCCCCTGCCTCACGCCCCTGCCTCAAGCCTCTCCCGCAAGCCCCTCCGCCAGTACCTCCGCCAGGTGCCTGGCCCGGCGGCCCGCCAGCTGGGCCAGTTGCGTACGGCAGGAGTAGCCGTCGGCCAGGAGTTCCGTGCCGGGGGCGGCCGCCCGTACGGCGGGCAGCAGCTGGTCCTCCGCGCAGGCCAGCGACACCTCCCAGTGGCCGCGCTCGAACCCGAAGTTCCCGGCGAGCCCGCAGCACCCCCCGCTCAGCTCGCCGTCGAGGCCCGCCTTTGCGCGCAGGCGGCGTTCGGCGGCGTCGCCCAGGACGGCGTGCTGGTGGCAGTGGGTCTGCCCGGCCACCGGGCGGTCGACGCGCGGCGGGTTCCAGTGCGGGGCGCGCTCCTCAAGGGCCTCGGCGAAGGTGCGTACCGACGCGGCGAGGCGGGCGGCCCTGGGGTCGGCGGGAAGCAGCTCCGGCAGGTCGGTGCGCAGGGTGGCCGCGCAGCTCGGTTCGAGTACGACCACGGGCAGGTCCGTCCCGTCCAGGTGCCGCTCCATGACGTCCAGGGTGCGGCGCAGCACCCCTTTGGCGCGGTCCAGCTGCCCCGTGGAGACATAGGTGAGGCCGCAGCAGACGCGGCCGCCGGGAAGCGCCGCCCCGATCCCCGCGTCCGCGAACACCCGCAGCGCCGCCCGGCCGACCTGCGGGGACAGGTGGTTGGTGAAGGTGTCGGGCCACAGGATCACCGACGCCGCGTCCGGCTCGGGCCGCCTTCCCAGGCCCGCGAGCAGGGTGCGCGGGGCCAGCGGCGGGATCGTACGCTCCGGCGCGATCCCCGCGAGCCGTTTCGCGAGAGCGGCGAGCGGGCGTACGCGGGCCGCCGCGTTCAGCGGCCGTGCCAGGGGCGCGGCGGCCCGAAGCCACTCGGGGAGCCGGCCGAGCACGTAATGGGCGGCGGGGCGGCGGCGCCCCTCGTAGTGGTGGTGCAGGAATTCCGCCTTGTACGTGGCCATGTCCACGCCGACCGGGCAGTCGCTGCGGCACCCCTTGCAGGACAGGCACAGGTCCAGCGCGTCGTGGACCTCGCGCGAGCGCCAGCCGTCCGTGACCACCTCGCCCGCCAGCATCTCGTGCAGCAGTCGCGCCCGGCCCCGGGTCGAGTGCTCCTCCTCTCCGGTGGCGCGGAAGGACGGACACATCACCGCGCCGGGACCGGTTTGTTCCGTGCGGCATTTCGCGACCCCGACGCAGCGGCGTACCGCCGCCGAGAAGTCGCCGCCGTCGTGCGGATAGCCGAACGCGACGTCCACCGCCCGCTTCGGCAGCACCTCGAAGCGCAGGTTCTCGTCGAGCCGTGCCGGCCGGGCCAGGATCTTGGGGTTCAGGATCCCGTCCGGGTCCCACAGGTCCTTGAACTCGCCGAACACGCCCACCAGTTGGTTTCCGTACATCGTGGGGAGCAGTTCCGCGCGGGCCTGGCCGTCGCCGTGTTCGCCACTGAGCGAGCCGCCGTGGGCGACCACGAGAGCGGCCAGGTCCTCGGAGAACGCGCGAAAGCGCGCGATCCCCTGCGGCGTCAGGAGGTCGAAGTCGACACGGACATGGACGCAACCGTCGCCGAAGTGCCCGTACGGGGTGCCGTGCAGGCCGTACGAGGCCAGCAGGGCGCGGAACTCCCGGAGGTAGCCGCCGAGCCGGGCGGGCGGCACCGCGCAGTCCTCCCAGCCGGGCCAGGCCTCGGTGCCGTCGGGCATCCGGGTCGCGGTGCCCGCGGCGTCCTCACGCACCCGCCACAGCGTGCGCATCCCGGCCGGCTCGCTCACCACGGCGGTGTCGAGCGCGTCGGAGGCGCGTGCCAACTCCTGGGCGCGCGAGCGGGCTTCGGCCTCGCTCGCGCCGCCGGTCTCGACGAAGAGCCAGGCCCCGCCGCGCGGCAGACCGGCCCCGCCCCGCACCCGTACGAGATCGGCGGCCATGCCCTCGACGGTCAGCGGACGGTAGGGCAGCAGCCCCGGCGCCGCCTCGGCGGCCGCGCTCTCGTCGGGGTAGCCGAGCACGGCGAGGGCGCGGGCGGGCGGTGACTCCACCAGGCGTACGGTTGCCTCGGTGAGCACGCCGAGGGTTCCCTCGCTGCCGCAGAACGCCCGCGCCAGATCGGCGCCGCGCTCGGGAAGCAGGGCGTCCAGCGCATAGCCGGAGATGCGACGCGGGAGATCCTGCGGGTAGCCGGTACGCAGCAGCGACAGATGACGGCTGACGGCATCGCGCAGACCGGCGGGCGCGGACGAGTTCTGCCACCCCTGTGACAGATGGTGACGTTCTCCCCGTGCGCTGACGACGGTCAGATCACGGATGTTGTCAGCTGTCGTCCCCCACGCCACCGAGTGCGCGCCGCACGCGTTGTTGCCGATCATCCCGCCGAGCGTGCACCGGCTGTGTGTCGAGGGGTCGGGTCCGAAGGTCAGACCGTGGGGGGCGACCGCGTCCCTGAGGGTGTCCAGCACAAGTCCCGGCTGCACCACGGCCGTTCGGGCCTCGGCGTCCACCGAGACGAGCGAGCGCATGAAGCGGGTGAAGTCGAGCACGATCCCGGTGCCGGTGGCCTGGCCCGCGATCGAGGTGCCGCCGCCGCGCGGCACCACCGGCACCCCGTACGCCCGGCACACCGCGAGGACCGCCGCCACGTCGTCGGCGTCGCGCGGGGCGACCACACCCAGGGGCACCCGGCGGTAGTTGGAGGCGTCCATTGTCGTCAGGGCGCGGGCGGTGACCGACAGGTCCACCCGGCCGCGCACCACACGGGACAGCTCCCGCTCCAGCTCCCGTCCCGCTTCGCGGCCCTTCGCGTCATCTGCCATGAGCCCAGAATGCCCCGTGCCGCCCGGTGTCCGGACTTGACGCAGCGTCATTCATAGCGTGTCCTGAAACTACCCGGATGACCAGAATGCGACTGGCCAACGGTCCCAATGAGCGGGAATGTTCACCAAGAACTATCCAATTCGATCACCAACTCTCCTATAGTTGCCCCTCGTTCCCCCAGGAACAGGAACACGACCTTCCACACCCGGCCCACCCCGGCCACCCGCCCCACCGCCCCACCGCTGCACCCGCCCCACCGCGACACCCGCCCCACCGGCCACCCCGACCACTCCGACCCTCCCTTCGCCCGCCATAAGCGCTGTAAGGCATTGATCAATGACGGCGTCGCCCTCCCCCATTCGCCCCTCCGCGCTGGCCCTGCTGATCACCGCGGCGGTCACCGGCGCGTTCTGCACGGCGGCGGTGGTCTCGGCAGAGCCCGGCTCCCGCGCCCTGGTCGGCTGGAGCCTCGGTGCCGCGGCGGCCCTGCTCAGCGCAGGCGCCTACGCCATGACGCACACCGTGCTGCGCAACCGTGTCCTGCGCGCCCGGCTCACCGCGCTCAACGCCCAGATCAGCGCCCAGGAGGCCAACGCCGCCCGGCGCAGCGCCGACGCGGTACGCCTGGACGCGGCCCAGTCCGCCGAGCGCAAGGCCCTGATCGCGGCCCACGCCGCCGAGCTGCGCCGCGCCGAATCCGCCCGTGCCGCGGCGCTCGCCGCCACCGCCAACGCCGCCGGCCGCATGCAGGCGCTCGCCACCGGCATGCTCGCCGACCTGCGCGACATGGAGCACCGGCACGCCGACGAGGACGTACTCGGCGATCTGCTCCACCTCGACCACCGCACGGCGCAGGCAGGCCGTCTCGCGGACTCCATCGCCGTGCTGACCGGGGCGCGTTCGGGCCGCCGCTGGGCCAAGCCCATCGTCATGGAGTCCATCCTGCGCGGCGCCATGGGCCGCATCGGCGGCTACCAGCGGGTGCGCCTGCACTCCACCAGTGACGCGGCCGTCGCCGGGCACGCCGCCGAGGGCGTGATGCACGCGCTGGCCGAACTCCTCGACAACGCGGCCAACTTCTCGCCGCCGACCGCCGAGGTCCACGTGTACGTGGAGGAGGTGCCGGCCGGGGTGATCATCACCGTCGAGGACAGCGGTCTGGTGATGAGCGAGGTGCAGCAGCGCCGCGCCGAGCAGGCCGTGTCCGGCCACTCACTGGACCTCGCGGGCCTCTCGGGCACCCGGCTCGGCCTCGCGGTCGTCGGACGGCTGGCCCGCAAGCACGGCCTGACGGTGTCGTTCCGGCCCTCCGCGCGCGGTGGCACCGGCGCGTTGATGCTGCTGCCGCACGAGTTGATCTCCCATGTCACCCTGGCGCCGACCCCGACCCCGACCCCGACCCCGGCCCCGGCCCCGGCCGCGCCCGTCGCCCACGCACCGGCGCCTGCCGCCCGTTCCGCGGCGCGGAAGGACAGCGCCGTACCGGAGGCCACGCACGGGCCGGGGAGCACGAACGAGCCGGAGGCCACGCACGAGCCGGTCACCGAGCCCGGCAACGGCCGCGACCCCGGCACCAACCCCGGCCTCAACCCCGACCTCGACCCCGGCCGCGACCCCGGCCGCGACCTCGGTGGAAGCGCCGGCGGCCACCGCCCCGGAGCCGGGTCCGCCGCCGATCCCGTCAGCCCCGTCGACCTCACCGCCCCCACCGGCCCCGCCGACCCCGTCGGCCCGGTCGGCCCGGTCGGTGCCGACGCGGGCCGGAGCGAGACCAGCGGCGAGTTCCCGCAGTTCGGCGAGAGCGGGCTGCCCAAGCGCAAGCGCGGTCGGGCCCTGGCCGCCGCGCACCCCGAGGGCCCCGACGCCCCGGCGGCGCCGGCCCGCGCCACGACGGCGGCATCGGACGCCGCCGCCCGCTTCAGCAGCTTCCGTCAGGCCGTACGCGCGAAGTCCCCCACCCCGGAAGGCACCACAGAATGACCGGCACCACCACCGACGAGAAGCTCAACTGGCTTCTGGAGAACCTGCTCCAGCGCACGCCCGGGGCCCGCCACGCCCTGGTGCTGTCCCGTGACGGCCTCAAACTGTGCCGTACGCCGGAGCTCTCCGTCGACCAGGCCGACCAGCTCGCCGCGATCGCCGCGGGCATCCAGAGCCTGTCGCACGGGGCGTCCATGGAGTTCGGCGACGGCAGCGGCGGGGTGCGCTCCGCGATGGCCGAGTTCTACGGCGGCATCCTGTTCATCGTCGAGGCCGGTGAGGGCGCGCACCTCGCGGTGGTCGCCGCCGAGGACGCGGACGCGGGTCTGGTCGGACACAACATGTCCGAGCTGGTGGAACAGCTCGGCGACTACCTCAGCGCCGAGCCGCGGGCATGAGCCGGCCGGGCCGGGACGACTCGCCGGACCGGCTCTACACCCTCACCGGCGGACGCAGCCGTTCCGGTTCGGCCGCCTTCGACCTGGTCACCCTCGTGGTCACCGAGTCGGAACCGGCGCCCGGCATGCAGTCCGAGCACGTCGCGATCCTGACGATGTGCCGCTTCCCGACGGCGGTGGTGGAGATCGCCGCCGAGCTCGCGCTGCCCGTCACGGTGGTCCGCATCCTGCTCGCCGACCTGCACGACACCGGCCGCATCAGCGCCCGCCATCCGCGCTCCGCCCATCGCCTTCCCGACCCCGACATCCTGGAGCAGGTGCTCGTTGGCCTCCGAAATCTCTGAACGGCCCGCCCTCGCGGGGACCGCGGACAACGGCCTCAAAATCGTCGTCGTCGGTGGTTTCGGCGTCGGCAAGACGACCATGGTGCGCTCGGTCAGCGAGATACGTCCGCTGAACACCGAGGAGACCATGACCAAGGCGGGCGAGGCCGTCGACGACCTCGACGCCGTCCGTACGAAGACGGCCACCACGGTCGCCTTCGACTTCGGCCGCATCACCCTGGACGCGCACAACGTCCTGTACCTGTTCGGCGCGCCGGGCCAGGAGCGGTTCTGGTTCCTGTGGGACCGGCTGTTCGCGGGCACGCTGGGCGCGGTCGTCCTCGTCGACACGCGGCGCCTGGCGGACTCCTGGTACGCCATCGACCGTCTGGAGCACCACGGCACGCCGTTCGTCGTGGCGTGCAACGACTTCGGCGGGCCCGAGCACACCGAGGCCCAGGTCCGTGAAGCGCTCGACCTGCCGGCCGAGGTGCCGCTGCTGCGCTGCGACGCCCGCTCCCGTGAGTCGAGCAAGACCGTCCTGATCACTCTCGTAGAACATCTCGCACGCCTGCGACAAGCCCCGGAGCTCATACCGTGACGTGCCCGATCCCCGCCCCCGTCCCGCTGAGCGGCCCCCGGTTCCAGACCGATCCGAGCGCGCTGTACCGCGACATGCGGCGCGACCACGGCGCGGTGGCGCCCGTCGTCCTCGACGGCGACGTGCCGGCCTGGCTGGTGCTCGGCTACCGCGAGCTGCACCAGGTCACCAGCGACCCGATGCTGTTCTCGCGCGACTCCGACCTGTGGAACCAGTGGGACCGCATCCCCGCCGACTGGCCGCTCCTTCCCATGATCGGCCGCAAGCAGCCGTCGATCCTCTACACCGTCGGCGAGCGCCACCGCGAGCGCGCGGCGATGGTCTCCGAGGCCCTTGAGGCCGTCGACCCGTTCGAACTGCGGCGCCAGGCCGAGCGGTTCGCGGACGAGCTCATCGACGCCCTGTGCGGCGCAGGCAGCGGCGACATCGTCGGCCAGTACGCGATGCTCCTGCCGGTCCGGGTGCTCGCCCGCCTGTACGGGTTCGCGGACGAGCAGGGGCCGGGCCTCGTCACCGCCATGAACGACATGATCAACGGCCGTGAGGGCGCCCTGGAGGGCCAGCGCCATCTCGCCGAGTCGATGTACGCGCTGCTCACCGCCAAGCAGGTCGAACCGGGTGAGGACGTGGCGTCGCGGATGCTCGCCAACCCGTACGGCTTCACCGTCGAGGAGGTCGGCCAGGACCTGATGGTGATGCTGGCGGCCGGCCATCAGCCCACCGCGGACTGGATCGGCAACTCGCTGCGTCTGATGCTGACCGACGACCGGTTCGCGGCCTCGCTCGCGGGCGGCCGGCACAGCGTCGGCGAGGCGATGAACGAGGTGCTGTGGGAGGACACCCCCACGCAGAACGTGGCGGGCCGCTGGGCCGCCCGCGACACCCGCCTGGGCGGCCAGCACATCCGCGCAGGCGACCTGCTGCTGCTCGGCCTGGCGGCGGCCAACAGCGACCCGCAGGTACGCACCGACGCGGGCGCGCTGACCGGCGGCAACAGCGCCTTCTTCTCGTTCGGGCACGGCGAGCACCGCTGTCCCTTCCCCGCGCAGGAGGTCGCCGAGGTCATCGCGCGGACCGGCATCGAGGTGCTGCTCGACCGGCTGCCGGACGTCGATCTCCCGGTATCCGCAGGGCAGTTGACGCGCCGCCCCTCCCCGTGGTTGCGGGGCCTGACCGAGCTTCCCGTGACGTTCACTCCCACTCCCGCCCTTGGAGCAGCCAGATGAGCAGCCCGACGCAGTGCCCCGTGGACCACACCGGCGCCATCACCCTCGACCCGTTCGTCGGCGACCTCGACGCGGAGAGCGCGGCGCTGCGCGCGGCGGGTCCGCTGGTACGCGTCGTGCTGCCGGGCGGGGTGGCCTGCTACTCCGTGACGCACCACGCGGAGGCCCGGGCGCTGCTGACCGACCCGCGCCTGGTGAAGGACATCGACAGCTGGGGCGCGTGGCAGCGTGGCGAGATCCCGCTGGACTGGCCGCTGATCGGGCTCGCCAACCCGGGCCGTTCGATGCTGACGGTCGACGGCGAGGAGCACCGCCGCCTTCGCACCCTGGTCGCGCAGGCGCTGACGGTGCGCCGGGTGGAGCGGCTGCGCGCGGGCATCGAGGCGCTGACGACGTCGATGCTGGACCGCCTCGCGGCTCTCCCCGAGGGTGAAGTGGTGGATTTGAAGGCGGAGTTCGCCTACCCCCTTCCCATGAACGTGGTCAGCGAGCTGATGGGTGTGGACGCGGCCGACCACCCCCGTCTGAAGGCCCTGTTCGAGAAGTTCTTCTCGACGCAGACGCCGCCGCAGGAGGTGCCGCAGATGATGGCGGACCTCGGCGAGCTGTTCGCGCGGATCGTCGAGTCGAAGCGGACCGCGCCGGGCGACGACCTGACGAGCGCGCTGCTGGCCGCGTCGCAGGACGGCGACCACCTCACGACGGAGGAGATCACCAACACCCTCCAGCTGATGATCGCGGCGGGCCACGAGACCACGATCAGTCTGATCGTGAACGCGGTGGTCGCCCTGGAGACCCACCCCGAGCAGCGCAAGCTGGTCCTTGAGGGCGCGGTGCCGTGGGAGAACGTGATCGAGGAGACCCTGCGCTGGTCGACGCCGACCTCGCACGTCCTGTTCCGTTTCGCGACGGAGGATGTCGTGGTGGGCGACGCGGTCCTGCCGGCCGGGGAGGCGCTGATCGTCTCCTTCGGAGCGATCGGCCGCGACGAGGCGCAGCACGGGCCGACGGCGGGCGACTTCGACGTCACCCGCACGCCGGTGCGCCACATCTCCTTCGGCCACGGCCCGCACGTCTGCCCCGGCGCTGCGCTGTCCCGCCTGGAGGCGGGGGTGGCCCTGCCGGCCCTGTACGCCCGCTTCCCCGGCCTGGCCCTGGCGGTCCCGCGGACCACCCTGCGCAACAAGCCGATCGTGACCCAGAACGACCTCTTCGACCTCCCGGTCCGCCTGACCTGACCCAACCCCGACCAGCCGCTCCCCGCCGGGCGCGGGCCCCCCTCCTCGCGCCCCTGGGGGGGCCGGCCTTCGGACGCGGGCCGCGGCCGCTTGCTGCGCAGTTCCCCGCGCCCCTGAAACCCGTCTTCGCCCGCGGACCGTGGACGGTTGCTCGCGCAGTTCCCCGCGCCCCTTGAGCGGCCGGCCTTTCGACCGCGGGCCGTGGTCGCTTCTCGCGCAGTTCCCCGCGCCCCTGGGCCCGCTTTCGACCGCGGACCGTGGACGGTTGCTCGCGCAGTTCCTCGCGCCCCTGTAGGGCGCCCGGAATCGCTCGCCTCTCGCGCCCACCGCGGCGGAGCCGCGCAATGACACGGTCTCGCGCCCCTAACAGCACTGGTGCAGGAACGGCGCCGGCCCGCGCGGGCATCTTCAGCCTGTCCGGCGATTGAGGACGAGCGCCGTTCAGGCGCGAACGGGGGTGCAGGGGGCGGAGCCCCCGCAGGGGGTCTGGGGCGC
>NZ_JBICXU010000020.1:0-132811 GCF_043200435.1 Streptomyces sp. NPDC048416
GATAGCTCCGCTATCACGACGTTCCGGCGCCTTGCGATGCACCGCACCAGGCGCCGCACCCTGACCGACCCTGATCCACCAGACACCCCCTAGGCACCGTTCGCCCTGCGCGCCGTCCCGCCACGTGCCATTTCCCGCCACGACCGCCGTACGACGCCCAGCCCGTGCCGACGTCCATGCCCCGTGTCCGCCCGGCCGCCTCGACCCGGGCGTCGTCGGCCGTCAGGCGCCTCGCTGGACCGGACCGATCACCGTGCCCGCGCCGACGGTCAGCGGTCCGTACGCCGTGGACTCACCCGGGATCACCCCTCTGGGGGCTCCCAGCGTGAAACCCGCCGCGTCGGCGGGAGCACCGCCGGCGCTGTTGGGGACCTGGATGTCGAAGTGGACCGGGTGGCCCGGGCCGAAGGTCACCACCGTGTTCTGCGAGCCGTACCGGCCCGCTGTGACTCCGTCCGGGGCGCCGTGGTGGTAGAACCGCACGTCGCCCGGGGAGCCGGCCAGCTTGCACGGCGCGTAGCCGCGCGCGGCGGTCAGGGTGACACGGTAGTGGCGGTGCCCGGCGGAGGCCGGTGCGGCAACGATCTTCGCGGTGTGATTCGCCGGGCGGCATGCGGAGGGCGCCTCGCTGCCCGCCCCGGCCGTCGATGACGATGCCTGTGCCACTCCCCCGCCCACCGCGACGGCCAGCACGGCGGCGCCGGCCGTGGCGATTGCTGCGGTGACGGCGGACTTCCGGACGATACGCATCGCGTACTCCCCTGCTGTTCTGCGGCCCACACAGGTGGTTCCGCTGGATCGACGGTCAAGCCCATCCCTCCCCGTCGACCGCGGGGACCAATGTCATGAAACCGTCACAATGGCGGCCCCTCGCATGCCTCCCCGGGCAGCGCCACGCCGATCCGACGGCCGCCGGGCCGCGCATCCCGTGCGGTAGCGCACGCCGCGCGACGCACATCCGACCGGCCACACGACAGATCAGATCGGACGACGGTCGAGTACTCCGGCATGCCCATGCCCCCCGCTCACCCGCGTGGCTCGGCGCCGCTCAACTCCCCTTGCTCAGGCGGCGGGAGCTCACCCGCGCGCGACGACCACGCGCTCACTCGGCCACCGTGTCACCGTGGCGGTGGGACACTCTCCACTCGCCTTCCTCCCGGCGGTACACCTGGGTGGCGCGCAGTGTGTAGGTGCGCGGCTCTCCGTCGACGGAGATGGAGGTGTGCTCAAAGCCTGCCGTATAGGCCATGTCCCCCACGACGTCGTACGACGTCAGCTCGAAGGCGTACGACGTGCAGTCCGAGAAGCTCGCGGCGAGCGCGGTGAAGAGCTCGGTGATCCCCTGCTGACCCTGGACGTTGCGCCACGCCCCCAGGACGCTCACGGGCTCATTGCGCGACCAGAGCGCCCGGCGGGGACCCGCGTCGCCGTTGTGCAGCGCCAGCTCCGCCTCGTACAGATCGTTCCTGACCCACCTCAGGAAATCGTCGCCATCGGTCATGTCTTCATCATGCGCCCGCCGATTTGGGGACGCACACCCACCGGCATGCGGGTGCCGCTCACGCCATGCACACCCACCGGCATGCGGGTGCCGCTCACGCCATGCGCACGACCACCGCCACCTCGGGGGCCCGACGGCCGGCGGCGCGGCGGGCCTCGCCCGCGGTGGCACCCGTGGCCAGGACGCGGCCCTCGCCCACCGCGAACCAGGTGCCCTCCGCAAGGCCCTCCGGCACCGGTACGGCGAGCGCGGCCGTCAACTGCGGTGCCGGGGAGGCACCTTGGCGGCTCGGCAGGACCCGTACGGCGGTGCCCGCACGCCAGTCGACCGTGCTGCGTTCGCCTCCGTACCGTCGTACCCACACCAGGTGTTGCGCCACGATCAGCGGGCCGAGCACGGTCAGCAGGGGGAAACCCGCGGTCAGGGCGCCGAGCGCGAACAGCAGACTGACGACTCCCGTGACCGCGACACCGACACCCGCCGCGACGAACCCCGCGCGCCGCCCGAAGGCGCGGGTCGCGACCAGCGGGAAGAGGACGAGGAGCAGGAGGTCGCCGAGGCCGACGGCCACCGGGCTCGATCCTCCGGTCAGCGCGAACATGGGGGCGAAGGGGCGGCCCTGGACCTGGGTCACGAAGTCGAGGGTGACCCGTGTCAGGGTGGTCGCGATCAGGTCGTAACAGGTCAGGACGGCGGCGAACGCGGCCACGTGCACCGGGCGCATCCCGCTCTGGGCCCAGAGGTTGGCGACGCCCACCACGGCCACGGCGAGCAGTACGTCCGTGCAGACGCGTACGGCGACGGCGTGGCCGGTGAGCGCGACGGCCACGGCGAGGGCCGTGGCGCCGAGGGCGAGCAGCCAGGACCAGCGCCCCCCGCACAGAGGCGCGAGGGTGAACTGGGCAGCCAGGCACAGCACAAGGCCGAAGAGCGCGGAGACCGCGGCGCCCGGCATCGAGAGGTAGAGCAGCGGCGCCACGACCACGCCGACGCTGAGGACGGCGATGTCACCGGCGGCGTACACGCCCACCGGCGGTCTGGGCATCGGGACGCGCGCGAAGTAGCCGGCCGCGGCCGCGATCATCGCGGCGGCGCAGGCACTGAGCGCGACGAGGGCGAGGGGGTTCATACGCCGCTCCCGGTACGGGTGTTGGCCGCGCGGGCCGATTCGAAGGTGTGCTCACGCAGGTCGGCGCGGACCGGTGCGGTGGGTGGCAGGTCGGCGCGGTCGTCGTGCAGGACGATGCCGGCCAGCGCAAGCCCGGCGGCCGTGGCGCGGTCCTCAAGCCGGCCGAGCAGCGCGGCGGCGGGCAGCGTACGCACCAGCAGGTGCAGGTGGACGCCGGAGCCCGCATCCTCGGTGAGGGTGTACCGGGCGGGCAGCGGGACGTCCGGTTCCGCCTCGATCAGGTCGAGCAGGGACCGGGTGGGCAGTTCGGCGCTGAGCGGCCCGGTCCAGCGCCCCAGCACGGCGGAGGTGGCGGGCATATGGGCCAGTTCGCATGCCGGGGCCGTGTCCGGCAGCCGCACGAGGTCCCCGGTGGCGTAGCGCAGCAGCAGGGTGCACTCGCGATAGGGCACATACGGGGTGTGCACGATCATGCCCGTCGCGCCCTGCGGTGTCGGCTCCCAGGTGAGGGGGTCAAGCACCTCCAGGTGCCCGAACTCGCTGGTGTGGTGCAGGTGTCCGGCCGCGCACGGGGTGGCGCCGGACGGCAGGGTCTCGGTCATCAGGTAGGACGTCGACACGGGCGCGCCGAAGACGGCTTCGGCTCGCTCGGCCAGGGGCGCGGACAGCACTTCACCGCCGACGCCGATGCTTTCCAGGCCGAAGTCGGCGGGCCGCCAGCCGCCGCGTTCGGCGAGTTCCACCAGGGCGGCGAGGTAGGAGGCCGAGGCCGTGAGGTGGGTGATCCCCGGGGACTTGCCGGGCAGTCCGAGCGGTGCGGCGAGGCGGTCCAGGGCGACGGCCGGGTCCACCGTGCCGAACTGGACGAAGGACGCGCCGACCCGCGTCGCCGACTCGGCCGCGTTGAGCAGCGGAAGGGTGGCTCGCGAGCAGCCGGCGTAGGCGAGGGTGTGGCGTGGTCTCAGGCCGAGGCCGAGAGCCGCCGAGATGGTGCTCAGCGCAATGGTGGTGTCGAGTTCGGCACGTGAGTACCAGACGGCGGTGGGTGTGCCACTGGTGCCGGTGGTCAGGGCCATGAGGGCGGGCACGGCCGCGGACGAGACGAACGCGGTGGGCATGGAGCGCAGCGCCTTCTTGGGAGTGACCGGCACCCGGGCGAAATTGTCCGCGTCCAACTCGTCCGGTTCCAGGGCGAGTTCGTCGAACACCTGGCGGTAGTACGCGGTGTGACGGACGGCGGCGCGGGTGGTGGCGCGCAGGCTGCGGCGGGTGACGGTGCGGCGCACCTCGGGGTCGATCTGGGCGGCCTGGCCGGACTGGCCTGGCAGCAGCGCCGAGTCGGCGCCGGGTTCGCCGAACTCGGCGAGGGTGGCGACCAGGTCGCGGGCGATCCGCTCCAGGTCCTGCGGGCGGATCCGCCGGTTGCGCAGGATCGCCATGCCGTAACGGAGTTGACTCAGGGCGGTGCCGAACAAGAAAGCCTCCTGGCCTGGACCGGACAGTGTGTCGCCCGGCCCGGGCCGGGGCCGGATCAGGTCAGGCCATGTGCGCGAACATCGCGGCGGTGAGCGTGCTCAGTGCGTACTTGAGGTAGTGCTTGACCATGTCGGTTCCTCCCTCGTCGGGCGGCGGCTCGGTGGCGGCCACGTCTCGCGGTGCTGAGCTTCCGGCCGGATCGGCCGGAGCAGCGGCAGTCTAGGGACGGTGGGGTGAGCTTCACCAGATGTGGTGGCCACCAACTATTCACGACTTTCGCGCATGTGCCTCACACCCATGAGAGCGGCAGGAGGTCGCTTGTGACATCTTTGTGGCCGGAATTATGGCCTCCGCCACATGTGCCCGGCCCACTTCCTGATGGGGTGACCCCATGCGACAACGTACTTGCCTCCTGGCCGCCCTCGCGGCGGCCGCCCTCCTGCTCACGGCCTGCGGTACGGAGCACGCAGGCGCGGGGAGCCCGGGCGCGTCCGCGGGGCCGTCACGCAACGGGGTCGAAGATCCGGGCAAGGACGGCGTCCGGATCACTTCGCTCACCCTGCCCCCGGGCCCCGCGTCGCCGAGCCGCAGCGCTTCGGCCTCCGTCGATGATCCGGCCGGCCACGCGGGGATCTCCGTCGACGATCCCAGCAAGGATTCCGGGATCGTCGCCTTCTTCGAGATCACCAACAAGGGCGCGCAGAGCCTGACTTACTCGGTCGTCGTCACCTTCATGAGCGGCGACGGCGGAGCGATGGCACAACAGACCGCGACCGTGCGTGATGTCGGGCCCGGGAAGACGGTACGCGGCTCGGTCCGGGCCGGCCACCTGCCGCCCTCGACGCCGCGGGTGACACGGGCCAAGGTCCTCGAAGTGACCAAGGTGCCCGCCGGTGAGGCCCCGGCGGCGCCGGGCACGTGCCCGGCCTCGGGGATCCGCGTCAGCGCCGACGAGGGCAACGCGGCCATGGGGCTGCGCGTGGTCGGCCTGCACCTCGACAACTGCGGGACGCGCGACTACAGCGTCGAGGGCTACCCGCTCCTGGAGCTCATGGACAGCGACTTCAACGCCGTTCACGGCATCACCATCCGCCACGGCGGCGGGGTCACCACCGAGGCCGGACCGGACGAACAACCCCGGCCCGTCACGCTCAAGCCCGGCGAGTCGGCGATCGCCGCCCTGGTGTGGCGCAACACCACGCTGTCCGGCACAGCGGTGAACGTGCCCCATGTCAGGGTCCGCGCGAAGGCCGGCGCCGAGCCGGTCACGGTGACTCCCCACCTGGACCTCGGCACCACAGGAGAGCTGGGCGTCAAGCCGTGGACCAGGGCGAAGGCGACGGGCGCCCGCGAGTGAGGTCGCGTGGGCTCCGGGCCCCCGGCAGGGGGTTCAGTGGCTCCGTCGACGCCCGTGGCGGGGGCTCGCCGTGTGGTCGAAGGCGAAGGCGAGGATGACGGCCATGATGAGCGGCGGAAGCGAAAGCATTACGAACGTCATGGCGGTCGTGTGCCCGGTGCACCAGGGTTGATGTACCCCCGTTGGGGGGACTGCTCCTCGCACATCCGGAGCGGGGAAGCGAGTTCGAGTGGGGAGTGCGTCGGCGGCCCCCGTCGGCGCCGAGCACGGTCCGTAGCGGGTCGTACTCACCGAGACATCACCCGGGTGGCCCAATTCGACTCGAAGAACCCCGCCGGGGCCTGGGGCGGGTGTCGCCCGTTTCGGCGGGGAGTTGCGGTAGCTGACGCGGGCGGGTTGTGGCGGGGTTGGAGGGAGGAATGCGGCACCACATCCGGACGCCGCCTCTTCCCCCACACGTCAGGAGTGATCCGCATGAGCACTGGTGACATGTTCAACCGCCCCGAGGGGCTCAAGGGCCTGGTGGCCTACGACCCGGAGGGAGAGAAGATCGGCGGTGTCGAACAGGTCTACCTCGACGACGCCTCGGGCCGCCCGGAATGGGTGACGGTCAAGACGGGGCTCTTCGGCACCAAGGAGTCCTTCGTGCCGCTGGCGGGAGCCCGCCACGACGGCGAGGCCCTGCACGTCGCCTACGCGAAGAGCATGGTGAAGGACGCCCCGCGTCTGGACGCCGAGGAGCACCTGGACGCCGAGTCGGAGCGCGAGCTGTACCGGCACTACGGCGTCGACGGCCACAACACCCGCACGCCGGGCCCGGGTGGGGCCGCGGGAAGCGTCGACGTACCCGGCAACGCGACCGGAACCGACGTCCACGGCCGGTACGCCAAGGACGAGGACTCCATCGTCCGCTCCGAGGAGCGGCTGCGGGTCGGCACCGAGAACGAGCAGGTGGGCCGGGCACGGCTGCGCAAGGTCGTCGTCACGGAGAACGTGTCAACGACCGTCCCGGTCAGCCACGAGGAGGTCCGCGTCGTACGCGAGCCGATCCGTGAGGGCGACCGGACGCGTGCCGACATCGGCGAGGCGGAGACCGAGGTGACGCTGCACGCCGAGCGGCCCGTGGTGCGCAAGGAAGCCGTTCCGGTCGAGCGGGTGCGCCTGGAGACGGAGAAGGTCACCGAGGAGCGCGAGGTGAGCGACACCGTCCGCAAGGAGCAGATCCAGTACGACGACGCGACCGGCAAGGACGAGCGTCGGCGCGGCGAGGGCAACCGCGGCGAGCGCGGACGCCGCTGACCCCGCGCGGCTGCTCATGGTGACCGCCCGTCGCCCCCGATGAGTCGGGGGCGACGGGCGGTCATGCGATCCGGACGAGGAACGTCCGCCACGGGCCCACCCACTGCGGCGCCCGTGCGCTGGGAGGGCGGCGCGGCGGCCAGGTCCGACGACGCCCCGTTCTGCCCCTTCCCTCCCGCCGGCTCAGCCGGTCGATTCGTGGGGCACGGGGTGGCCGGGCCGCTTGCTGCCGGAGTGGGGGGCGCCCCTGCGGCCGGTGCCCGCCTCGTCGGTGTCCGGCACCTCGCGGTCGGGCCGGTCGCCGTGCGTACCTTCATCGGGGTGGTCCGCGGCGTCCCAGCGGTCGCCTTCGCCGCCGGCCTGCTGGTCCGGCAGATCACGGGGTATGGGCTCGGGTACGGGCGCTCCGGCGTCTCCCGGCCCCTCGGGCCTGCGGTCGTTCACGGTGGGTGCTCGCTCTCGGTCGGCGTCTCGTGATGGCAAGTCGTAATGGCATCTTGTGATGGCAAGTCGTGATGGCATCTCGTGCCGCAACGCGTACCCAGGTCGGCACCACTGATTCGGACGGGCGCCACTGCCCGTCCCCCGCGCTGCGGCGAGGGGCGCTGCTACGAGTGCACGGGGCCGGGGCCCGCGGCGCCGGGGTGGCCCGATCGCAGAGCTGCGGCCGCCTCGTCCAGCAGGGCCCAGCCGTCGACCTCGACGTTCCGCTTGTCGCCCGGTTGCCACCCGCGGGCCACGGCCACGTCGAGCAGGGCCCGGACGGCGCCCGGCTCGTGCAGGTTCAGCGCACTGCCCCGGACGTACCCCACATCACCCGAACCCAGGGGGAAGCCGCCCGGCACGAACCGGCCCGGGCCCTGCGCGAACACGATGCGCAACGAGCCCGCGGCGCCGGCCGGCTGTGGCATCAGCGCGAGCGTTTCCCGGCAGACCCTGGGCCCGTCGCTGTCCGGTACGCGATGGCTGTGGCGCACACTCCACCAGTACACGCGGCCGTCAACGACCAGGCGACGGAGCTTCTTTGGGTGGCGGGGCACGGGTGCGAGCGTACGCCGCTCGAACGACGAATCGGCATCTCGCACCACAGGGGCTCATCTTCACCGCGTTCGTCGGACCGCGCCCCTACCGATCCTCTACGGTACGAACACGCCGTTGCTCATCGCGGTCCGTATGGAGGAGGAATCCTGTGCTGTCTCGCTACGGCCCCCAGAACGCTCCCGCCGGCGACGTGGGTACGGCGCTGATGATGATCGACTCCCGGCTCAAGGGCATCCACAGCGGCACCTCCGGGTCCGACCCTCAACAGCAGGCGCTGACCCGCCAGTTCACGGAGTCGTTGAGCTCGAAGGCCATCGACGACGTCCTCGACGGCACCTGCACCCTGATCTACATGTTCATGACGTGGCTGCGGCAGGCCCACGAGGAGCACGACAAGGACGTCATCGAGTACGTCGTGCCGAACCTCGTGGCCTCGATGCGCATGATGCCCAAGAGCATCCGCCCCGAAGCCATCCCCACCATGGCCGGTCTGGTCATCGCGGCGGGCACCGAGCTGAGTCCCAATCTGTGGCGCAAGCAGTACGGAGACTGGACGGACGCGGAAATGACTCCCCTGGAAGCCACCGCCTTCCTCCTAGCGGAGCACATCAACCGCATCACCGACGACCCCGACTTCGCCACCCGCCTCATCGCCGAAGCTCTGCCCTCTTCGGACGACGACCCGGACCTGGCCGACGAGTACGACGACGACTTCGACTCCTGAGGCGCCCCAACTGAGGCCCTGTGGCGTCGATCTGACGAGGCAACAGGCCAAGGCAGCGTGGCGGCCGTTGGGGCCCAGGCCGTCTTGCCTGCCCCAACCACCGCTGCCGGGCGCGGAATTCGCCCGCTACTCCTCATCCGCCCCCTCCTGGGCGGCCCGGTTGGCACGGTCGATCTCGGCCATGTGCTCCTCCGCCCAGCTCCTCAGCCCCGCGAGCACCGCGTCCAAGGAGCGCCCGAGTCCGGTGAGCCGGTAGAAGACCCGTGGCGGCACGGCCGGTTCGACCCGGCGCGCCACCAGACCGTCGCGGACCAGGCTTCGCAGCGTCACCGACAGCATCTTCTGCGAGACGCCGGGCATCCGACGCTTCAACTCCGCGAAGCGCACCTCGTCCGGTGCGGCGTCGGCGAGCGTCTTCACGGCCATCGACGTCCACTTCGTACCGATGCGGTCCAGCAACTGCCGCGTCGGGCACTGGGGATCGAACAGATCGCCGCGTACCCCGCGATCGGCGGCCCGGGCTCCTCGGGTGGTCACCTGTGGCTCACCACCTTCCTTGAAAGTGCCGTCTGGTAAGCGATCGGGCAGTTACCTATCGTTCCCTGGTCACCCATGGTAACCAGCCGGAAGGCCGTCATGCCCGTCACCACCGCGCTCCACCTGCGCCGCATCGCCACGAACGGCGTCGATCTCCACGTCGCGATCGCCGGGGACGGTCCCGCGGTCCTCCTGCTGCACGGTTTTCCGCACACCTGGGAACTCTGGCGCGACATCATGGGCCGGCTGGCCGGACAGTACCGGGTCATCGCCCCGGACCTTCGAGGCTTCGGTGCCAGCACACGGGCCGTCGAGGGGTACGACGCGGGCACCCTCGCTGCCGATGCCGAAGGGCTGCTCGACGCGCTCGGTGAACCCTCCGCCGCGGTGGTCGGCATCGACGCGGGCGTCGCACCCGCGGTCCTGCTCGGGCTGCGCCAACCGCACCGCGTCCGGCGCCTGGTCGTGATGGAGGCGCTGCTCGGCCGCCTGCCCGGCGCGGAGGACGTCCTCGTGGGCGGCGCCCCGTGGTGGTTCGGTTTCCACGCCGTCCCCGGCCTCGCCGAGAACGTTCTGCACGGCAACGAGGCCGCCTACATCGACTGGTTCCTCGACTCGGGGACGCTCGGGCGTGGCGTGCCCGACGCCATCCGCGCGGCCTTCGTGCACGCGTACACCGGGAGCGAGGCCCTGCGCTGCGCCTTCTCGTACTACCGGGCCCTGCCCACCAGCGCGCGCCAGTTCCAGGACGCCGTCGCGACGGCTCGGCTGACCATGCCCACCATGGCCGTCGGATCGCACCCCGTCGGCACGGGGCTCGAAGGCCAACTCCGGCTCATCGCCCATGACTTGGTTGGTCACCGGATCCAGGACTGCGGCCACATCATCCCGCTCGACCGCCCCGACGCGCTGTTCGCGCTCCTCGCTCCTTTCCTCGCCGCCGATCCGCGGAACTGACCGGAGCGGGGCCCAAGAAGCGCCCGGCATAGGGAAACCCCTCTCACTTCGCGCAGTGCCTGGCCGACGGGTTCGGGACTGCGGACACTCATGCGTCGGCGCGGCTCCACCCACGAGCAGCGTCGTCCGCACACCCGCACGTGTCCGCCGCCTTCCTCGACCGCCCTGTGCGCCACCGGCGGCCGCCCCCGTGCACGAAGCGAAAGGAACCCCCACCCCCATGGAGATACGAAGAGCCGGGAGACTCCTGACGGTCGCGCTGGCCTGCGTGTCCGCGTCCGCCATCGCGCTGCCCGCCGCCACGGCGGCCCCGGCCCCGCCCCCGCACCCCGCGCCCGTCGGCGCCGGCGCCTTCGCCGCGGCTCCCTACACGGCCGACCCGTCACCCGACGTCCGCAGCCACGTCGTGGACGCCGCGCAGAAGGCACTGGCCGCCCACGCCGGCGCCGCCCACACCGCGGACGGTGACGCCTTCTCGGTCCGCAATCTGGTGGTCGACCGGGACGGTTCCGCATCCGTCCGCTTCGACCGCACATACAAGGGCCTTCCCACCTACGGCGGCGACGTCGTCGTGCACCTGAACAAGGACGGCGCGTACCAGTCGCTCGCCACGGGATCCGGGACCTCCGGGTCGGTCTCCACCGAGCCCCAACTGGCCGCCTCCAGTGCCGCGGAGACGTCGAGGGCCGCGTTCCGGGGCCACGTCGACTCGGTCTCCGCCTCGCACCTGGCGGTGCAGATGGCGGGCTCCGACGCCACCCTGGTCTGGGAGACCGTCGTCAGCGGCGTACGCGCGGACCGGACACCGAGCCGCCTGCACGTTCTGGTGGACGCCCGTACCGGCAAGGTCGTACGGACCAATGACGAGGTGAGTACGTTCGCGGCCGAGGGGGCCGCGAACGCCGACGCCTCGAAGGTCGGTGCGGCGGCGCGATCCGCCGCCGCACCGACGGTCGCCGGCACCGGACAGTCGATCTACAGCGGCCGGGTCGCCCTCGACGTCACCCAGAGCGGCAGCGGCTACTCCATGCAGGACCCGTCGCACGGCAACGGGTACACGACCAACCTCAACCACGCCACCAGCGGCACCGGTTCGGTGTTCACCAGCTCGACCGGCACCTTCGGCACCGGTTCCACCAGCGACCCCGCCTCGGCCGGCGCCGACGCGCACTACGGCGCGGCGAAGACGTTCGACTACTACAAGAACGTCCAGGGCCGCAACGGCATCTTCGGTGACGGCCGCGGCGTGCCGTCGCGGACGCACTACGGCAACGCCTATGTGAACGCCTTCTGGGACGGCACCCAGATGACCTACGGCGACGGGCAGAGCAACGCGCGCCCGCTGGTCGAACTCGACGTCGCGGGCCACGAGATGAGCCATGGCGTGAGCGGCGCCCTCACCGGCTGGGACGAGACCGGCGAGACCGGCGGCATGAACGAGGGCACCAGCGACATCTTCGGCACGATGGTCGAGTTCTACGCCAACAACCCGGTGGACACGCCCGACTACACCATGGGTGAGCTCATCAACATCAACGGCGACAACAAGCCGCTGCGTTACATGTACAACCCGTCCCTCGACGGGTCGTCGCCCAACTGCTGGAACAGCAGCAACGGCGGTCTCGACCCGCACTACTCGATGGGCCCGCTGAACCACTGGTTCTTCCTCGCGGCCGTCGGCAGCGGGGACCACGGTTACGGCAACAGCCCCACCTGCAACAGCTCCACGGTCACCGGAATCGGCAACGACAAGGCCGCCAAGATCTGGTACAAGGCCCTCGCCTCGTACGCCAACAGCAGCGAGAACTATCACCAGGCACGCACCGACTCGCTGAAGGCCGCCGCCGATCTGTACGGCGCGCACTGCACCGAGTACAACACCATCGACGCCGCCTGGGCGGCGGTCAGCGTCACCGGCGCCGACCCGGTCCCCGGCAGTTGCAACAGCCAGCCCGGTTCGCCCTCGGTGACCAACCCGGGCAATCAGAGCGGCACGGTGGGCACGGCCGCGTCCCTGCAGATCCAGGCGAGCGACCCCGGCGGTGAAACGCTCACCTACAGTGCGACCGGCCTGCCCGCCGGGCTGTCCATCAACTCCTCCACCGGCCTCATCACCGGCACTCCGACCACTGCCGGCACCTCGTCCGTGACCGTCACGGCGAAGAACACCGACAACGCCACCGGCACGGCGTCCTTCACCTGGACCGTCAGCGGCGGCGGCACCCCGCCGCAGGGCTGTGACAACCTGCCCGCCTGGAGCGCGTCCACCAGTTACGCGCCGGGCGACCAGGTCGCGTACAACGGCCACACGTGGTCGTCGCAGTGGTACTCGACCGGCGCCGAACCGGGCGCGCCCGGCTCCTGGGCCGTCTGGAAGGACGCCGGCGCGTGCTGAGCGTTCCTGAGTGACACAACTTCCGTACCCGACCGGGCCGTTGGTCTTTCGACCGGCGGCCCGGCCGTGTGCGCCGACGACGTGCGCCCGATCCCCGATTGGTCTTGACCTTTCACGGAACGCGGTCCTAGATTCGGCGCGGCACCATGAAGGGCAGGTTCATGATTGATGTCCGGGTCATGAACACAGCTGTGTCCGGAAGGGCTTGCGATGACCGAGCCGACCACCCTGCCGGAAGGCGTCCGGCCACTCTCGGTGGAGCGTGGCGCGGTCCGTGACGCCGTACGGGCCCATGTGTCACGCGGCGGCGGTGTTCTCCTCACCGGCCCGGAGGGCATCGGCAGGTCCACGCTGGCACACCAGGTGATCGCGGATCTGAGCGGCCGCGGCCACCGCGTCCTGCGCTGTTCGCCCTCGCCCGCCGAGACGGACGCCCCCTTCCTCGGACTCATCGACCTGCTGTCCGACGTCACCGATGACAGCCTCGCGGCGCTGGCCGCCCACGAGAGAGCCGTACTCGACGACACCCTGTTGCGCAGCGCACCGGCGCCGCGGGCGGGCCGGGCCGCGGCATCCGGGCCGGTGGCCGGGCGTGACGCGCTCGTCCTGCGGATCGCCGTGCGCAAGGTCCTCGCCCTGCTGTGCGGTGCCGGTCCGCTGCTGCTGGCCGTGGACGACGTCCAGTGGCTCGACCGGCCGACGGCGGACATCCTCACGTACTGCGCACGGCATGCCGGCCCGGGCCTGTCCGTGCTGGTCACCCTGCGGCCGGGACAAGCGCCCGCGTCCTCCCCCGCAGGCCCGGACTACACCGGCGGCGCGATGGACCTGTGTCCGCGACCCGTCCGCCGGATCCAGGTCCCGCCCATGACCGTCCATGAGATCGCCGACATGCTGGAGTGGCACGACCACCCCTGCTGGCCCCGCCCTCTCGTCGCCCGTCTTCACCGGGCGAGCGGCGGCAACCCCCGCACGGCGCTGGTGCTCAGCTCCGCCCTCGACGAGCGCGTGCGGACCGAAGGCGTCCACGGCGTGCACGGTGTCGACGGCGCGGCGTTGCCCGACCCCGCCGAACCGCTCCCGGTCCCGCACTCCCTTCGCGGCCCGATCCTCGACCGGGTCGGTGCCCTGCCGGTCCGCGCCCGCACCACACTCATCGTCGCGGCCGCCGCGGTGCGGCCCACGGTGGGGCTTCTGCGGCGCGCGGGCCGCCGACATGTGGGGGCCGATCTCGACCTCTGTGTACGCCATGGCCTCCTTCGTGTCCTTTCCGCGTCGGACCACGGGGCCATCCGGTTCATGGATCCGCTGACCCCGATGGTGCTCCGGGCCGAGACCCCGTACGAGCGGCTGGTGGACGCGCACCGAGCGCTGGCCGAGGCGTCCGACGACGCGGTCGAGCGCGCGCACCACGTGGCGCGGCTCGCGGCGGGCCCCGACCCGGTCGTGGCGGCGGGGCTCTCCGACGCTGCCGCCGCGGCACGGCGCCGGGGCGCGCCCAAGACGGCGGCGAGACTGGGCCGCATGGCCGCCGAGTACACGCCCGCCGGGCACACACATGCCGACATCGACCGGCGGCTCACCGCCGCCGAGGACGGCATCGAGGCCGGAGACCTCGACTTCGCGCGGCAGCTCGCGCACGAGGTACTGGGCGACGCCGAGCGGCCGGCCGACCGTGTACGGGCCTGGAACGTGATCATCGACTCCTGCGGCCAGGCCATGGCCGAGATCGCGGACGTCTTCCCGGAGGCTGTACGCGACGCCGCGGGCGATCCCGAACTCCTGGCCCAGCTGCACTACCGGATGAGCTGGCGCGCATGGATGGTGGGCGGCTCCGCGGCACGCGCCCACGGCCATGCCGTCCGGGCCGCGGGGCTCGCCGCGCGGACCGGGGACCGGCGCACCGAACTCATGGCGCTGACCCAGCAGGCCGCCCTGGAACTCTTCCTGGGGCGTCCGGGGTCCGAGGCGACTCTGGCGGCCGCCCTCGCCGCTCCGCACGACGTGTACGCCATGGCGCACCACAACGGGCCCCTCTACCTCAAGTACCGCTTCCACCTGGTGCGCGACGAGCTGGACGAGGCCAGGGCCGAGCTGCGCACCCTGGTGTACCGGCTGCGGCAACGCGGTTCGGCGGACAGCCTGAGCCAGTGCCTGATCGGTCTTGCGCAGGTCGAGATCCATCGCGGACGCTGCCAAGCCGGCCTGACCATCGCGCGGCAGAGTCTGCGCATCACGCAGGAGGCGGGCCTGAGCCAGGGGCCCGCCTGGTACGCGGTGGCGCTCGCCGAGACCGCCGGTGGCAGCCTGAGCCAGGCGATCACCGCGGCCGAAGCGGCCAGACGCCACAGCGAGGACGACAACGACCGGCTCTTCCTGCCCCGGGCCCTGCACGCCGAGGGAAGGATCAGGCTGTTCCTCGGTCAGAGCGAGCAGGCCGCCGAACTCCTGGCGCGCACAGGCGAGTTGGAGACGGCGCAGGGCCAGCGGGACCCGGCGACCCGGCGGTGGCACGCCGATCTCGCGGAGGCCCTGGCCGCCGTCGGCGCACTCGACGAAGCGAAGTCCGTCATCGCGGTGGCCCGCCACCAGGCCGAGCGGCTTGCCCGGCCGAGCGTCCTTGCCCTGCTGGACCGCGCGGCGGCGGCGGTCGCGACCGAGCGAGGCGAACCCGCCCGCGCCGCACGTCTCCTGGAGGGCGCCGCCACCCGGCTGCGGGCCGCCGGGTACCCCTTGGAGGAGGCCAGGACCAGGGTGGCACTGGGCCGGGCCGGGCGCCTCATCGGGGACGAGAGCGCCGCCCGCGCGGCGTTCGCGGCCGCATGTCGCGTCTACACCAAGGCCGATGCCCGCCCCTTGGCCGCCATGGCGCGTGCCGAACGCGACCGCGCGCAGGACGGCCCCGCCGCCGCCCGCCTGCCCGAGAGCGGCTCCTGGTCGGAACACCTCACATCGACCGAGCGCAGCGTCGTCGCCCGGGTCGCCCAGGGCGCCACCAACCGCGAGATCGCGGCCGGTCTCGTCGTGAGCGTGAAGACGGTGGAAGCGGCCCTCACCCGCGCCTATCGCAAGCTGGGCGCGAAGTCGCGCGTGGACGTCGCCCGCATGGTGATGACGCGGCCCACGGCTTAGGGGGTGTCTGGTGGATCAGGGTCGGTCAGGGTGCGGCGCCTGGTGCGGTGCATCGCAAGGCGTCGGAACGTCGTGATAGCGGAGCTATCGGGGCGTTTCGGCAACGCCGCGAGGTGCCGTGCCAGGCGCCGCACCCCCGGCCATGATCCACCAGACACCCCCTAGGGGCCATCCTGGGCCGCACTCCTTGCGGCGCGGGGCCGGGCGGGCCCGACCGCGCGGCCCCGCCATCGGCGGCCCGTCAGGCTCGGCAGTGCAGCATCTCCAGCGGCGGCTTCGCCAGGAGGTCCGCCCAGAAGTCCTCGCCGTATTCACGGATGCCGGCCTCGGAGATCTGCAAGGGGACCCACTGCAGTTCACTGAACCCCGCCGCGCGCAGGCAGTCCTCGTAGACCTCGCGGCGCGGCACCGTACCGAGAATGCTGATCGGCTCCGGGTCGAGGAGTGCGGTGACCCGCGCCCGTGGGCCCGCCTCGGCCTCCTCCCCCGTCGGCTCGCAGAGGAACCCGTAGCGGTCCAGGGACGGGCAGTCGAATTGGTAGTCGGGGCTTTGGGCGAACATGAAGAACGTTCCGCCGGGCACCAGGCTCCGGTGGATGTTGCGACACATCTGCTTCAACTCGGCAATGCTCTCCGCGTAGTTGAGGCACTGCACGCCCAGCGCGATGTCGAAGTCCTGGTCGAAGGTGCGCAGTTCGGCCACGTCGCCGACCTCGTAGCGCACACCCAGCGGTTCACGCTCCTCGATCCCCCGGGCGGCGGCGATCATTTCGACGGAGATGTCGACCCCCACCACATCCGTGGCGCCGCGCCGCTTGAACTCCCTGCTGTAGAATCCGGTGCCGCACGCCAGGTCGAGGACCGACTTGCCGCTCACATCCCCGACCATGGCGAGGAAGCTCGGCACCTCCCCGTGCCGCGTCAGGGGAAGCGCCTTGAACCCCTCGAATGCCTCGCCGATCTTGTCGTACTGCTGCACGCTCACGTGCCGCTCCCTCGTGTACTTCTTCGTCCGGTACATGGCTGCGCCGGGCCCTTCGGATCCAGAGATCCGCGGGGCCCGGCCCGCGCCAGAATCCTCCTCCGCGCCGCCCGGCCCGCCGTACTGGCAGAACACACGAGAAGTCGCCCGGACGACCCTCGTATCAACCAACACCCTGTGTGGCGGTGTTGGTGGCCCACACACGGCGCGCGACGATGACACGACGGTGACGCGGCACGTCCCCCGGCGCCCATGGCCATCGCGGCGGCCGTGCCGTTACTGTGCGGCCATGGCGAATTTCGTACTGGTGGCAGGCGCACGGCTCGGAGCCTGGGCGTGGGACGAGGTGGTGCCGGAGCTGCGCGCGGCCGGCCACGGGGCTCATCCGTTGACGCTGTCGGGCCTTGCCGAGAAGCGGGATGTGCCCGCGGGGCAGCACACCCATGTCCAGGACATCGTGGGGGAGGTCGAGGGCAAGGACCTGCGCGACGTCGTCCTGGTGGGCCACAGTTACGCCGGCATTCCGGTCGGTCAGGCGGCCGTCGGGATCGGTGACCGCCTGACCCATCTGGTCCTCGTCGATGCCGAGGTCCCGGTCGACGGCGCGGCGTTCGTCTCCGCCTGGCCGGACGGCGGCGCGACGGTGACGGCGTCGATCGCCCAGAACGGCGGGTTCTGGCCCCTCGCGCCCGCCACCCACTATGACGGTCACGGTCTCACCGATGAGCAGATCGCCCGGATCGCGCGGGGCGCGACACCCCACCCCGGTGCCACGCTGACCGAACCCGCCGTGCTGACAAGGTCACTTGGGGAACTCCCGGCGACGTACATCCACTGCCTGCTCGCCGGAGCCGAACCGGGTGACGACGTGGCGGCCCAGTCGTCGGCCGGTCAGCACTGGCGGCTGGTCGAGATGGACACCGGGCACTGGCCGATGTTCTCCCAACCGCGCGAACTGGCGCGGCTCCTCCTCGGTACGGTGGAGGTGTGACGCTTGTCTCCCGCGCGGCTCCGCATCGGGCGCATCCGGCCCGGACCTGAGTGGGCGTCACCCATTAGGCTGCTGCAACGGGCGGAGCCGTAGCGCAGAGGTCGACGCGCGCGGTCTCCAAAACCGCGAGGACGCCGGTTCGAATCCGGTCGGCTCCGTCCGCCCGGCGCTGCGCTCACTCTCACTCCTGGGGCAGGTCCAGTTTTTCCAACGGCCGTACGGCGGGGCCGTGGACGACCTCGCCGTCCACGGCGAAGCGGGATCCGTGGCAGGGGCATTCCCAGGCGCGTTCCGCGTCGTTGAAGGAGACCAGGCAGCCCAGGTGCGTACAGCGCGCGGACACCGCGGTCGTCGTGCCGTCCTGGTCGCGGTAGACGGCACAGCGCCTGCCACCGACGCGGACCACCGCGCCCGAACCCGGGGCGATCTGTTCGACGGTGTCGACGTGGGTGGGCCGCAGCCGGTCGCCGATGAAGTGCTTGGCCACCTCGATCTGCTGCCCGAGCAGAGCGGGCGCCTCGCGCACCGTACTCGCGACGCGTCGGGGGTCGTACAGTCCCACCCACGGCGGCTCATTGCCGGGATCGGTGATGAGCCTGGTCAGGAGGCGTCCGGCCAGCACGCCACCGGTCATGCCCCAGCCGCCGAACCCCGTGGCGACATAGGTGTGCCGGGCGCCCCGGTGGAAGGAGCCGATCAGGGGCACGGTGTCGCTGGGGTCGTTGTCCTGCGCCGCCCAGCGGTACGCGGTGGGGCCCACCGGGAACCGTTCGCGCATCCAGCTGTCGAGGCGGAGGAAGCCCTGGTGGGCGTCGCCGGTGCCGGGGGTGAAACTCTCCCCCGTGACGATCAGGAGGCGCTGCCCGTCGGCGAGCGGCGCCGACCGTACCGACCGCTTGCCCTCGTCCTCGGTGATGTACATGCCTTCGGGTGCCCGGTCGGCGGCGATGGGGGCCGCGACCACCAGTTCCCTGCGTACCGAGAGGCGGGCGAAGAGCATCGCACGGTCGAAGACGGGATAGTGCGTGGCGATCACGACGTCGTGTGCCGTCACCGTGTGCCCCGCTTCGGTGGTGACACGGCACGGCGTCCCCTCCTCAAGGCCGGTGACGCGACTGCGTTCGACGATGCGGCCCCCGCGGCCGACCAGGTCCTCGGCCAGCGCAAGGAGATACTTGCGCGGATGGAACTGTGCCTGGTCGGGCACGCGGACCGCCCCGGCCGTGGCGAAGGGAAGGTCCGTTTCGGTGACGTACTCGGCGTCGAGCCCGGCGTCCCTCGCGGCACGCGCCTCGGCCTCGATCGCGGAGTTCGACGAGGCGTGGGCGGCGTAGCAGTAGGCGCTCGTCCGCTCCAGGTCGCAGGCGATGCCCAGCTCGTCGACGATGTCCACCACCCGCTCCACGGCGTCCTGCTGGGACCGCGCGTAGAGCCGGGCGCCCTCGGTGCCCCGGGTCCGCAGCAGGCTCCCGTACACGAGGGAGTGCAGGGCGGACACCTTGGCGGTGGTGTAGCCGGTGACGCCGGAGGCGATGCGGTCCGCCTCCAGGACGACGACGCTCCGGCCCGCCCGAGTCAGCTCCCACGCCGTGCTCAGACCGGCGATCCCCGCGCCCACCACCGCGACATCGGCCTCGATGTCCTCGCTCAGGGGGGCGTGGCGCGGCCCGGGGGTCGTGTCCATCCAGTACGACTCGTTCTTACCGGGAAGCTGGGGCGAAGTCTGCATGGCGTTGCTCTCTCCCACGTCTCACTCGGACCGGCGGCTGTGCGAGTGCCCTGATCGGCGGCGCGCACACCCATGGTCCGTCGGCACCGCCCCGCGCGCCCGCCGTACGACGGCGCGCCGGTCCAGGGCCTCCCGCTACGCAGCCGCCGGCCGGTCCCGGGCCGGCCGTCCGCCATGTGCCTCTCGACGGGAGCGCCGCAGGCGCCGGCGGTCAGGCGCGGACCGCGGGCTTCAGGACCTCCTCACACCATGCGCGGAAGGTGGTCGGGCTCGCGGTGTCGGGAGTGCGCGGTACGCCGTCGTCGAGGCCGTCCTCCTTGGCGCGCATCATGTCGACGTAGCCCGCCACGAACGCGCTCCCGAGCCCCTGCCCGACGAGCGTGGCGCGGAACGCGTCCAGTGACTGCCGCTCGTAGCGGACCGGCCTTTCGAGTACGTCGGACATGATCCGCGCCATGTCGCCGGCCGAGAGGTCCGCCGGGCCGAGCACCGCGACCTCGCCCGTGCCCGTCCATGAGCGGTCGACGAGCAGAGCCGCGGCGGCCGCGGCGATGTCCCGGGTGGCGGCCGCCGGTGCCCTGCGGTCGACGGCGACGGTGTCGGTGAACACGCCGTGGTCGCGGATGGAGGTCACCTGCCGCAGCAGGTTGTCCATGAAGCTCGGGTTGGCCAGCGCGCGGTAGGCCACACCCGTACGCGCGATGAGATCGTCCATGGTCAGGGACGCGGTGACCAGTCCTGCCCGGTCGGCGACAGGGGTGCCGCGGCCGAGCGCGGAGACGCCGACGACGTGCCCCACCCCGTGTGCCGTGAACGCCTTCGCGGCGGCGCTGGTGAACCCGCTGTACGCGGCGTCCAGGCTGGGTGCCCGCGGGTTCGGCGGGACGAGCCAGAAGACGGCGTCCGCGCCCGCGAAAGCACGGTCGATCACGTCGGCGTCATCGTGCGCGCCGGTCACGACGTCGACGCGGGAGCGGACCTCTTCGGTGAGTTTGCGCGGGTCGCGCACGATGACGCGCAGCTCGTCGCGACGCTCGGGGACCTCGTTGAGCAGGATGTCGAGGAGTCGGCTGCCTATGTGGCCCGTAGGGGCGGTGATGACGATCATGTTTCGAGTCTCACGGCGGTCCCCCAGCGGCGTCCAATGCCCTTCTCGGCGGATTGATACCGTGAGGGCATGGATCTGGATCTGCGCAAGCTCCGTTACTTCGTCGCGGTGGCCGAGCAGCGGCACTTCGGCCGAGCGGCGCAGCAGCTCTACATCACCCAGCCGGTCCTCAGCCGGCAGATCAAGGCTCTTGAGCAGGAGCTGCAATGCGCTCTGCTCGTACGGACCACTCGCAGCGTCGAGCTGACGGCGGCCGGGCAGCGGCTGCACGAGGAGGCGGAGGCGATCCTGGACGCGGTCACCACGGCGGTGCGGCGCGTGCACGACACCGATCGCGGCGTCCGGCGCCTCAGCGTCGCCTTCACCCCCGGACTGCGGGTCGCGGAGGCGATCCGGGCGTTCACCTCGCGCCACCCGGAGGTGGAGATCGAGATCGTCCCTGCCCTGTGGTGGGAGCAGGACGCGCCCCTTCGGGACGGCCGGGCCCAAGTGGCCTATCTGCGGCGGCCGTTCGACGACGTGGGACTGCGCACCGTGTCCATCGGCCGGGAGGCCCGGGTGGCCTGCATGTCCGCGGGGCACCGCCTGGCCGGCCGTGACGAGCTCACCTGCGCGGATCTCGAAGGCGAGCGCCTGCTCGACTCGCCTGCGCGCCGCACCTCTTCCCTGGAGGAGAAGTTCGAGCTCGTCGCGTCCGGGGACGACATCGCCCTCGTCCCCGTGAGCGTCGCGCGCTCCTACTCGCGCCCCGGTCTCGTGCACCTTCCCGTAACGGACGCGCCGGGCCTCGACACGTGCCTGGCGGTCCTCGCGGACCGGCGCGAGAAGCTGCTGCGCGACTTCCTGACGGTCGCCACCTCGACACTGCGGGGCAGCTGAGGCTCGCCCGCCACGGGCCGCCACGGGCCGCCCACCGAGGTGCCGGCTACGCCGCCTCAGTCGGGGAGGGCGCCGAAGAGCATGTTTCCGGCGCAGCCGCGCTCCTCACTGGTGAAGTAGTCCTGGAATGCCTCGTTGAGCTCGTCGAGACTGACGGCGCCGTCACCGTTGGTGTCGAGGCGCCGGGCCACGGTGCGGGCGTCCGCCGCCGGCACTCCGAAGGTGTCGAGCAGGCGCTCGGTCTCCTCGGTTTCGAGCATGTTGTTGCCGTTGGCGTCCGCGGTCGTCAGGAGGGCCACCACCATGGGCAGGAAGTGCGTGCGATAGGCGCTGGGGGTGCCCACCAGCTGGGCCACCGCCTCCTCGAAGGCGTCGCGGTGCAAGGGAGTCGACGGCGGCGCGCCCGCCACTCGGCGCACGTGCGTCCACGAATCCTGGAACGCCTGCGTGAGGAGGGCGGCCCCGGAGGATTCGGGAGTGTGCCCGAACGCCTCGCCGATGTTGCCCGCGGCCCTGAGCCAGTCGGCTTCGTCGACCAGACCGTCCTGGTCCTTGTCGAACAGGGCGAAGAGCGCCCGGTACTTGGTGGCGAGGAACGGCGCGACGGCTCCGCGCCGAAGGACCGTGCCCGATGGCGGGAGCGTCATGGCGGTCGTCGTGAGGTACGAGCGCGCCACGGGGTTGGCCGAGGACGCGAAGTGGGGGGCGCGCCCCTGGTCGAGGGTGTCCAGGTAGGCGCGGGTGGCCCGGTGTCCCGCGGCGGCGCGGCGCTCGTTGACGGCGATCTCCTCGCGCGGACCGGCCCGGAAGGCGGCGTCCGCGCCCTCGTCACCGGCTTCCCCGCTGGGCAGGATGTGCACCCGGACGCCGGGCGGGTGGGCGCTCAGGATCTGCGCGAGCCGGTGACGGCGGGAGATCTCGAAGGCCGTCGGGCCGATCTGCCAGGGCCATCGCGCGGGCTGGAGAGGGCGCTCGCGCTGCCGCATCCGCAGGACGTAGACGGTGGTCACGCCGTAGGCGACGGCCCTGCCGACGGGGGCGGTCTCCACGATGCCGCCGTCCACGTAGTGCTCGTCGCCGATGCGTACGGGCGGCCAGAGGCCGGGGATGGCGCAGGAGGCGAGGACCGCGGGGAGGAGGGGGCCGGAGTCGAAGTACCGGGCAGCGGCACGTTCGATGGAGGCGGCGACGCACTGGTAGGGCAGCACCAGGTCCTCGATGCGGGTCCGCCCGCCCAGATACGATCGGGCCACCTCGTGCAGGGCGTCCATGGACGCGAGGGCCGCCCGGCGCCGCAAGGCGTTGAGCAGCAGCCCCCGGGCCGTTACGGACATGACACGTTTGCCCAGCAACTCCCTCCACATCTCGGCGAGTTGGTCACATACGGCCACCGTGGGGTTCCTGGCGAGCAGCGCGCCCTGCAAGGCCCCGACGGAGGTGCCGAAGACGAGATCCGGGACGATGTCACGTTCCAGCAGTGCGCGCAGCATGCCCACCTGGTAGCCGCCCAGTTTGCCGCCACCGCCGAGGACGAACGCGGTGCGGGGTGCCGATCCGTCCGACGTGGGGGCCGGGATGTCCGCTGCGGGCATGGTCTCCTCCTGATGACGCTCTCCGTGCCATGGTGGGGTCGGCGCGTCGCCCGTCCCCGGTGGACTCGGCCAAGTGGGTGGCCGTTCCTCCGGGTGCGGGGGGCGGCACGTTCGTCCGGGCGTGTACGTGTGCTGACCGCTCACCCGGATGCGGGGGGCGGCACGGCGTGTACGTGTGCTGACCGCTCACCCGGGTGCGGGGGCGGCACGTTCGTCCGGGCCGGTACGTGTGGTGCGTACCCATGCGTCCAGTTCTCCCCAGCGCTCGTACAGCCAGGTTTCGAACCCGTCCGGGTCCCGCGGCACCTCGCCCGCCTCGAAGCTCTGCCAGGAGACATGGACCGACGCGTCGCCACGGGAGGGATAGCCCCGGCCCAGGCGCCACGGCAGGACGTCCTCCAGCCCCGTGTGTGCCACCACCACGACGTGGGCGCCGGGCGAGTTGGCGAGCAGCACCGCGGCGCCGCGGGCGAAGGGCGCCATCACATGGGGCATCGTCTCCGCGGCAGCCGCCAGGTCGTGTCTGCCGGAGCGACGCAGGGACGCGATGCGCGCCCGTCGGCGCCGCATGCTGAAGTTCGTGCCCTCGGGCAGGATCAACGCGGCGTCACCGGCCCCGAGGCGGGACCCCATCGCCGCGAACTCCCGCCCCGCCGCGGCCCGCCCCTCGGCATTCCACCGCATCGGGATCACAGGCACCATGTCCACCAGCGCCGCCGCACCGGGCAGGCAGACGGCCGCGCTCTTGCACACGCCGTGCGGACTCCGTCCCAACGCCTTCATGGCCACGTGGACCGCGAGCTGCATGTTGAGCAGTCCCGCGTGCCGCAGCAGCACGACGACCGGCCGCGCGGGGTCAAGACGCGGCGGTTCTGGACAGTCCATGGGCATGCCGACCGCACGGAGCCCGGCACCGAAGAACAGGCTGGTCGACTTCCGCGCCAGTGCGACACCCATGCCGGGGCACTCCGACGGGCCGAGCGCGCCACGACGCCGGGCCAGGTGAAACCGCAGGCCGCCGACGACCGCGCTCACCTCGCAGGTGAGCAGGTACGCCGCGAACAGAAGCGCCAGGCGCGCCACGCCGCGGACCGGCCCCGGGAGCCACCGGGCAACCACCCTGAGGGCCACCAGCACGGGTGACAGGCCCAGCACGACGAGCACGCCCAGCACGAGGAGCGCGATGTGACCGAACACGCGGAGTGCCCTGCCCAGCACGTGTGCCGGGGTGGCCCCCCCGACCCCGCCGACGACGTGGACCGGCGCCCCGGCGACCGTCTCCGCGAGGACGGGACCGACAGCCCGCTCGATTGGCTTCATGAACCAACTGGTTCTCACAGCCGAAGGAGCCCCGCAAGCGGAGCCCCGCCCCGCCGGACCACCTCGACGCCCGCGTCCTCGGAAGATGGGATGACCCGGAGGACCGACGGCGGGTGCGCCGGACGGCCGACGTCCCGTCGGTCCCGGCTGCCCAACAGGGCACTCCGGCAAGGCGCTTGGGCGAATCGTAGCCACTGGGGGCATGTCCCACGGGAAAATGCCAGAAGTTCCCCCTTCTCGCGACACAGCGCGTAACTTCTCCGTCACTGCGGCACGGGATGCGTACCGCGGTGATCTGTCATCACACGACGCCAAGGAGGGGATCTCCGCGTGCCCGGAATCGACGAGTGCCTGCTGGAGACGATGCGGCTGCCCGGCGCGCTCGGGGCAGCACTCGTCGACTGGACCAGCGGGCTCGCTCTCGGCACCATCGGTGACTCACCCGGCGGCGACCACGAGGCGGCCGCCGCGGAAGCCGCCGAGTTCGCCAGGAGCGCCGTCGAACACCCCGTCTTCGCGCCCGGCGCCCCGGACACCGCCGACGAACTCGTCGAGGACGTCCTCGTCACCGCTCAGGGCGGCTACCACCTGCTGCGTTTCGTCAGGACCGCCTACGACAGCAGCATCTTCCTGTACCTCTGGCTGGACCGGGAGCTGGGCAACCTCGCGCTCGCCCGGCTGAGGCTGCGCGATCTGGCCGAGCGGCTGGTACTGGCGTGAGCCCCATGGCGGGGTCCACCGGCGAACGCCAACTCTCGCCGATGCTGGCCCGGTTGGTGGCGGAACGGGCCAGCGGCGCGCTGCTGCGCGACACCGGCACGCTCTACCTCGTCGACGGCCAGGTGGTGCACGCGGAGAGCCCGTCCGCCCCGGGCATCGACGTACTGCTCACGGTGGGCGGCCGGCTGCGCCCCGAGGGCTGGCAGTGGGCCGTCGAGCAGGCGGGAGCGCAGGGAAAGGTGGGCCGCTTCCTGGTGGACAGCGGTCAGGTCACCGGCGGTGAACTGGAGTTGTGCCATCTGGGTGCGCTGTTCGACGCGGCGTTCTTCACGCTCTCGCCCAGCAGCGGCCCCACCCGCTTCCGTTACGGAGTGGCGCACTGGATCGGCCCGGTGCGGCCCGTGCCGGCGAGCGCGGTGGCCCGGGAAGCGGCCCGGCGCCGGGAGTTCCTGTGCCGGCTCTGGCCGCACCCCGAGGTCGACACGGCCCCCGTGGTGCCCGCCCAGGGCCGGCACGGGATCCCGGTGACCGGCCGTCGGCGCGCACTGCTCGCGCTCGCCGACGGCGTCCGCACACCGCAGGACATCGCGCGCCTGCTCGGCCGTCCGGCCTTCCACACACTGGTCGACGTCCGCCGGCTCGCGGCGTGCGGGGCGATAGAGACCCCGCTGGCGATCGTCCCGCAGCACGGCATGCCCGCTTCGGTGGCGCTGGCCTCGGCCGAAGCGGAGTCCGTCGCGGACGTGGCCCTGCTGCGCAGGCTGCGTGACGGTCTGGAGGCCACGCTGTGATCCGCGTGCGCAGGCAGCGCGCCGAAAGGAGACAGATGATGGCGGCAGAGGCGGAGGTCCTCGCCGAACTGCACAGGCTCCGCGTCCGGTTGCCTCAGCTCAGCGGCGCCGTGGCCGCCAGTGTCGACGGCCTGGTGCTCGCCCAGGACTCCACGAGCGAGGCCGAGCCCCTGGCCGCGCTGACCGCGGCCGCCCTCGGTGTCGCCCAGCGCCTCACCGACACCGCGGGCCAGGGCGCCTTCCACGAACTCCTGTTACGAGGCGAGGCCGGCTATGTGGCGACCTACGCGGCGGGCTCGTCCGCCGTGCTGACCCTCCTCGCCCAGCCCCGCATCAACGTGGGGCGGCTGCATCTCGAAGCCCGCCGGGCGAGCGCCCGGATCGGCGACCTGGTCGACGGCAGCCTCGGCCGACTGGAGACCCCATGACTCCCACCCGTCCCCGGGCCGACCGGCCGGGGAACACATCGGACGGCAAACAGCGGAAAGGAAGCACGAATCCCATGGCGAACACGGAAGCCACGCTCAAGGAAGCGATGACCACCATCGAGGGGACCATCGGCGTGGCCCTCGTCGACTACAGCAGCGGCATGGCCCTCGGCACTCTGGGCGGCGGCAAGGAACTCGACCTCGCGGTGGCCGCCGCGGGCAACACCGACGTGGTGCGGGCGAAGGTGCGCACCATGGAACTGCTCGGCCTGAAGGACGAGATCGAGGACATCCTGATCACGCTCGGCTCCCAGTACCACCTGATCCGGCTCCTGACGGGACGCGGCCACAGCGGGCTCTTCCTCTACCTGGCCCTCGACAAGGGCCGGGCCAACCTGGCCATGGCACGCCACCAGCTCAGGAAGGTCGAGGCCGAACTGGAGGTGTGAGCCGCGCGCGCCCGCCGGCCCGTGGCGCCGCGCCCTTGAGGGGCGGCGCCACGGGCCGGATGCGTGTGCCGGGCCAGGAGAACGGTCGCGCCATCGGCATGCGCTGAACTACCCGGTCTCCGTAAGGGAGTTGGCCGGAGCGGGCGCTCGGCCTCAACGGCCGGCCGATGTCTCCTTCCGTACGCATTCGATGAGGTAGTCACCGGTGTCCGGGTCGATCACGACGCCGTGGGCCTCGCTGTGGAAGCCGGGGAAGGCCCGGTCGAACGCCTCAAGGGCGCCGAGGTAGCGCAGGACCGGCCCGTCGGGGGCGCCGAGTGCTTCGCCGGGCATCAGAACGGGGATGCCCGGCGGGGTGACCGTCACCATCGCCGCCGCCACCCGTCCCGCGGCTTCGGCGAGACGCAGACGTTCGGTGCCGCCGCGGATGAGCTGCTGGTAGCAGCGCTGCGGCGGGACGACTGGCTCGGGCAGGTCACGGAAGGCGGTGTCCAGGGCGTCGATGAGGTCGGCGCGCGTGAGGTGTTCGTGCATCTCCTGGCACAGGCCGCGCAAGGTGGTGTGGCCGTAGCGCTTCGGGTGTCGCTCGACCAGCTGGGGCAGCACCTGTCGCAGGGGGGTCTCGCCGTCGTGCAGCGCCTTGAAGTCCATCAACGCGTCCATCAAGGTGCCCCACTTGCCCTTGGTGATGCCCATGGAGAAGAGGATGAGCGTGGTGTACGTGTCCGTCTTCTCCACGACGATGCCCCGCTCGGCGAGGTAGGAGGTGAGGACGCGGGCGGGAATGCCCCATGGTTCGCTCACGCCCGCGGCCGTGACTCCGGGGCAGGTCAGGGTCACCTTGATGGGGTCCAGCATGCACTGGCCCCGGCTCAGGCCCGGGAACCCGTGCCAGTCCGCGTCGGGGTCGAGCTGCCAGCACTCCGGTTCGGTGGCCAGCAGCGCGGGTGGCGCGTCCGCGAAGGGCGTACGGGTTCCGGTGGCCGGTTCGATGACGCTCTCGGGCTGCCAGACGCCGAAGAACCAGGCCGGCCGGTCACCGGCGGCGGCGATGCGGCGGCCGGTACGGACGACGGCCTGCCGGAACCGGATGGCCTCGCAGACGGCCTCGTTGATCAGCCATTCCCCCTGGGGCCCGTCCATCATCGCGGCGGCGACATCGAGTGAGGCGATGGCGGGATAGAGCGGCGAGGTGGTGCCGTGCATCATGAACGCCTCGTTGAACCGGTCGTGTTCGACCGGGGCACGCGGCGAGGACCGCACGTGCACCATGGCGGCCTGGGACAACGCGGCGAGGAGTTTGTGGGTGGACTGGGTGGAGAAGACGGTGGGCCGCCCCTCGCCCTCGAACGTGTCCGGCCCCACCGCCATTCCGTAGCGGCCGCGGTAGAGGGGGTGGAAGCGCGCGTAGGCGAACCACGCCTCGTCGAAGTGGAGCCGCGGGGTACTGGGCGCGAGGGCCCGCGCGGTCCCGACGGTGTCGTAACACAGGCCGTCGTAGGTGGAGTTGGTGATCACCGCGTACTGGGCATCGGCGGAGAGCGCCCCCGGCGTCAGCGGGTGGGACGCGATCCTGGCGGCCACCGCGGCCGGGGCGGTCTCACTGGCGGGAAGCGGGCCCGCGAGGCCGTAGCCGTTGCGTGTCGGCACGAGGTAGACGGGGCGGGCGCCGGAGATCACGAGCCCGTGCAGCACCGACTTGTGGCAGTTGCGGTCGACCAGGGCGATCTCGTCGGTGGTGACGCAGTAGTGGCCGACCATGCGGTCCGCGGTGGAGTCGCCGTGCAGGACGAAGTACGTACGGTCCGAGCCGAAGATCCGGGCGGCGTTGTGCTCGGCGTCGCCGATGGGGCCGTTGTGCTCGAAGAGAGAGCCCAACTCGCCGACGGAGATGGAGAGATCGGTGCGGAAGAGACGTTCCCCGTAGTAGTCGAAGAACGCCCGGCCCACCGGTGACTTCAAGAACGCCACCCCGCCCGAGTGCGCGGGCGTGTGCCAGGAGTATTCGTGGGCGTCGTCGAATCGCCGCAGCGCCTTGAAGAACGGCGGCAGGACGGCGTCCCCGTAGGCGTGCGCGGCGTGGGCCACGCGTCCGGCGATGAACGAAGGGGTGTCCTCCAGCGGCCAGACGTATCCGACGACGGCCTCGGCCACCCACAGCGGCAGCCGGTCGAGGCCGTGGTCGGAGTCCTCGGCCATCACGACGAAGACGGGCAGGTCCTTGAACCGCCGGGAGATCTGCCGCAGGACGGCCGCACCCCCTGCTTCCGCGTCCTCGGCGCCGGCGTCGGCACTGACGTCGTCCGGCCGGCCGCGTTCGTACGGAAGCTCCCACGCCACCATGGCGGCGGTCAGGCCGGCTTCGGTCCGCAGAGCGGCGCACGCACTCTCGGCGCTGCGCGCCCACCGCACTTCGAGGCCCCGGTTCTCCAACTCCTTTCCGATGCGGCGCAATTGCTCGGTTCCGGCGCCGCCCCCGAGGGGGTCCTCACGCAGGGCAAGCAGGACACTTCCGTTCGCCATGACCATCTCCACGCCGCTTCGCGATCCGGGCGGATCGGTGGCCAGCTTCCTGCCAACGCACCGGGGCATATGCGAAAAGCGTGACGGAACCACCTGTACGGGTCAGGGACGCGGCACGCCTTGACGGGGCCGCCCGGACGGCGGACCCCACCGCGTGCCGCACCCCGACAGGCTTCTGGCAGGCCGTCAGATGGTCATTGCCTCCTGGATCCAGCGGTTCACCCGGTAGGGCATCCACCACCCGAGCTCGCCGACCCGCAGCATCAGGCGTTCCTCCAGGAAGTCCGCCAGGACGGCGGCCGGCACCGATGCCGTGGGGCTGCCGTAGGAGAGGGTCTCGATGGCCCGCCGGTACTCGGGCTCCTCGACGGTGAAGCGGCGCAGGTCGCCCCAGCGGCGGTCGCGGATCTGCACGAAGCCGGGGCCCTGCCTCCACAGGCACTTGCACAGGTAGTGCCCTTCGCGCCACTGGCGCAGGTCGCCGGACGCGTCGCCCGTGCCCTCCAGGCTCTGCGGCGGCTGGAGGTGGCTCAGGTCCCGCCAGGTGGCGTCGGGCGCCGCCGGGTCCATGCGCAGCTTCCACTCGACGAGGACGGCCCGGGCCGTCAGGTCCCGTACGAGACTCAGCAGACGTACCGCACGCTCGGCGGCGCCCGGGGCGTCGAGACCGGTGAGGTCGACGGTTTCGCGCAGCCGGACGCGGCGGGTCCCCGCCTCCCACAGCCGGTCGCTCTCCTCGCCGATGGGGCCGGTCAGTTCGATGTCACCGAGGTGCATGCCGGGCAGCGCGCACGCCTGCGGGTCGTAGTCGCGCCAGGCGGCGACCGTGAGGGCCGGGGCGGCGGTGGTGAGGGCGGTGCTCATCGGTCTTGTCCTCCTACTGCTGGGTCAGACACTCACGGGCTCGGGCGCGGCGGTCTGTCCTGCTCCGTCGATGGCGGCATGCGCGTGACGCATGAAGTCCAGGCGCAGCAGGTCCTCGTTGACGGCCGATGGCGCGATGTGGACGTACTGGCCGCCGTCGGTGAAGACCAGGCCGAGCGCGAGCCAGGAGTCCAGGAGCTGCTGCACCTCGTGCTCGCCGCGTGCGGCGCCCTTGGCCCGGGCCGCGGCCTTGCGGGTGAGGGCGGCGGTCGTGTGCGGCTGGTCGAGGAGGCGGAAGACGGCCAGTTCGAACGGGTCGGTGAGCTCCATGGCCCGCCAGTCGAAGGTGCGCCGCCGGCTGACCAGGACGATGCGGTCGCCGAGGTCGGTCTGGGTGAGCCGGGCGTCGGTGTGATGCTTCTTCCAGGCGTCGATCGCGTCGTTCAGGGCGGTGACGGTGGGCTCGGTGATGCCGCGCTGCGGGGCTTCGAAGACGTACGCGAGGTCGTACAGCTCCGACTCGGGCAGGTCGTAGGTGAACCGGTAGTGCTCTTCGGGGCGCAGTCCGTCGAAGCCGAGTTCGGGGCGGTTGAAGTACGGGCTGAAGCGCTCGATGGCGATGCGCGCGGAGAGGTCGACGGGCGGGTCGAGGTGTTCCAGTGCGGGTATCTGCGCGATGACGGGGTCGTAGTCGTCCGCGGTCTCGCCCGGGAAGCCGTGCAGGTAGTTCCAGGCGACGGAGAGTCCCGTCTCGGCGCCGTCGCGGAGCATGCGCACGTTCTGGCAGCCGCTGACGCCCTTGTCCATGAGGTCGAGGACGCGGTTGTTCAGGCTCTCGATGCCGGGCTGCACGTAGATGAGGCCGGCTTCGGCGAGCGTACGCAGCTGGCCGCGCCGCATGTTGGCCTTGATCTCGATGTGCATCCGCAGGTCGTAACCGCTCTCCATGATGCGGGGCAGCACGGTGGTGAGGTAGCCCATGTCGAGGATGTTGTCGACGAGGTACATGTCGAGCACGCGATGCTGCCGGGCGAGCTCCATGATCTCTTCGAAGAACGTGTCCGGGCTCTTGGAGCGGAACTGCATGAACGAGCCGTTGAGGCCGCAGAACGTGCAGTGGTGCTTCTCGCCCCACCAGCAGCCGCGCGCGCCTTCGACGACGAGTTTGGGCTCGGCCCAGTTGCGGGCCACGGAGGCCGCGAGGCGTTCGAAGTAGCCGCTGTAGTCGGGGGCGAGGATGGTGGCGGGTGGCAGCGGGCTCGTGGCCATCGGGTTGACGACGCTCCTGCCCTGCGCGTCGCGGTGACACAGGCCCGGTACGGTGGCCAGTTCGTCGGCGCCGGCGCCTTCGGCGATGGCGGTCAAAAGCTGCGGGAAGGCCGCCTCGCCCTCGCCCCGGATGACATGGTCCACGAACGGGAAGTTGCGGTGGACGGCCTCGCCCTGCTCGCCGTCGCAGTTGGCGCCGCCCATGACGGTCACGATGTGCGGGGCGAGCCGTTTGACGTGCTTGGCGGCGGCCAGTGCGGCGGTGTTCTGCTGGAAGGTGGAGGTGAATCCGACGACGTCGGGCGCGTAGTCCACGATCCGCCGGGCGATCATTTCGACGAACTCCGGTACCTGGCGGTGGAGTTCTCGCGACATGCGCAGCCGGGACTTGCGTAGTTTGCCCTGCATGGCGGTCGCGAATTCCTCTTCACGCCAGGTGGGGTCGTCATAGAGCGCCGAGGAGAACACCCAGTCGCCGCAGCCCAGGAAATAGGAGGACAGCGAGTAGTACTGGTAATCCTCCGGGGCGAATTCGGTGCGCTCGGTGATCCAGTCGGTGAATTCGAGATTGGCGTGCAGGACCTCGGCGCGGGCACCGGGCACACGTTCGTCCACGCTGCGTTTGAGGATTCCCAGCGCGAGCGAGGGAAGGTCGATCGGCGACCAGGGCATATTGACCAGCAGGACACGCATGTCGGCTCCTCGGTGGGTGCGGAGACGTGACGGGACGGGGGCCAAGGGGCCGGGGGCCAAGGGGGCCGAGGCTGTGCCGGCCCGGCGGCGGACCGCCGGGCCGGCCGCGAGGATCAGTCCTCGTCGCCGTCTTCGGCGTTGCGGAACGGAACCGTCACGGATATGCCGATACCCGGCTTGCGGTTTTCCTCGTCACCCGCGAGCGGGTCATTGTGGATGATGTCCTTCTGCATGGCCGGAACTCCTCTCTGTGTGGGTGGTGCCTTGTGTGCTGTGTCCGGCGGGTGCTCAGGAGCGCACCCGTCCGGGATCCCCGGACCGTTCGGAACGGGGAGACTTGGGGGCGGCGCGGGGCCGCCGGCGCAGTTCGCGGTCGAGGAAGACCACGGCGCGGCGCAGCACGGCCACGTGATCGCCGGCCTCGTAGCCGTCGTGGCCGGTGTCCAGCCACATCGACTCGTGCCGCACACCTGCGTGTTGGAGGGCCGTGAGGTAGTCGCGGACCTGGCCCGGCGGGCACTTGGCGTCCCACCGCGCGGCGGCGACGAGCAAGGGGGCCCGGACTGCGGCCGCGTAGTGCAGGGGTGAGCTGCGCCGGTACCGCTCGGGCACCTCGTCGGGGGTGCCGCCGAACAGCCGCTCGTCCAGGGCGCGCAGGGCCGGGGTCGTGGTGCGGTGGGCGGCCGCGCAGTCCGCGACGGGTTTGACTGCCACGCCCGCCTGCCACAGCCCGGGCCGCACGCCGAGCGCGAGCAGGACCAGATAGCCGCCCCAGGAGGTGCCCCACAGGCCGGTCGCGTCGGCACGGACGACACCGCGGGCGACGAGATCGGCGCGTACCGCGGCGAGGTCGGCCACCTGGGTGAGGCCGACGCCCTCGCCGAAAGCGCGCCGCCAGCGGGGACCGTATCCGGTCGAGCCGCGGTAGTTGACGCGGACGACGGCGAAGCCGGAGGCGACGAGGGAGTGCACCACCCCGTCGTAGGCGTCCCGGTCGTGGTCGGCGGGCCCGCCGTGCACCAGGAACACCGCGGGTACCGCGCCCTCGCGCCCCTCGGGAAGGCTGAGCAGCGAGTGCACGGGCCCGTCCGGGCCCGGCGTCCACAGGTCCCGGTGTTCGCCGGGCACCAGCACGGTGACGCCGTCCGCGAGGGGCAACGCGGTGCCCGCGGTGGAGAGCATGCGCGGCGGGTTCGCGGTGTCCGTCCAGAGATAGTGCACGTCGTTCCCGTGACGGGGTGCCGCGTCGAGCAGGGTTCCCCGGGGTGTCGGCACGGGCTCGACGGTGCGCTCCAGAAGGCGTACGCGGTGCAGGGTGCTGCGCCCGTACCGGTCCTGGCGGACCAGGACCGACTGTCCGTCGGGGTGCCAGCGTGCGGTGATCTCGGTGTCGAAGGCGCACCAGGAATGGCTGACGGTCCCCGTCTCAGGGCTCCAACTGGCCAGTACGTAGCGGTTGTTGGTTTCGCGGACGAGGAGGAGTTCGGCGCGGTCGGTGAGGGGTGCGAAGCCCAGTGACCAGAGCCGGCCCTCCGGCCCGTCCCCGGCCAGGACCACGCGGGTGGCGCCGTCGGTGGCGAGCACGGTCACGGCCCGCGCCGAGCCGGCGGCGCCGCTGAGCGCGAGGAGGCGTCCGTCGCGCGTGATCCCGGACAGAGCGGCGTGGCCGTCGACGCGCGTCACTTCGCGGGCCGCTCCCCCGCGCGGGCCCAGATGCACGGTGGTCGATCCGGCGACTCCCAGTGCCATGGCGACGCACGCGTCGTCGCTGACGGCGAGGCCGTGCGGCTCGCCTTCGGGGACGCCGGTGAGTCCCGGCAGGTCGGGCCCGCCGGTGAACGGCTGGAACCGCCAGTGTCCGGTGCCGTGTTCGTCCTCGTCGAACCACCACACGGCGGCGTCGCGGTCGATGGCGCAGTGCAGCGTGCCGTGCGGGCGGGCGGTGACGCGACGGGCGAGGAGTGTGGTGGCGTCCCACGTGAACACCTCGCAGCGGCCGTCGGCGTCGGCCGTGAACACCATCCGCGTGGGATCGGCGGCGCACACCTCGGGCAGCGCGGCACGGTAGACCTGATAGCGGCGCGTCATGCCGTCGCCCCCCTCAGCCGCGAACGCACCACGGTCGTGCGCCACGCCAGCGCGGCCAGTGCCCCGGCGCACACCACGGCCGGCGCGGCCGTCCCGGCACGGGTCACGCACAGTCCCGCGAGCACCGGCGCGAGGGCGGCCGACCCGCCCACGGCGCTCGCGAGGACGGCGCCCGTACGGGCCTGAAGTCCGGGCGGGGTCTCTTGCAGGGCGCGGGCCTGGAGGACGACGCCGACCAGCGGCATGAGCAGACAGAACACGCCGAACAGGGCGCCGTACGTCCAGGGGCCCTCGGCGGTGGCGAGGCCCGCCGCGAGCGGGACGAGCAGCCACGTCACCGTCACCAGCAGCCGCGCGGCGTCGATGCGGCCGGCGAGGCGTGGCGCGGCCAGCGAGCCGGCCAGCCCGGCGGCCCCGGACAGCGCGAGGACCAACCCCATCGGCCAGCCGCCGTGGCCGCTTTTCTGGAGAGTGAAGACCGCTCCGTAGTAGAGCGCGACGATGACGCCGTTGACGGTGGCCATCCATGTCACGACGAGCCGCAGGAAGGGCGAGCTGCGGACCAGGGCGAGCCCGGCGCCCAGTTCCTGCCGGACGCGAGGCACCCGGCGCGAGCGCGGAGCGCGGGCGGCCTCGGCGGGGACAGGGGCGACGGAGCTGGGTGCGGGAGCGGCCCCGGCTCCGGATCCGGCTTTAGCTCCACCTCCGGCTCCGGCTCCGGCTCCGGGTCCGGGTCCGGGTCCGGCTCCGAGGCGGTTGTCCGCTTCCTCCGCACGGGCCCCGGTCGGCGAGGACGGCTGTCGTCTTGGCCGCAGGTCCGAACGCAGTGCCCGTACGCATCCGGCGGCGACGGCGTAGGACACGGCGTCCGCGAGGAACGGCAGGGCGCGGGCGGCCTGGTAGAGGGCGCCGCCCAGCGCCGGACCCAGGATCAGTGCCGCCTGGTCGCCCGCCGACAGGCCGGCCACCACGCGGGGACAGTCGGCGGGCGGGGCGATCATGGCCACGGTGCCGGCGGCGGCAGCCTGGTACACGGCGGTGGAGAACCGCTCCACCAGGACCGCGCCGAGCAAAAGCGTGAGGGGTGGGCTGCCCGCGGCGGCGGCCAACGCGACGCCGGCCATGGCGAGCGCGGAGACCGTCGCGGACCAGAACATCACGGGTTTGCGGGCGCCCCGGTCGGCCGGAACGGCCGCCAGAGGGGCCAGGAGCAGGCCTGCCGCCGTGGACACTCCGGCGACCAGACCCACCACCGCTGCCGAATGCCCGAGTCCCAGGAGCAGCAGCGGCAGCACGACCCCGGACGCCTGGCTGCCCAGCGCGTCGGAAGCACTCGCCCACCAGAACAGCCGGACGTCACGCGCTGCCGGCCGTCGGGCCGCCCGCCCGGCGGTGGCGGTGCCGGGGCTCAACAGTGCCCCGCCAGCGCCGCAGATGTCCCCGGAAGATCAGGGGAATCCGTTTCACGCACAGCCACCCCACAGTTGGTCAGGTTGCGAAGAATATGTGCAGGAATCGAAACGAGCGGGAGCCTAACCAGGCGTTCGCCGGAGCCACAAGGGTTCCGTCTCGGAGGCCGGAATCGAACGCCGTAAGGCCCAGGCAAAGAAACCGGTTGCTCTGTACGGGGCGTACCTGCGAACAGGGGATCGTCGCGACCGGACGAAGGAGGGGCGGCGCAGAGGCTGCTCCTGGTACGAGGAGCCCTCGCATGCTTCCGCTTCCGCTTCGCTCAGGCGAACAGCCAGGCCCGGCGCATCCGTTCGCGCACTCCACCTGGCATATGCACATTCCCGTCGGCGAAGGCAACCGTGCTCGCGCCCGTCGGGCCGCGCCCGCCCGGTGGAGCTCCGGGCCTCCCCGCGCGTGGACCAGGGGCACTCCGCGCGCCCCTGACTCGCCATCGCGCCAAAGGGTTCCATCCGGCGCGGGCATTGGCCAAAAACGTACGGGTCGGCGAGGGCGACGCCCGCCCGGGTCGTTCCCGCGCAAGAGAGCCCACGCGTGAGCCCCTGGCCGAATCATCGACCAGGGGCTCGTGGCCACGCTGTCCCGACCGGGCCCCGTGGAGGGTCCGGCCGGGGTCCAGGGCGGGGTCGGCGGGGTTACGGCGCCATCTCGTAGGCGCCGGCCAGCGCCTCGACGCGCTCCCAGACGCGGGCCGAGCGGGCTTCGTCGACGACCGGACGCCGGACCGCACCGAGGGCCCAGCTCTGCTGATCCGCGGTGGCGGAGTCCTTGCCGTGCAGCTCGACGGCGTGCGCCGAGAAGTCCCGTACGAGGACGGCGAAGAGCTCGTCGAGCACGTCCTGCTCAAGTCCGGTCAGGCGGGCCTGCTCCAGGATCAGCTGGCCGTGCACGACCAGGGCGAACAGCTGGCCGACCGCGAGCAGCAGGTCGAGGTCGCGGCTCTGCTCCTCGTCGGGGGCCGCGGTGGTGACGAACGCGCAGAGTGCGTCGGCCTGTTCGCGGAACCGGGCGACGTTGGGCACCTCCGCGTACGCGTCGAAGGCGGTGCGCCAGTCGTGGAAGCGGATGGCCCCGAGGCCACGGGCGGGGCCCTGCCGGAACAGGAACGCGTCGTCGGCGGCGTCCAGGCGGCTCGGCACGTCCGCGTACGCGACCGGGTTCAGCAGGTGGTTGCCCATGAACTTGAGGATCAGCGCCAGGTTGACGTGGACGGTGCCCTCCAGCTTGGGCAGTCCACGGATCTCGACGGCCGCCTGGGCGAAGTAGTTGTCCTTCTCGAAGCCCTTGGCCGCGATGACGTCCCACATCAGGTCGATGACCTTCTCGCCCTCGGTGGTCACCTTCATCTTCGTCATGGGGTTGAAGAGGAGGTAGCGACGGTCGTCGGGCCCGGCGGAGCGGAAGTAGTCCACGGCGCGGTCGCTGAACAGCTTCATCCCGACGAGGCGTACGTACGCGTCGGTCAGCTCGCGCCGCACGTGCGGGAAGGCGGTCACGGGACGGCCGTACAGGACGCGGTTGTGCGCGTGGGTGACGGCCTCGTACATCGCGTGCTCGCAGATGCCGATCGAGGCGGTGCAGAGGTTGAACTTGCCGACGTTGACGGTGTTGAGGGCGGCATCGAAGGCGGCGCGGCCGGTGTGCAGGATGTCACCGGGTTCGACCGGGTAGTCCGCCAGGCGGAACTCGCTGACGTACTTGGAGGAGTCCACGACGTTCTTCACGAGGTGGTACGCCTCGTGGCGGCTGTCGGCGGCGAAGAAGACGTAGCCGTCGGGGCCCTCGACGTCGGTGCGGCGGCCGAAGACGGAGACGAGTCCGGCGGCGTTGCCGTTGCCGATGTAGTACTTGGACCCACTGGCCCGGAACCCGCCGTCGCCGTCGGGTTCGAGGAGCATGTCGGTGGAGTAGATGTCGGCGCCGTGGGTCTTCTCGGAGAGACCGAAGGCGAACACCTCGCCCTGGGCGAGCAGTTCGGCCGCGCGGGCGCGGGCGTCGGCGTTGTCGCTCTGCCAGACCGGGCCGAGTCCCAGGATGGTGACCTGCCAGGCGTACCAGTAGTCGAGCCCGTAGAACCCGAAGATCTCGTTGAGTGCGGCGATCCGGGCCGTGTCCCAGCGCTTGTCGTCCTGCTCCGCGCCGGCGGCGGACGCCGGGGTGAGGAAGGTCGCGAACAGCCCTTCCTTCGCGGAGAATTCGAGGAAGTCGGCGAGCCAGGCGCGGGAGCGGTAGTCCTCGATCAGCCTCCGCTTGCCGCGCGCCTCGAACCAGTCGATGGTCGCGCGCAGCAGCCTGCGGGTCTCGGGGTCGAAGTGGGTCGGGTCATAGGTGCGGGGGTTGAACAGCAGCGGGTCGGCCACGGTCATTCGCCTTTCCGGCTCGGGGAGTTGGGGAGGAAGGGGTGGAGTGCGATGGGCTGGGTGCGTACGGGCGTCGCGGCCGGGCGGATGCCGCCGCGGCCGTGGGGCATCGGTTCAGAGGCCGGCGTCGAGCCGGTGCAGGGTGGCGATCACGTCGTCGAGCCAGGTGAGCGTCATCCGCTCGTACGCGATGCCGCCGCGCAGGACGACATGCTGCAGTTCCCGCCCGGGGTCGAGCGGGTCGGGGTTTTCGGCTTCGATGAAGTCGCGCCGCTCCCCCGCGAGATAGCGTGCGAGCCGGTCGGCGTGCGCCCGGCGGTGCCGCTCCACCTCGCGCAGCAGCGCGGCCGGGTCGTCGAAGGCGGCGCCGCGGATCTTCACGGCGAGCTCGTGCCGGACACTCTCCGGCTCGATCGGTTCGTGCAGCCACCGCGCGAGCGCGTCCCGGCCAGGGCCGGCGACGGAGTACTCCTTCTTGTCCGGACGGTTGTGCTGCGCCACCTCAAGGGCGTCGATCCAGCCGTCGCTCTCCATGCGCTTGAGGACGCGGTAGATCTGCTGATGTGTGGCCGTCCAGAAGTAACCGATGGACCGCTCGAACCGCCGGGCCAGCTCATAGCCGGAGCCCGGCTTCTCCAACAGCGAGACGAGAATCGCGTGCTCAAGCGCCATACGCGAATCCTTCTATGCAACTCGTTGCATAGACAAGCCGCGCCGCCCAGGTGAGACACGGCTCACCCGCCGACGCCTCCCGGGCCTCCCCGGCGAGTTTCGTTTGGAGCGGCGCGCCCTGGGCACTGGGAGGGACCGGCGCGGGCGCGCGGATGAGCGGCCCGCACCGGCTGGAAGACCCGAACCACAGAACCGCGAGGTAGTCATGAGCGACGACGGCAGGGCGGACGACGTCTATCAGCCCACGGGCGGCAACGAGGAGCAGGAAGACGCCGCTCCGCTGGACCTCCAGGACGCCATCGGCGAGCGCACCTACGACGACATGCTCGATGAGGGGTACTCGCCGCCGGAGAAGCCGCTGGGTGTCACGAAGACCGGCGTCACGGCGGCCGAGCAGAGCGCGGGCGAGTCCCTTGACGAGCGGTTGAGCCAGGAAGTGCCCGACACACAGGTGCCCGCGGGCGATGCCATCAGGGACCTCCCGGGCGGTGACGGCGAGCCGGTCGACCCGGAGTCGGGCGATGAGCGCGCCGGACGCCTGGTGGCACCCGATGCGGGAAGCCACCCGGACACCACCAAGGAGCTCATCGCCTCCGACGAGGGCATCGACGCGGGCGCGGCCAGCGCCGAGGAGGCGGCGGTGCACGTCGTACCCGAGGAACAGCTCCCGCCGGAAGCGGGCTCCGCGCGCTGAGCGGCATCACCGCGGCCGTCGCCCGGGGCACGGGCGCCGTGGTGATGCAACTCCCTCATGCGCCTGCGGCACCCACGTTGAAGGGGCGGCGAGTGGGGGCCTGGAGGAGGCGCCGCCGGTTGAACTTCACCCGCCCACCCAGGCCAGGCCCCCAGCCGCCCCCAGGGCCGCCGTAAAGGACTCCTTGACATCGTCACCACGTAAAGGCACCCTTTACGTGTGACCGATTCACCGTTGTCCCTCACCGCGCTGAGCGCCCAGCTCGCCGAGCAGGCCTCGGCGCTGGCGGCGTCCGCCGGCAGCCCGCTGACTTCGCCCGCCTACCTCGACCTGGTCCGGCGCGCCCAGCAGGTCGATGCGCTGGCCGAGCAGGTCCTGAAGCTGTGCGTGCAGCAGTCACGAGACGCGGGTCACACCTGGCAGGAGCTCGGAGATCTGCTCGGGGTCACCCGGCAAGCGGCCTTCCAGCGCTTCGGCAAGCCCATCGACCCCCGGACCGGAGAACCCATGGACAAGACAGTGCACATGACGGACGCGGCGGAACGCGCCACCCGGATCGTCACGGATGTCCTCGAAGGCCGGATGGACGCGGCACGGCCGTCGTTCAACGCCGAGCTTCTGGCCGCGTTCACCGACCAGGTGCGGGCCGACGGCCTGGCCACCGTCGCCGGACTCGTGGGAGCCTTCGAGGGGTTCGGCGACGGCGAACCGTTCGTCCGCCGGATCGGCGACCACACCGTCGTCGACATCCCGCTGCGGTACGAGGCCGGGGACATGAAGGCACGAGTCGCGTTCGACACCGAAGAGAAGGCCGCCGGCATCTTCATCCTCCCCGCCGAGACGGCCTGAAGCACCACGTCGCACACCGGCGTCGGGGGTGGTAGGCCGCACGGCGTGGCCCCACGCGCGCCTGCCCCCTCCGCTCCGTCGGCCCTCTCCCCCGCACGGAAGAGAACCGGCGGGCGCCGCGTCAGGGGTACGACACCACGGTGGACGGTGTGGTCGACGTGCCGGACGTCGGGGAACCCGCTTCGTTGATGACGTGTTCGTACTGCCCGTTGCCGCCGAGTGACACCACGAGCACGTCGTGGAACTTCACACCCGCGGTGTTGGGGGCGGCGAAGCCGTGGTGCTGGACGATGCCCGGGTCGGCGGTGTAGTTGCAGTAGCTGCCCAGACCCCAGGCTTCGTGCGTGGCGACGTTGTCGCCGACCTTGTACGCGGCGTAGCCCTTGATGTTGCCGTCCTGGACGGCCGCCTGGCTCGGCGCGTCGTACGCCTTCTCGTTCTGGAAGAACACGGTGCGCCCGCGCCGGCCGAACCACTGGACGTCGTACTTGTTGAAGTGCTCCACGAACAGGCCGGTGCACAGCACGTCGTCGCCGTTGACGACGACGCCGTAGTCGGCGCGGTTGGTGTCCCAGCCCACGCCCGTGCCATGGTCGGCGCGCCACACCCAGGTGTGGTCGACGATGGTGCTGCGGCTGTTGATCACCATGCTGGTGGTGGCCTTGCCGACGCCCGCGCCTCCGATGCGTATGAACACGTCCTGCACGGTGGTCGGGTTGGCCGCGTGGTCACGCGAGGCCCCGGCCGGGCCGACTTCGAGCAGGGTCGTGGAGTTGACCGGTCCGGCGTCGATCAGGAAGCCCGCGAGCCGCACGCCGTCCACGTCGGCGACCCGCAGCGCGGTGGCGCCGTTGTCCGGCACGATCGTCGCGTATCCAAGGCCCAGGACGACGGTGTTGGCCCGGTCCACCTGGATCGGCCGGTCGACGTGGTAGATCCCCGGGGTCAGCAGCAGATGCAGGCCCTGCGCGAGTGCTTGGTTGAGGGTGGCCGCGCTCACCCCGGGCTTGGCGACATAGAACTGCGACAGTGACAGCGAGGTGCCCCTCGGTGTGCCGCTCCCCCAGGTGACGCCGCGCGCGTCGGTCCGCTTCTCGGGCAGGAAGACGCGGAATTCACTGCCGTTGACGTACAGGAAGGGCTTCTCGCGGGAGACCGGCGTCGTGTCGAGTGTGGTGTACGGAGGGTTCGGGAAGCTCTGGGCGGGGGCGCCCTGGACTCCGGAGAACACCATGTTCCACACGGCGTTGACCCAGCCGCCGATCACACTGTCCCGGGTGTACCACTGCTGTTGCGAGTACGGGCCCACCTGGCCGTCGATGCGGCTGTCGGCGATGTAGCCCCCGCTGGCCCAACCGTAGCCGGACGGCGCGAGGTTGAGGCCACCGCGTACATGCATCCGGCGGAACGGCGCGGCCTGGGCCACGGCCCAGCGGTCCGTGCCGTTGACCGGGACGAGCGCCAGGTTCTCCGCGGAGCGCCAGAAGTTCTGCGTCGCGTTGCCGTTGGCCCAGCCGGCGTCCACGGTGACGTCACCGTTGATGGTGGTGTCGTCCGGGGAGAGCCCGAGGCCGGCGATGGAGGTGTAGAAGCCGATCTGCGCGTTGAGACCGCTGTAGCTGCCGGGCTTGAACAGCAGGGCGTAGCGGCCGGTGCCGAACTGGGCGGACTCCTGCTGCTGGAAGACCTGGTCCAGCTTTGCCTGGATGCCGGGCGTGGACGGGTCGAAGACGATGACGTCGGGGCCGAGGTCGCCCCCGCCCGGCAGGACGCGCGGCCGGGCGGACGGAGCGGCCGCCGACGCGTGGGCGGCCGGGCCCGTCAGAAGAGGGGCCGTCGCCGCGGCGGCGGCGACGGCGCCGAGCACGCTACGGCGCGCGACCGAGGAGGGGCGGGAGTTCGGGGCGTCGGGCGGAACAGGGGGCATGGGGCGACTCTCCTGGTTCAAGAGGTGAACGTAAGGGGGTGGGGGAGCGCTCTCTCGCCGGGGAATGCTTCATCCCGCTGAACCCGGCGTCAAGGGTAACGGCAGAATCTCCACGGTTCGCGTTCACAGGTCGTCACCTACCGGGTGCACACGACCATCTCCCCGTTCGCTCAGGTCAACTGCCCTTCAGAGACGCCCTGTTGCTGTGCACGTGAGAGCGCAGATCCTCCGTCGACTCCTGTCGGACCTCTTGACACCTGCGCGTCGACAACCGGAAACTCCAGAACCGGGAGAGCGCTCTCCCATTCTCCGGCCGCCCTCGGCGTCCGACGCTCCCCGGCTGTGTCCCGTGAAGCCGCGCCGCGACAACAGCACCTACATCGACGGCGCCAAGCAGGTGGTCTCCCTGTCGTTCACCGACCTCGGCGGCGGCCGGCTGACGTTCACGGCGCCCGACCGCCCCGGCGTGTGGAAGGTCTACGTCAAGGCGACCGACGGCCATGGCAACGTCGGCGTGGAGACCCGCTCGGTCAAGGTCGTACCGCCCGTGGTGAACGGGACGGACCTGGCCCGTGGCAAACCCGCCACCGCCTCGTCCTTCCAGGCGAGTTACGGCGACTGCCCGTGCACGGCCGCGAAGGCGGTGGACGGCGATCCCACGACCCGTTGGGCCGGCGACTGGAGCGATCCCCAATGGCTCCAGGTCGACCTCGGCTCGCGGACGTCGTTCCGGCATGTCCAACTGGTGTGGGAGGCCTCCTACGCCAAGGCCTACACGATCCAGACCTCCGACGACGGCCGGACCTGGCGGACCGTGCGCACGGTGACCGACGGCAACGGCGGGATGGACGACTTCGACGTCACGGGCGCCGGCCGCTACGTGCGGGTCGACGGGACGGCGCGCGGTACGGGCTACGGCTACTCGCTGTACTCGTTCGGCGTCTACACCTGACGACTCGGCAGGAGGAGGGGGCCACCGGGTGGACGAGGAGGGGGCGGGGATGAACGACGACGAGCTCGACCGGTTGATCGACAAGCTCACGCTGCGGGCGAAGGTCGCGCTGCTCACGGGCGCCGACACCTGGCGCACGGCGGCCGAGCCCGCGGTGGAGCTGCGTTCGTGGACGATGTCGGACGGGCCGGCCGGGGTGCGCGGCCCGTCGTGGGACGAGCGGCACACCGCCGCCCTGCTGCCGTCGGCCACCGCGCTCGCCGCCACCTGGGACGAGCAGCTGGTCGAACGGCTCGGCCCGCTCCTCGCTCTGGAGGCGCGGCGCAAGGGAGTGCACGCGGTCCTCGCGCCCAACCTCAATCTGCATCGCAGCCCGCTCGGCGGCCGGCACTTCGAGTGCTTCTCGGAGGACCCGGAGCTGACCGGCCGCATCGGCGCCGCGCTGGTGCGTGGCGTCCAGGCGCACCAAGTGGCCGCCACGGCCAAGCACTTCGTGGCGAACGACTCCGAGACCGAACGCCTGACGGTGGACGTCCGGGTCGGTGAGCGCGCGCTGCGCGAGGTGTATCTCGCGCCGTTCGAAGCGGCGGTGGCCGCGGGTGTCCGGCTCGTCATGGCCGGCTACAACGCGGTCAACGGGGTGACGGCGACAGCGAGTCCGTTGCTGAGGACGCCGCTGCGGACCGAGTGGGGGTTCGACGGCGTCGTCGTCTCCGACTGGGGCGCGGTGCGCGCCGCGCGGCCGGCCGCGCACGCCGGGCTCGACCTGGTGATGCCGGGGCCCGGCGGGGTGTGGGGCGAGGCTCTGGTGCGCGCGGTGCAGGCGGGGGACATCGCGCCGCACATCGTGGACGAGAAGGTACGCAACCTGCTGAGGCAGGCGCATTGGTTCGGCGGGTCGAGACCGGCTCGCGCGCGGGCGCGGCCACCCCTGCGGCCGGGCTGGGTGCGGGCGTTGCTGCGCCGGGCGGCCGCCGCAGGCACGGTCCTGCTGGCCAACCGCGGCGTCCTGCCGCTGGATCGCGACGGCCTGGCGACGGTGGCGGTCATCGGGGCGCACGCCGCCCGGACGCGCACCCAGAGCGGCGGGAGCGCCGGCGTGTTCCCGCTGCGCGAGGTGGGTTTCCTGGACGGCATCAGGGCTCAGCTGCGTGGCCGCGCGAAGATGGTGCACACCCCGGGGCCCGCTCCCGGCGGGCCGCCGCCCCCGCTGGACGGGACGTGGTGCACCGATCCGGACAGCGGCGCGCCCGGGGTCCTGCTGTGCGTCCTCGACGCCGCCGGGCGCGCATTGCATACGGAACACCGGGACTGCGCACGGCAGTTGGAGCCTCCCCTGCCGCCGGACACGCACACCGTGGAGATCCGGGCCCGTCTGCATCCGCGGGAGAGCGGCGTCTGGACGCTGGGCATCGCGGGATTCGGCCCCATGAGTCTGCGCCTGGACGGTGAGCTCGTCCTGGCCGGAGATTTCGCCCTGGACACCGACGACCCCGCCCTCGTGCACGTCACCCCGCCGCTTCACAGCGCCGCCGTCCCGTTGACCGCGGGCACCGCTCCGCTTCTCGTCGCGCGCCGCGAACTGGCCCCTGGCACCGGTCGCGCGGTGGTCATCGGCGCCGCGCCGCCCGCCCCGGACGAGACGACGGCCCTGGCCGCCGCCGGCCGGGCGGCGAGCGGGGCGGACGTGGCGATCGTGGTCGTCGGCACGACGGAGCACGACGAGTGCGAGGGCCGCGACCGCCACCACCTCGCCCTCGGCTTCGGACAGGACGCCCTGGTGCGCACGGTGGCCGCCGCCAACCCGCATACGGTCGTCGTCGTCAACAGCGGCGGCCCCGTGGAGATGCCCTGGCGGGACGACGTGGCGGCCCTGCTCCTGTCCTGGTTCCCCGGACAGGAGGGCGGCACGGCCCTGGCCGACGTGCTGTTCGGCCGCACGGAGCCCGGCGGGCGCCTCCCCACCACCTGGCCGGCCAGGCTGGAGGACGCCCCCGTCATCGGCACGTCTCCCTCCGGTGGGCGGCTCACCTACACCGAGGGCATCCATGTCGGCCATCGCGGCTGGCTGCGGTCGCACCGGACGCCGGCCTACTGGTTCGGTCACGGGCTCGGCTATACGACATGGGCGTACGAGGAGTTGACGGGACCGGCCACGGTCCGCACGGGAGACTCGTTCACCGTGCGCGTGCGCGTGCGCAACACCGGGACGCGGGCGGGCCGCGAGGTGGTCCAGGTGTATCTGGCCCGGCCCGGCGCCGCGGTCGAGTACCCCGAGCGGTGGTTCGCGGGACACACCGCCGTGTACGCGCCCCCCGGCGAGGTGGTCACGGCGCGGGTGCGGATCCCCGCCCGGCTGCTGCGGCACTGGGACACGCGGGCCGGCCGGTGGCGTACCGAGCCGGGAACGTGCCGGGTGTTCGCAGGGCGTTCGGCTGGGGACGTACCGCTGACGAGCGAGGTGGAACTGCGGACGGGTGAGTGAGCAGGCCACCCCGGTGGCCGGGCCCGGAAGGAGGGCGGAGAGCGCTCTATACGGTGTCACAGGCGTGCCGTTAGGGTGCGGGCATGAGCAGGCAGGCCCCCACCCTTGAGGACGTCGCCCGCGAGGCAGGCGTCTCCCGGGCGACCGTTTCCCGCGTCGTGAACGGCGTGCGCAACGTGGACCCGGCGATCCAGGCACAGGTGCGGCGGGCGATCGACCGGACCGGGTACGCGCCGAACCGGGCCGCCCGGTCGCTGGTCACCCGGCGCGCCGAAACCATCGCGCTGGTGGTGTCCGGCGCGGGCGGCGGGCCGGACGAGAGCCAGGAGGCCTTCGCCGCCCGCGTCTTCGCGGACCCCTTCTTCGGCAGGGTGGTCGCCGGAGTGGTCGGCTTCCTGCGCCCGCGCTCGATGCATCCGGTGCTGATGTTCGCCGAGTCGGCCGACGACCGCCACGAGGTGCTGACCTATCTGCGGCAGGGGCGCGCCGACGGCGCCCTCGTCGTGTCGACCCACGCCGACGACCCGCTGCCCGCGCTTTTGGCCTCGGCGAAGCTGCCGACCGTCCTGTTCGCCCGTCCGGCGCTTCCGGTGCCGCTGAGCTATGTGGATCTGGACCACCGGGACGGCGGACGGCTCGCGGCGGAACGGCTCATCGCGCGCGGTTGTCGCCGGCCCGCCACCGTGGCCGGACCGCTCGCCGTGACCGCGAGCCAGGAACGGCTGGCCGGCTTCCGCGACACGATGGCACGCCACGGTCATCCTTACGTCCCGGTCGCCGAGGGCAGCTTCACCCTGGACAGCGGCGTTGCCGCCATGGCGCGACTGCTCGCCGAACTGCCGGACGTGGATGGGGTGTTCGCGGCCAACGACCTCATGGCGCAGGGCGTCTGCCGGCTGTTGGGGGAGCGGGGGCACCGAGTGCCCGACGATGTCGCGGTGATCGGTTTCGACGACTCCGGCATCGCCACGAGCTGCCGTCCCCCGCTGACGTCGGTGCGCCAGCCGGTCGAGGAGATGGCCGCGGAGATGGCCCGGCTCCTCGATGAACACATCCGCGGACAGCGCACCGATCCGACGTCTGTCGTCTTCGACCCGGAACTGGTCGTGCGGGAAACGGCGTAGCGGCGTTCCCCGCGCTGCTGGCGGAGCCTGGGGCCGAGCACCGGGAACCCCTCTGACGCCTGCGGGCCGTGCGTGGCCGGTCGCGCAGTTCCCCGCGCCCCTGACCCCGTTCACGGCTGGGCCGTGGTCGCTCCTCGCGCAGTTCCCCGCGCCCCTCACCCCCTTCACGGCCGCGGGCCGCGGTCGCTTCCCGCGCAGTTCCCCGCGCCCCTCACCCCCTTCACGGCCGCGGGCCGCGGTCGCTCCTCGCGCAGTTCCCCGCGCCCCCCTGGCGGGGCGGCCTTGGCAGCGTGTCTCGTTCGAGCATCTTCAGCCTGTCCGGCGTTTGAGGACGAGCGCCCTTCAGGCGCGAACGGGGTGTGGGGCGGAGCCCCAGGGGGCCGACGTGGGCCTCATCTGCCGGGCGGGGACGCGGAGTTCGTTGGGTGAGACACCCTGCTGTACCTCTTGACGCCCGACTCACGACGCCGCTTAACTCACGTCTTAAATTAAGCCATGTGGGCTTTCAGGAGTCGACCGGTGACGGCTTCGGGGAGCGCTCTCCCGGCTTTCGACTCCCGGAAAGGGACACCAGGGCCATGCGCACCATCCGAGCCGCGGCCGTAGGCGCCGCCACCCTCTCTCTCGCCCTCGCGGCCACGGCCTGCGGAGGCGGCTCGTCCGCCGGTGGGTCCAACGACTCGCCCAAGACGCTCACTTACTGGGCCTCCAACCAGGGCGCCAGCATCTCGGTCGACGAGAAGGTCCTCGGGCCCGAACTCGACAAGTTCGAGAAGCAGTCGGGCATCAAGGTGAAGCTGGAGGTCGTGCCCTGGTCGGATCTGCTGAACCGGATCCTGACCGCGACCACGTCGGGCCAGGGGCCGGACGTGATGAACATCGGCAACACCTGGAGCGCTTCGCTCCAGGCCACCGGGGCGCTGTTGCCGTGGGACACGGCGACCTTCGCCAAGATCGGCGGCAAGGACCGGTTCGTCGCATCGGCGCTCGGTTCGACCGGCGTACAGGGCAAGGACCCCGCCGCGGTGCCGTTGTACTCGATGTCGTACGCGCTCTACTACAACAAGCAGGCCTTCGCCGACGCGGGCATAGCCGCGCCGCCGGCCACCTGGGACGAGCTCGTCGCCGACGGCAGGAAGATCGAGGCGAAGGGCAGGAACGGGCTGGGGGCCGAGGGCTCCAACCTGTCGAACAACATCCACCAGGTCTTCGTCCTCGCCAAGCAGCACGGTGCAGAGTTCTTCACGGCCGACGGCAAGCCAAACTTCACCAGTGACGGGGCGGTCGCTGCCGTCAAGCAGTACGTGGACCTGATGGCCAAGGACAGGATCGTCAGCCCGAGCAACGCCGAGTACGCCCAGAATCAGTCCCTGAGCGACTTCGCCAAGGGCAGGACCGCGATGGTGCTGTGGCAGACCGCGTCGGCCACCTTCACGTCACTCGGCATGAAGGACTCCGAGTGGGGGGTGGCTCCCGCGCCCGTGCAGTCCGGTGCGCCGGGGAGCGGAACGCAGGTTAACTCGATGGTGGCCGGCATCAACATGGCTGTCTTCAAGAACACCCACAACCTCGACGGCGCGGCACAGTTCGTCAAGTTCATGACGAGCGACGCCGAGCAGAAGATCCTGAACACTGCCTACGGATCCATCCCGCCGGTCAAGTCCGCGCAGTCGGATCCGGCGTTCAACGCGCAGGGCACGGCGGTGCTGCGGCAGACCCTGGCCGCCAGCGCGCAGGCGCTGCCCCAGGTCCCCGACGAGTCACAGTTCGAGACGGCCGTCGGCACGGCGGTCAAGGAGCTGTTCGCCGAGGCGGCGGCCGGCCGCGCGGTGGCCACCGACTCGGTCAGGGCCAGGCTGCGGAAGGCCGAGCAGCAGATGCCCGCGAAGTGAGCCCGGACACCGTCATGACGACCACAGCCCCCGAAGCAGGCCCCCGAGCGGCGCCCCGGAACTCCCCCGGTGCGGCGCACGGCCCGCGCCGTACCGGGCGGATCAGGCGCATCGGACTGCCGTACCTGCTCCTGCTGCCCGCCCTGCTCCTCGAACTCCTCGTCCATCTGGTGCCGATGGTCATCGGCATCGCCATGAGCTTCAAGGAGCTCACTCAGTTCTCCATCCGGGACTGGGGCTCCGCGCCCTGGTCCGGCTTCGACAACTACAAGCTGTCGGTGGACTTCGACGGGGCGGTCGGCGAGGCCCTGTTGCACTCCTTCCTCGTCACCGTCATGTTCACCCTGTTCTCCGTCGCCTTGTGCTGGTTGATCGGCACCGCGGCCGCCGTCTGTCTACAGGACACCTTCCGCGGCCGCGGCCTGCTGCGGACGATCTTCCTGGTGCCGTACGCGCTGCCGGTCTACGCGGCCGTCATCACCTGGGCGTTCATGTTCCAGCACGACAACGGCCTGGTGAACCACGTCCTGCACGACCAGCTGCACCTCACCGACAAGCCGTCCTTCTGGCTGATCGGCGACAACAGCTTCTACGCGCTGCTGACCGTCTCGGTGTGGAAGGGCTGGCCGTTCGCCTTCCTCATCGTGATGGCCGGCCTCCAGAACATCCCCAGGGAGCTGTACGAGGCCGCCGCGCTGGACGGCGCGGGGCGGTGGCAGCAGATCCGCCGTATCACCCTGCCGTCGCTGCGCCCGGTCAATCAGGTGCTCGTCCTGGTGCTCTTCCTGTGGACGTTCAACGACTTCAACACCCCGTACGTCCTGTTCGGCAAGTCCGCCCCGGAGGCCGCCGACCTCGTCTCCATCCACATCTACCAGTCGTCGTTCGTCACCTGGAACTTCGGCACCGGCTCCGCCATGAGTGTCCTGCTGCTGCTGTTCCTGCTGGTCGTGACGGGCGCCTACCTGCTGCTGACCTCCCGTGGAAGGAAGACGGCCGATGCCTAGCACCGTCGCGACACCCCGGCCGCGCGGCCGGCAGCCCGCCTCGCCGATGGCGCCGCCGCGGTCCTTCCTGTGGTCCCGGCGGATCTTCCTCACCCTGCTCACCGGCTTCGTGCTGCTGCCCGTGTACGTCATGGTCTCCAGCTCCCTGAAGCCCCTGCAGGACGTGTCCGGGAAGTTCCGCTGGCTTCCCAGCGGGCTGACGATCCGCCCGTACATCGACATCTGGTCGACGGTGCCGCTGGCGCACTACTTCATGAACTCGCTGATCGTGGCGGGCACCGCGACGGTCTGCTCGGTCGCCATCGCGGTGTTCGCGGCCTACGCGGTGAGCCGTTATTCGTTCCGCGGCAAGCGGGTCTTCACGATCACCGTGCTGTCGACGCAGATGTTCCCGGGCATCCTGTTCCTGCTGCCCCTGTTCCTGCTCTACGTCAACATCGGCAACGCCACCGGTGTCGCGCTGTTCGGCTCGCGCGGCGGGCTGATCCTGACGTACCTCACCTTCTCGCTGCCGTTCTCCATCTGGATGCTGATCGGGTACTTCGACTCGGTGCCGCGCGACCTGGACGAGGCGGCGCTGGTGGACGGCTGCGGCCCGCTCGGCGCGCTGTTCCGTGTCGTCGTACCGGCCGCGGTCCCCGGCATCGTCGCGGTCGCCGTCTATGCCTTCATGACCGCGTGGGGCGAGGTGCTGTTCGCATCCGTCATGACCAATGACGCCACCCGCACCCTGGCGGTCGGCCTCCAGGGCTACTCCACCCTCAACGACGTGTACTGGAACCAGATCATGGCCGCATCGCTCGTCGTCAGCGTTCCCGTGGTCGCCGGCTTCCTGCTGCTCCAGCGCTACCTCGTCACCGGCCTCACCGCAGGCGCCGTCAAGTGACCAACTCCCGCCGCCCGAAAGGCACTCACGTGTCCACACCGATCGACTTCGCCGCGCTCCCGCACGATTTCCTGTGGGGTACGGCCACCTCGGCGTACCAGATCGAGGGAGCCGTCGCCGAGGGCGGCCGCGCGCCCTCCATCTGGGACACCTTCTCCCACACCCCGGGGACGATCGACAACGGCGACCACGGGGACGTGGCCTGCGACCACTACCACCGCTGGCCGCAGGACATCTCCCTGATGAACCAACTGGGCGTGAACGCCTACCGGTTGTCCATCGCCTGGCCCCGTGTCGTGCCGGGCGGCGACGGACCGGTCAACCCCGAGGGGCTGGACTTCTACGACCGGCTGATCGACGGCCTGCTCGCCGCGGGGATCACCCCCTCCGTCACCCTCTACCACTGGGACCTGCCGCAGGCCTTGCAGGACAGGGGCGGCTGGCCCGAGCGCGCGACCGCCGAGCACTTCGCCGCGTACGCATCGGTCGTCGCGGCGCGCCTGGGCGACCGTGTCTCCCGCTGGGCCACCCTCAACGAACCGCTGTGCTCGGCCTGGATCGGCCACCTGGAAGGCCGGATGGCGCCAGGCCTGACCGACCTGACGGCGGCGGTCCGCTCCTCCTACCATCTGTTGCTCGCGCACGGTCTTGCGGTCCAGGCCATCCGGGCCGGCGCTCCGGGCGCCAAAATCGGCATCGTCAACAACCTCTCCCCCGTGCACCCGGCCACCGGCAGCCCGCAGGACGTGGCCGCCGCCCTCCGTGTCGACGGCCACACCAACCGCTGGTGGCTCGACCCGGTCCACGGCCGCGGCTTCCCGGCCGACATGCGCGAGGTGTACGGAGTCGAACTGCCGGAGCGCGCAGGCGACTTGGCGACCATCGCGGCGCCCCTCGACTGGCTCGGCCTCAACTACTACTTCCCCGCGTACGTCACCGACGACCCGGGCGGCCCCGCTCCGTACGCCCGTGCAGTACGCCGCGAAGGCGCGGCGCGTACCGGCATGGACTGGGAGATCGACGCGAGCGGCATCGAGAGCCTGCTGCTGCGACTCACCGACGAGTACGGCGCCCGCAAGATCTACGTCACGGAGAACGGGTCGGCCTTTCCCGACGCCGTGCGTCCCGACGGCGGTGTCGACGACCCCGAGCGGCAGGACTATCTGGAGCGCCACCTCGCCGCGTGCGCATCCGCCGCCCGCAAGGGCGCCCCGCTCGCCGGATACTTCGCCTGGTCCCTGCTCGACAACTTCGAGTGGGCGTACGGCTACGACAAGCGCTTCGGCCTCGTTCACGTCGACTACGCCACCCAGGCGCGCACCATCAAGGCGAGCGGGCACCGGTACGCGGAGATCGTGCGTGCCCACCGCGAGCGGGCCGGGCGGACGGCCTGAGCGGTCCGCGCCCCCGGCACCGCGGCGGGCGGCCTGAGCGGTCCACGCTGCCAGCACCGCGGTGGGCGGCACCCCGGCCCGCCCACCGCGGCCGCTGCGGCATCCCTGGTGCTCAGGACCACCACACGGCAGCCGGGAGGCTACCGGGCTGTCCTGGCGTCGCGCCGACACCGTCGAGAACGGGCATCCGAATGTCCATCACGACGATGTCGGGACGCGGCCGGTATCAGTGCGCTCCCACGACGCACGCGTGTCCGAGAGGGCGACGGATGCCGGCGCCTCGGAGAATTCGGGCGACGGGCGCCAGGCACTCCACCCCTCCCACCAGCGCCCACCGCTCTCGATCAACTCCACGACCTCGGCGGCAGCGGCCCGCACCGCCTCCGGCTCGCCCGGTCCGAAGCCGCCCGCGTGCACCCGTTCCTCGAAGTGGTCGACGTCCTTCCACGTGTAGGAGGAGCCGTCGGCGGCGATCACCAGGTCGAGTTCCTGGTCGAGCGTGTCGAACCCGTGGGCCGTGCGGCGCAGGGGTTCCTGGAAGTTGACGTACCAGTCCTGGAGCTCGCCGTCCTTCAGCCGGGCCCATACGGAGTATCCGTCGCCGGCCCGCTGCAATTGCAGCACGCCGTCCGACTGCCAGGTGTGCTCGAAGTGCACCCAGGGATGCGGGCCCCACTTGAACTCGCCGCCGCCGAACGAGAGCGGTGTGCCCTTGGCCAGATAGGCGGCGAGCAGCACACCGTCGTCGGCGACGACGCGCAGGGGATAGACCATCCACTCGCGTCCCTCAAGGATCTCTCTCCTGACGATGACCTCACCGCTGCGAAAACATGGCTCCATGCCGAGCCACCCTATGAGTCATGCCGCGCCCGGTCGCCGCGGGGTGGGGCGCCCGCCGAACGGCGAGGGGCGCGACTCCCTCCCTTGCCGAGGTTCCACTCGCTCCGGAGGTCCCATCCGCTGTGGAGGCCTCCTTCGGCCCGGAAGCCCCGTCCGACCCGGAAGCCCCATCCGGCGGCGAAGCCCCATCCGTTCCAGTGCCTCAGCGGTAGTCCACTTCCGCGAAGGGCCAGTCGGATGCCAGCCAGGCGGCCACGGCGTTGTGCAGTGGACCGTCCAGTTCACCACGGGCGGCACACACCCAGGAGCGGACGTCCGTCACATGCCGGTGCGTGCGCGACGGGTAGATGTAGACACAGCCGATCACGTCACCCGCCGCGTCGAGAACCGTGTAGGTGAAACCCGTTCGCGCTGCGAAGTCCTTGGCGTGGGCCACGAGGTCCCGCAGGTTCGCCGCCAGGTCCATGCCCTCGGCCGGCGGCCAGTCACGGCCGTGGAAGCCGGGCGTGGTCCGGATGTGCTCGATGCTCGACATCCAGGCGACGTGGTCGGATTCGTTGTGCTGCGGCCCGAGCGGTTCCAGGCGGAACCCCTCGGCCGCAAGACCCCGAGGAGCGACGAAGTCATCGGGCACGAAAGGCTGCTCAGTCATGTGCACAGGTTAGCGAGCGCTCCCGGCGAACGGTCGTGCGGCGTCCCCGCTCTGCGGGCCCGGCGGTAATGGGGCGCCGCGCCGCGGCCGTTGACCCGTCCCTCATTTCTTGTCCCCCACCGCCGCGGCCATCAATTGCCCGCCTGTCCCTGCCATTCCGCCCGGTTCGCGGACACGGACGGCAGCCGAATTGCACGGCCTTTCCGCACGCCCCCGGACGGAGCGGACGTCCGAATTCAGGAACCGCCGGCCGTGTCCCTCAGCAGTTCGGGTACGAAGTCCGCGCCGCGTGCCGGGGCCGGGTATCTGAGGTGGGCGAGGCGGGCCTGTTCCTGGCGCATGTGCATGAACGACTCCAGGATGTATCCGACCATCAGCACGAGCACCGCGATGATCATGATCGCGGCTGCCAGGACGGCGGTGGGCAGTCGGGGCACGGTGCCGGTGCGGACGAATTCGGTGACCAGCGGGAGACCGAGCACCAGGGAGACCAGGGTGAGCAGTGCGGCGATGACGGCGTGGAACTGTGAGGGGCGCTGCCGGCGGGCGAGACCCAGGATGAGTTTCAGGATGCGCCAGCCGTCCCGGTAGGTGCGCAGCTTGCTGACGCTTCCGGCCGGGCGGTCCTTGAAGTCGACCTCCATCTCGGCGGTCGGCAGGCGCAGACTGAGGGCGTGCACCGTCATCTCCGTCTCGGTCTCGAACTCCCTCGACAGCGCGGGGAAGGACTTGACGTAGCGGCGGGAGAAGACGCGGTAGCCACTGAGCATGTCGCTGACGTCGTTGCCGAACAGCGAGCGCACGGTGCCGGTGAGCACTCGGTTGCCGACCGCGTGGCCCGCACGGTAGGCGGTCTCGACGATCTCCCTGCGCGCTCCGACCACCTGGTCGTAGGGGCCCTCGAAGAGGAGGTCGACCAGCTCGCGTGCTCGCGAGGCGTCGTAGGTGTCGTCTCCGTCGATGATGAGCAGCGCGTCGGCCTCGATGTCGGCGAAGGCACGGCGGATCACATTGCCCTTGCCCTTGCGCGGCTCGTGCCGCACGATGGCTCCCGCTTTCAGGGCTTCGGCGACGGTGTCGTCCGTCGAGGCATTGTCATATACGTAGATGACCGCCTCGGGAAGTGTCGCGCGAAGGTCGGTGACGACCTTTCCGATCGCGGCTTCCTCGTTGTAACAGGGAATGACACACACAATCGCCGGATTCATCAGAGGACCCTCATTATGTGAAAAAATCCAGTGGTTTTGGGCGCTGAGTGTGCAGATGGTACCTCAGCTTGTTCATTGAGCTTCCTTACGTTTACGTTCTAGGCATGCTGCAATCGAGGGCCTTGAGTCGAGTCGTATCCGAATGGGTGCGAAAGATCTGGCGAGAGGTCGCCGCCTTCGGTGTGGTCGGCGCTGTCGCGTTCGTCGTGGAGACCGCGAGTTTCAATCTGCTGATCCTCGGCTCGTCCTCCGGCGGCGGGCCCCTGAAATCGGTGCCCGTTCTCGCCTCCGTGGTGGCCACCTCGCTCGCGATGGTGGTGAGTTGGTTCGGCAACCGTCACTGGACCTATCGGGACCGGCGCGGCGCCGTCGACCGGCGCGAGGTCGTGTGGTTCGTGGCGGTCAACCTGGCGGGCATGGCCGTGACCGCGGCGCCCGTGTTCGTCGCGCATGAACTCCTGGGCCTCGGTTCGCCGTTGAGCGACAATGCGGCGCGCCTCGTGGGCTGGGCGGCGGCGACGCTGCTCCGTTTCGTCGCCTACCGCACTCTCGTCTTCACCCCTGCCGGAAAGGACTCCGCACCCGTGCCCGCAACCCTCCACAGGTGGACCACTGCCTGGGACCGCGCCCGTCGGGACGGCACCCTGTGGCCCTGGTGTCTCGCGGCGCTCGCCGCGCTCTGCGCCATGGCGGTGAACACCGTCTTCCACCCCGGCTATCTGAGCGAGGACAGCGCCGATCAGCTCCAACAGGCCCTGGGCGAACGGCCGGTGACGGACTGGCATCCCCCGGTGATGGCCCTGGTGTGGCGGATCCTCATCGACGGCACGGGCGCCATCTCCGCCATGGCCGCGCTCCAGGCCGCCGTCCTGTGGGCATCGCTGTGGGTTCTGGCCCTGCTGGTGTGGCGCAGGACCGGGAGCCGGGGGCTGTCCCTCGTGATGCTCGCCGTCGGGCTGACGCCCCACATCCTGACCTTCACGGGGGTGGTGTGGAAGGACGTCCACATGGCGTACGCGCTGCTCGCCGCCCTCGCGGTGGCGCTCACCGCGCGTGAGCTGCCGCCCGGCCGGGCCCGGTCGCGCTGGGCCCTGCTGGTCCTCGGTGTGCTGTTCCTCGCCTATGCCGTCCTGGTCCGCAAGAACGGCTTTCCCGCCGTGGTCCCCGTGTTCGCGCTGCTGGTCCTCGCGGTGTGGCCGGCCCCGGGCCGTCGCCGCTGGCTGGCCGCCACCGGCATCCTCGTTCTGGTCACCACCGTCGGGAGCGTCGGCGTGTCGGCGGCCACCGGCCCGGTGGCCACCCGCCAGTACGCGCAGATCCCGCTGGACGACCTCACCCATGTACTCGGCCCGGCGCAGATCCGCGCCGCCGCCGAAGAGGCCGGTGCGAGCGCGGACTTCCGTGACCGCCTGGTCACCGCGACGGTCGACTGCGCGAAGCGCAAGGTCCCGGCCGACGTGTACTTCAACTGCTATCCGCGGGACCGCTCGCTCGGTGTCACGGAACTCGGCCGCAACGCCGGCGTACTGACCCGCATGTGGACGCAGCAGATGCCCCGGCACTGGAAGGGCTATCTCGCCTACCGGGCCCGGGTGTTCTCGAAGCTGCTCTTCCAGGGCAATCTGCCGTTCTACGACGGCTCCGTGACCAAGCTCGACGCCTTGAAGGGCGCGCCGGTCAACGAGTCCCTTGAGTTCACCGTGCAGAGCTATGTGACGGGCTTCGTGCACGATGTGCCGATGCTCTTCCAGGGCTGGTTCTGGCTGGCGGTCTCGCTGGTGTTCGCCCTGCGCCGCCGATGGGCCGGTCCCTACTCACGGGAACTGCGCCTGCTCGGGGCCAGTTCGGCCCTGTACATCCTCGCCTATCTGCCCACGGCGCCGCAGTCCAACTTCCGTTACGTGTACTGGCCCGCGCTCGCCGGGACCGTCGGGCTCGCGGCCGTGCTGATCGGCCACCTGGCACGCCGCCGAGCGACGGCCGCCGACCGTGTCACCGGGACGGGCGCTCCCGCACAGGCGGTGCCGGCCGTACCGGTGTCCAGCGAGGCGACCGGAGGCGGACCGCACGAGAACATCGGCGTCTCCGGCTGACCGCGCCCCCGCCGGATACGGCAATGAAAAGGTCAAGCGTTACCCATCCAGGTCAAGTTTCACGCCCGTACCGCACTTATCGGGCAGCCCCGGAATAGTCGCCTGGGGAAACAGGTTTATGCCGCATGTACCCCCCGCGGGTGCGGCCGACGACCACTCCCGCCCCCGGAGGCTCCGCAATGCCCCATCCGACACCTCACCAGCAGGCCGCGCCCCGCGGCATACGCGGTGTCGTCCCGGTACTCGCCTTCGCCGGCATCACGGTCGCCGTGATGCAGACGCTGCTCGTGCCGGTCATCAAGGACCTCCCGGTCCTGCTCAGCACGTCACCGGCCAACGCCACCTGGGTCATGACCTCGACCCTGCTGGCCGGCGCCGTGGCCACCCCGATCATGGGCCGGCTCGGCGACCTGTACGGCAAGCGCCGCATGCTGCTCGCCAGCCTCGCCATCATGGTGGTCGGCTCGCTGGTCGCGGGCTTCACCAGCCAGCTCCTCGTGATGATCGTCGGCCGCGCCCTCCAGGGCTTCGCCATGGGCGCGATCCCGCTCGGCATCGGCCTCATGCGCGACCAGCTGCCCCGCGAGAAGCTGGGGTCGGCGATGGCCCTGATGAGCTCGTCCATAGGCGTGGGCGGCGGGCTCGCGCTTCCGCTCGCCGCCGTGGTCGCCCAACACACCGACTGGCACGCCCTGTTCTTCGCCTCGGCGGGCCTCGGCGTGGCCGCCATCGTCCTCACCCTCCTGTTCGTACCGGAGAGCGACGTCAAGGCGGCCGGCACCTTCGACGTGCTCGGTGCTCTCGGCCTCTCCGCGGGCCTGGTCCTGCTGCTGCTCCCGATCACCAAGGGCAGCGACTGGGGCTGGGGCTCGACCACGACGCTCGGTCTGCTCGGCGCGGCGGTCGTCGTTCTCGTCCTGTGGGGCGTGATGGAGCTGCGCGTCAAGGCGCCGCTGGTGAACCTGCGCACCAGCGCCCGGCGCGAGGTGCTGCTCACCAACCTCGCCTCCACCATGGTCGGCGTCGCCTTCTACGCCATCTCGCTCGTCCTGCCCCAGCTGCTCCAGCTGCCCTCCGCCACCGGGTACGGCCTCGGCCAGTCCATGGTCGTCGCCGGCCTGTGCGTGGCGCCGCTCGGCCTGACCATGATGCTGACCGCGCCGGTCTACGCGCGGCTCTCGGCCAAGTACGGCCCGAAGACCACCCTCATCCTCGGCATGCTGATCATCGCGATCGGGTACGGGGCGGGGCTCGGCCTGATGAGCGCGGCCTGGCAGACCATCGTCATCTCGGTGATCGTCGGCGCGGGCATCGGCCTCGCCTACTCCTCGCTGCCCGCGCTGATCATCGGCGCGGTCGACCCGTCCGAGACGGGCGCGGCCAACGGGCTCAACACCCTGATGCGTTCGATCGGTACGTCCGTCTCCAGCGCGGTCATCGGCATGGTGCTCGCCAACACCTCGAAGAACTTCGGCCCGGTCGCGCTCCCGACCATGCACGGCTTCCGCGTCTCGTTCATGATCGCCACGGGCGCGGTCGCCGGCGGTCTCGTGCTCGCCGCCTTCCTGCCCAAGGGCCGCCCGTCCGCCGTGCCGCAGCTGCGCGCCAGCAGCGAGGAGGACGCGGCCCTGGAGCGGGTCACCGAGGCACTGGCCGCCTTCCACGGCCAGGTCGTCGGCGCGTCCGGCGCTCCCGTCGCCCACGCCAAGGTCACGCTGATCGACCGCCACGGGCGTCAGGCGGGCTCCGCCCACACCGACGAGAGCGGCCGGTACGCGGTGGAGGTCCCGCAGGGCGGCCCGTACGTCCTGGCCGCGACCGCCGCGGGCCACGCGCCCCTGGCATCGGCGGCCACGCACCACGGGGGCGAGGGCCGGGTGACCGTGGATCTGGCACTGCCCGTCCCGGTCCCGGTCCCGCCCGGCGCGGACCCCGTGGTGCCTCAAGGGGCGTGACGCGGGTCGCGCGCCGTCAGGGCCCGCCCGTGGGCGCGGCCGGCACCGGAAGGACGGTGCCCGCCGCTGTGCAACGCACGGTCCAGATCCCCTCGGTGCCGTGCTCGTGCACGCGTACGTCCACGGCGGGCGGCTGCTTGCCGCCCGGCACATCGGCGTTGGCGGCGGTGCAGACGAGCTGGGCGATGCCGAGCACCGCGGCGACGGTGGCCCCCCTACGCAGGGCGCCGGACGTGAGCCGAGCGGCAGGGCGGGCGGCGCGGGACGGGCCGGCCTTGCAGGATGCGCGGGAAGGGAGACGTCCGGTCGAAGCGGCGTGGTTGGTGGTCATGCGCCCAGCAAAACAGCGCTCCGGGGGCCCGGGCCCCGTTGTCATCGTCCGCTCACACCACGCGAAAAGAGCTGTCGAAGAGCGGTGCTCGCGGTGTTCGGCGGGGTGCTGTCGAACCCCGGGGGCCGGTCCGCGGGGAGGCACACAGGGACAGGGCGGACAGGGCGCGCGTCCGGCACATACCCCGCACGTACCCCACAGGGCCCCCAACTCCCCCATGCAGGAAGGGAGTTGAGGGCCATGCAGGCTGTCCCCGCAGGTGTGCCGCGGCGCAGCCGAGGCGTGGCTCGCGGCTGCGACCCTTCAGGGCCGACGGGGTCGCGCTGGCCTCGCGGGCCTGCGCGAGGTCACCGCTGAGGCGTGGCGCTCGGCGTGCCGCTGGGCATCGGGGCGTGGCAGACGCCGCCCTCGACCATCTTCAGGTGCGCGGCCACGACGGGCCGTGCCGCCTTGGCGGCCGCCTGGATCTGGGCGTCCTTGCCCGACTTCAGCTCCTTGTCGATCAGCGTGAGTGCCTGCTGGTGACCGGTGCTCTGCACCTTCAGCCAGGCGGTGTCGTACGCCGTGGTGCCGTTCTTCGGCTTCAGCGCGGACAGGCTCTTCTGCTGGTCGGCGTTGGGTTCCTTCGGCAGGGTGATGCTCTTGCTCTTGGCGAGCGTCGCCCCCTTGGCGTCCAGCGTGGTGTGGTCACGCACGAGGACGTCGCCGACCTGTTTCACACAGGTGCTCTTGGCGTGGGCGTGTGCGTCCTTGCCCGCGGCGATCTCGGCCAGGTTGGACTGGTGGATCGCCTGGAGAAAGGCCGCGTCGGGGTTGGCGGCGGGGCTGGCCGCGGCGAACGCGGGCGCCGCGCCGGAGAGAGCGAGGGCGGCGACGGCGGCCGCGGTTGCGCAGGTGTGGGTGAATCGCATGAATCCTCCACGTGTCCGTGGACCGGGTGAGGGTCGGTTCGGTGGCCGGACGGCGCGAGTGCGCCTGTCCTGATGTGGCCCGACCGGCATCATCCTAGGTTCGCTCACCCACTCCCGCCCGTTCAGATCACCCTGGGTGACCGACGGGCCGGACGGCCTCCCGCGTCAGGCCGGATAGGGGGCTGCCTTGAGGCGCCGGGCGAGGTGGCTGGCGTTCGCGGCGAGCGCGGCGGTGGTACCCGCGGTGGCCTTGGGCGTGCTGACGAGGTCGAGGTAGTCGCTCTTCTGCATGGCTTCGCCGACCCAGTAGGTGACCGCTCCGGGAGCCAGTGTGAATCCGATGTCGTTGAGTCCCTGGAAGATGTCGGCGCTGACCTTGTGCGCGCCGTCCTCGTTGCCCACCACGCACACCGCGGCGACCTTGCCGTACATGAGCGGACGCCCCTCGTCGTCGGTCTCCGAGATGTCCGCGTTCAGCCGTTCCATGACCTTCTGGGCGATGCTGGAGGGATGGCCGAGCCAGATCGGCGTGGAGATGAGCAGGATGTCCGCGTTCAGGACGCTCTCGCGGATCGCGGGCCAGGCGTCCCCCTCACCCATGTCGGTCTTCACACCGGGCTTCACATCGTGGTCCGCCACACGGATGACCTTCCCGGTCACCCCGTGCTCGGCGAGCGACGACATCGCCTGCTCGGCCAGCAGGTGGGAACTCGAATCGGCGGGGGACGGAGACAGCGTGCACACGAGCGCGACGGCGCTCAGCGGGACGTCGGACCAGGCATCGGCATGCGTTTGAGTCGTATCCATACCTCAGCTACTGCCCCGCCATCAGCCGCGTTATCGTTCCGGCAGCCGCCGGACCCCCTCTTGGAGGATCGCCGGGACGTGCTCAGGCCACGCCTCCGGTGGGCCTGCTGGGTTTGGTGGTGGGGGGCCACCATTCGATGAGGAGCATGGTGGCGTCGTCGCGCAGGTCGCTGTCCTCGGTGTCGAGGATGGAGTGGATGAGGCGGCGCAGCGACTCGGCGGCCAGTTCGCCGGCGGCGGTGGCCAGGATGATGGAGTCCGTGAAGCGGTCCATGCCGAATTCCCCGCCGTTGGCGGTGCGCGCCTCCGTGACGCCGTCGGTGTAGAGCAGGACACGGTCGCCGGGCTCCAGGGGCAGTTCGTGGACGGCCCTCGGATCGTCGCTGAACCTGGCCGGAAGCCCCATCGGCGGCTGGGCCGTGCGCTCCAGGGCGCCTTCGACGACGCGTCCGTCACGGATCAGCACCGGCGGCGGATGCCCGCAGTTGCACCAGCGGAACAGACCGGAGGCCAGGTCGAGCTGGGTGAGGATGCCGGTGCAGTACTTGTCGGGCAGCCACTGGGCGAGTGCCTGGTCGATGGTCTGGACGAGGTCGAGCAGCCCGGCGCCGGCCCGTCGTGCGTTGCGGCAGCCGGCCAGGGCGACCGAGGTCGTCAGGCCCGATGCCAGGTCGTGGCCCATGGCGTCGAGGATCGTCGCGTGCAGCGTGGACTGAGTGAGTGAATGGTCGAAGGCGTCGCCGCCGATCTCGTACGCCGGTTCCAGCACGGCGGTGGAGACCACGTGCGCGTTGCCGATGGTGCGTGGGGGCAGGAAGGCGCGGAGCATTTCGGCGGGGAGCTGCATGCGCTCGACCCGCGCCCGGCGCGCGAAGCTGTCGCTGTAGGCGCGTTTGGAGGTGATGGCCATCGCCACGATCCCGGTCAGCATGCGGCAGCGCCGCAGCCGTACGGCGTCCACGGAGCGCGTCCGCACACCGAGCACTCCCAGGCGCTCGGCTCCGTCCACGACGGGCAGCCACAGACACAGGACGCCGGTCTCCATGTCCTCGATGCGCTGGGACACGGTCCGGTAGCACCAGCCGGCAACGGACGTGTCGATGTCCAGGGTCGCGAGGCCTTCGGTGAGCCCGATCAGGCTGCGCTGCTGGAGGTCGGTGAGGTAGATGACGACCTCGCCCAGACCGAACGCCTCGGCGCAGCGGTTGACCAGTACCGGCAGGTCCATGGGCGTCGCGCTGTGCGCCTGGGCGAGCAGGTCCTCCAGCAATCGCTCCCCGCAGCCCGCATCCCGGGTGTCGTCCACGCTCATGGCAACCGCCTCCTCTCGTGAGGCAGTCTCACACCCGGCCCCGCGTCCCGCCTGCCGTGAGCGGCGCCCCGGCCCGGCGCGCAACTCGCTCTCGCGCGCTGCGAGGGGGGCGGACTTTCGGCGCGGCCGCCCTCGCCTTCGGGGCCGCGGCGGACGAGCCGTTGCGGGGCGGGCAGCACGGAGCGGGGTGGCCCGCCCGGCCACCCCGCTCCCGACGACGCGTGGGTTCAGCTGCTCTCGGCGCGGAACATCCAGGCGTGCTTCTCCAAATCACCGGTCACCGCGATCAGCAGATCCTGACTCACCGGATCCGGCTCATCAGTCACCGCGATCCGCTCACGCATCCGCTCCACCACCCGGCCCAGCGCCACCACCAGCACCTCCACCGCCTCGGAGTCCTTGATCCACCCCTCCGGCACCGTACCGATCGCACTGCTCCCCGCCACCGTCGCAGCCCGACCATCCGGATTCACGCCAAGCGCAGCAGCACGTTCAGCCACCGTGTCCGAATGCTGCCGCGCCGTCGCCACCACATCGTCCAACTGAAGATGCACCGACCGAAAACGCGGCCCGACCACATTCCAGTGCACCTGCTTCGCCACCAACGACAGATCGACCAGATCGACCAGCGCACCCTGAAGCGCCGGACCAACCACCTTCAGCTCCGCATCGGGCAGCGCACTCTTCACGACAGACACCCTTCACTCCACTTCGCACTACTGATGTCATCCGCATGGGCGGACAGGACACGCGGACGGGACACGCGCACAGGACGAGACCGACAGGGGGCAGGTCAGTGGGGCCGCCCGTCGTAGTAGCGGCCGACCAGGTCGCGGTACGAGGGGTCGTCCAGGTGGGTGGCCGGTTCGAACTCCGGCGAGCCCTTGACCTGGTCGCGGGTGAGGGCCACGTGGATCTTCTTGTCGTCCGGGTCGAGCCTGGTGACCGTGCCGGCCGGCAGCAGGACACGCTTCCCGAAGATCCACGGCCCGGTGTCCACCACGAGGTGTGCGGCGCCGACCTCGTCGGAATGGTTGTCGACCTTGCCGATGTTTCCGTCGGCCGCCTCGACCTTCCACCCGCGCAGGTCGACTCCGGCGAGATGGCCGCTCGTGTCCTGGTAACCCCAGAGATCGCTGTTCATCACGATGCCCCTTTCCCTAAGTTGTCGCGGCGAGCTTTCTTCGCGTTGTTCGCGTCGGCGGGCGACGTCGCTTTCGTCTTCCCGCCGGGACGGCGGCGGCAGCGCTCAGCGCCTGAAGGCCTCGTTGGCCTTCTCCTTCTCCTCGCGCGTTTCGCCCTTGACCTGGTCGATCCGCCCCTCGGCGGTGAGCCGGTCATTGCCCGTCATACGGCCGAGGGCTTCCTTCGCCTTGCCCTTGGCCTGTTCCGCCTTCGCCTTGGCCTTCTTGTCGGCAGACATCGGTTCGCCTCCACCATGGGTCACGTGCGTGGACATCCATACGCCTGGCCGCCATGGACGTTTTCAAACGGGCCGGCCGGCCTCTCATGAGTGAGGGCCGGCCTCTCCCGGGCGCGGGACGCGGAGGCCGGCCTGTCCCGGGTGCGCGGCCGTGAAGACCGGCCTGTCCTGGGTGCGGGCCGTTCGCACGCCTTGAATAAGCCTCGCATACGCGGAGCGATACGCGGCGGCAGGCCCCGGGCGGTTCAGCCCGCCGCCAGGACCTCGGTCAAGAACGCGTCCACGTCGACCTCTTCCTGCCCGGGCGGAACGACCTCGTACGTCTTGTCCAGGAAGTGGCGCAGGGCGGGTTCCCACGCGGAGAACACCGCGCATCCCCATGCCCCGTCGAGCCCGCACCCGGCGAGCTCGATACGCGCCTCGCGGCGCCCCGCGACGACCTGCGGAGCCACCCGTACATCGCCGTCGCCGATCGCGCGGTGCAGTCCCTGAGCCAGCAGGTCCCGCTCGATCCTCCACATGACGGCGATGTCTTCCTGGAGCTCGAAGCAGACGCCGATCGCGAAGGGATCGTCCGGCTCATACGTCAGCTGCGTAACCACCGGGACGCGTGCGGCCCCTTCGGCCTCCAGGTTCATGAACACGGTCTCGCGCACGGAACTCAAGGATCGCCTCCAGCATTCGGACTCGGGCAGGCGCCGGCTCTCGCACGAATCGGGAATCCGTTCACCGGCGGCGGGACTCCGGCCCGCATCGAAGTCCCGCCGCGGCACACCCGAAGGTCAGGCGCGTGCGGTGGACTGCTCCTCGGACATCCCGGCGCGGAGCTTGGTCAGGATGCGCGACAGCAGGCGTGACACCTGCATCTGCGAGACACCGAGCTCCGCACCGATCTCCGACTGCGTCAGCTCCTGCCCGAACCGCATGCTCACGATCCGGCGCTCACGCTCGGTGAGGTCCCCCATCAGCGGGGCCAGGGACTGAAGGTTCTCCACCTTCTCCATGCCGGGGTCGTCCTCGCCGAGGAAGTCGACGAGCGTACGGCTCCTGCTCCCGGCCGCCCGGCCCGCGTCCTCGGTGTCGGCGGACATGTCGAGGGAGCCCGCCGTGTATCCGTTGGCGGCGACCAGGCCCTCGACGACCTCGTCCTCGTCCAGGTCCAGTTCGGCGGCGAGTTCACGCACGGTCGGATCGCGGTCCAGGTCGAGGGCGAGCTTCTCCTTGGCCTTCGCGATGTCCACCCGCAGCTCCTGGAGGCGGCGCGGCACATGCACCGCCCAGGTGGTGTCGCGGAAGAACCGCTTGATCTCACCCACGATGTACGGCACGGCGAACGAGGTGAACTCCACCTCGCGCGACAACTCGAACCGGTCGATCGCCTTGATCAGTCCGATGGTGCCGACCTGGATGACGTCTTCCATCTCGCCGCTGCCGCGGTTGCGGAAGCGGCCCGCGGCGAAACGCACCAGGGACAGGTTCATCTCGATGAGCGTGTTGCGCGCGTACTGATATTCCGCCGTGCCCTCTTCGAGTACCTGAAGCCGCTCGAAGAAGACCTTCGACAGTTCACGGGCGTCCTTCGGCGCCACCTTCCCCGCATCCTCGACCCAAGGCAGCTCCCCCAGCCCGGGTTCCATGGTCATGGCCGCCGTCCGGTCCGTCCGCTCGCGTCCCGTCACTTGCGCCGCTGCCATGAGGACAACCTCCCTAGTCGCCGTAACTACGTCCGTCGAAGCAAGCGCCTGCCCCCGGCGATCCGGATCATGCGCCGCCACCCCCAACTGGCCGAAGCGCGCAGGGTGGGAGCGGCGCGCGCGGGGCGCGTGTTCACGGTCGGGGAGCGGTCAGCGGGGCAGGGCGACGCAGACGTTCTTCCCGCCGTCGGCGGCGGGGACGACGGCCACACTCCGGGCCAGACAGCGGACCAGGTGCCAGCCGAATCCGCCGTCGCACCCCCGCAGATCCGGGCGGCGCTCCCTGGGCGGCTCGGGGCTGGGGTCGCGGACGCTGACGTGCAGCGCACCCCGGTCGGCGGCCAGGTGCAGCGCCGTGGCGCCGCCCGCGTGCCGCAGCGCGTTGGTGACGAGCTCGGACACGACGAGCACGACGTTCTCACTGTTCTCGTTCGACGGCCGGGGCACGAGCGCGGCGAGGAAGGCGCGAGCCGCGTCCCGTGCCTGGGCGGCTGTGGCCGGACCCGTGGCGCGTTGCGCGACGTCCGGCGGCGGACCGGTGGTGGCAGGCGGGCTAGCCATGATCGAAAACCCCCAGATGATGGGCCCGTGGATATGTGCGTGCTGGTGCTTCTGCCCGCAATCTCCCCGGCCGAACGTGCACCCGCCGACGCCGCCGTACGGCCGGAACCCGCCCATGCCATCGCGTGCGCCGCACGGCCGGGCGCCGCGTCACACGGGGCTGAGCGTCACGCCGGACCTGCTGCGCCGGGGCCGGGATCCGCCTCGGCCGCCTTGGCCACATTGCGGGCCATGCCGCCGAATACGACGGCGTGGAAGGGGGACACGCTCCACCAGTACGCGTGCCCGAGCAGCCCGCGCGGATGGAAGATCGCCTTCTGCCGGTACCGGCTGCGCCCGTGCTCGTCCGGTTCCGTCCGCATTTCGAGCCAGGCGAGGCCCGGCAGTCTCATCTCCGCGCGCAGCCGCAATAGCCGGCCGGGGACGATCTCCTCGACCCGCCAGAAGTCCAGCGAGTCACCGACCCGCAGCCGGTGCGCGTCGCGCCGGCCGCGTCGTAGACCCACGCCGCCCGCCAGCCGGTCGAGCCACCCCCGCACCGCCCAGGCCAGCGGGAAGGAGTACCAGCCGTGCTCGCCGCCGATCCCTTCCACCACGCGCCACAGTACGGCGGTGGGCGCTTGGACGGTCCGCTCCCTGACGTCGGTGTAGAGGCTGCCGCCCGCCCAGTCGGGGTCGGTGGGCAGGGGGTCGCTGGGCACGCCGGGTACCGAGGCGTTGGACCAGCGCGTGACGACCTGGGCCTCACGGACGCGCCGCAGGGCCAGTTCGAGGGCCTGGTCGAAACCGAGCGGGGCGCCCGGCTCGTCGGGCACGTACCGCGTGATGTCGTGTTCGCCGCAGACCACTTCGTGGCGCAGGGACTCCGCGAGCGGCCGGGCGATGGCGCGGGGCACCGGGGTGACCAGGCCGATCCAATGACTGGAAAGTCTCGGGCTGAGCATGGGCACCGGGAGGATCAGCCGGTGCGGAAGGCCCGCGACCTTGGCGTACCGCTCCATCATGGCGCGGTAGGTCATGATGTCGGGGCCCGCGATGTCGAAGGCCCGGTCGACCTCCGGCGGCATGCGGGCGCTCGCGACGAGGTAGCGCAGCACGTCACGGATGGCGATGGGCTGGATCCGGGTGGCGACCCAGCTGGGGGTAACCATGACCGGCAGCCGTTCGGTCAGATAGCGCAGCATCTCGAACGAGGCCGAGCCCGAGCCGATGACGACGGCGGCCCGCAGCACGGTCGCCGGCACCGCGCCCGCCAGGAAGATCTCGCCCACCTCGGCGCGCGAGCGCAGGTGCGGCGACAGCTCCCGCACCGGCACGCCCACCGGCGTGAGCCCGCCGAGGTAGACGATCCGCCGTACCCCGGCGGCGGCAGCCCCGTCCGCGAAGGTGTGGGCGGCCTCGCGGTCGGTCTGCTCGAAATCCGCTCCGGTGCCGAGCGCGTGCACCAGGTAGTACGCGACGTCGATGCCGCGCAGGGCGTCCGCCACGGATGCGGGGTCGGTGACGTCGCCGCGCACCACCTCGACCCGGTCGGCCCACGGCTGGTCGCGCAGCTTCTCGGGGGAACGCGCGAGGCAGCGCACCTGGTGTCCGGCGTCCAGGAGCTGGGGCACGAGCCGGCCGCCGATGTATCCCGTGGCGCCGGTCACCAGACACCGCGGCGGCCCGGCCGCGTCGTGTTCCGTCTCGTCCCCTCGCGCCACCGGGCACCCGCTTTCTGTACGCGCGCCCGGCCGGGCGCCCGGCTCGTACGCCGGGCGTCGGGGCACGCTGTCGACGGGTACACGGTGGCACTCGGGGTCCGGACATCGCGGCATCCGGCGCGCCGTCGGTGTTGCGCGGGTCGCTCCGGTCAGGGGACGACGACGCGCTCCACGAGCAGCCGTACCGCCGCCGCGATCGACTCGGCGTCGATGCCCGCCAGGTGCAACTGCTCCTCGGGGCTCGCCGATGAGGGCATGTTCTGCACGCCGAGCCGTACCAGGCGGGGCACCGGGCGGCCGTCCGCGAAGGCCTCGGCCACCGCGTCGCCGATCCCGCCCTGCACATGGTGGTCCTCCACCGTGACGAGGCAGCCGGTCGCCTGCGCGGCTTCCTGGAGGGTCCGGGTGTCGACGGGCTTCACCGAGTACAGGTCGATGATCCGTACGTCGATGCCCTCCCGGTCCAGGAGGTCGCCGGCGCGCAGCGCCTCCTGGACCGTGACGCCCGCCGCCACGATCGTCACCCGGTCGTGCTCGCCCGAGCGCAGGACCTTGGATCCGCCGGGGGCGAACTGCTCGTCGGGGCCATAGATGACGGGGGCGTCGCCCCGGCTGGTGCGCAGGTAGCGCACCCCGGGCAGGTCGGCCATCGCGGCGACCAGCTGGACCGTCTGGTTGGCGTCGCACGGGTAGAGCACCGTGCTGCCGTGCACCGAGCGGAACATGGCCAGGTCCTCAAGGCCCATCTGCGACGGGCCGTCCTGGCCGATGGAGACACCGGCGTGCGAGCCGACGAGGTTGATGCCGGCCTGGCTGACGGCCGCCATCCGTACGAAGTCGTGGGCGCGGGTCAAGAAGGCGGCGAACGACGATGCGTAGGGGACATACCCCCGGGCCTGCATGCCCACCGCGGCCGCGACGAGCTGTTGTTCGGCGATGTAGCACTCGAAGTAGCGCTCGGGGTGCGCCTTGCCGAAGAGCTCCGTACGGGTGGAGTCGCCGACCTCGCCGTCGAGCGCCACCACGTCCTCGCGGGCCGAGCCGAGTGCGGCCAGCGCCTGACCGAAGGCGTCGCGCGTGGCCACCGAGTCGCCGACCTCGAAGCGCGGCAGGTCCAGGTGCCCGATGTCCGGGCGCCGTCGGGCGGGGGCCTTGGGCGGCGGGGACACCTCGACGCGGACGAACCGGGGGCCGCCCAGTTCCTCGATCGCGGCGTCCGCGTCCGGCAGCGGCTTTCCGTGGTGGCCCTCGCGGTCCTCGACCTCCGCGACGCCCCGTCCCTTGAGGGTGTGGGCGATGACGGCGGTGGGCTGCGAGGTGGTGGACGCCGCCTCGGCGAACGCCGCGTCCACCGCGTCGATGTCGTGTCCGTCGATCTCGATCGTGTGCCAGCCGAAGGCCTGAAGGCGGCGGGCGTAGGCGTCGAGGTCCCAGCCGTGGCGGGTGGGCCCGCGCTGGCCGAGCCGGTTGACGTCGATGATCAGCGTGAGGTTGTCCAGGTTCTCGTACGCCGCGTGCTCGGCGGCCTCCCAGACCGAGCCCTCGGCCATCTCGCTGTCGCCGGACAGCACCCACACCCGGTACGGCGCGTGTTCGAGCCGCTTGCCCGCCAGCGCCATGCCGACGCCGACCGGCAGTCCCTGGCCGAGGGAGCCGGTCGCCACATCGACCCAGGGAAGCCGGGGCGTGGGGTGGCCCTCGAAGAGGCTGTCGCGGCTGCGGAACGAGAGCAGCTGCTCGTCGTCGATCACACCGGCCGCGCGGTACATCGCGTACAGGAGCGGGGAGGCGTGCCCCTTGGAGAGGATGAACCTGTCGTTCCCCGGGTGGTCGGGTGTGTCGAAGTCGTAGCGCAGGTGCTGGGCGAGCAGAACTGCCGCGAGATCGGCCGCGGACATGGAGGACGTGGGGTGGCCGGACTTCGCCGCGGCGGCCGCGCGCACGGCGTCCACCCTCAGCTGCTGGCCCAGGTCGGCGAGTTCCAGCGCGGCTTCGCGTTGCATGTCACTCCTTGCGTTCGACGGCCCGGCAGGCGGACCGGCGGGGTGGGTTGCGGTGGGCGGGTTGCGGTGGGTGGGTTGCGGTGGGTGGGTTGCGGTAGGGACGGCCGTGGCCCGGAGCGGGGACGGCAGCCCGACGTTCCTGGCGCGCGTGCTGCGGCCCCGCACGCCCAAGGCCATCGTGGCGCCGGGTATCCCCGTACGACGAGCCGAAACGGCCACATAGCGGCGCCAACCGGATCCCTTTCCCGAAGACTGCCCCCATCCCTCGCCACGCCCGCGCCCAATGACACGCGGGACGGCCGGCGTCCAGGAGGATCGAGCCAGCCAGGGCCGCCGGGGGATTTCCGTGGCGCCGCCCCCGCCTTCGGGCGCACCGCATCCCGCCCCGACCGAGCCGAGGAGCCGACCCCGTGACGGTGTCCGTAGTCCTGTTCACCTCCGACCTGCGGTTGCACGACAACCCGGTGCTGTCCGCCGCGGTGCGCGAAGCCGATCAGGTGGTCCCGCTGTTCGTGGACGACGACGGGGTGCGGGCGGCCGGGTTCGACGCGCCCAACCGCCGGGCGTTCCTCGCGGACTGCCTGGCCGATCTGGACGCCGGTCTGCGCCGGCGCGGCGGGCACCTGGTGGTGCGCACCGGTGATGTCGTGGCGGAGGTCTGCGCCCTCGTGACCTCGGTGGGGGCCGAGCGGGTGCACCTGGCGGGCGGTGTGAGCCGGTACGCCGCGCGGCGCGAGGAGCGGCTGCGCGCCGCGCTCGATGGGATCGGCTGCGCTCTTTCGGTGCACGACGCGGTGGTGACGGCGCTGGCGCCGGGCGCCGTGACTCCGGCGGGCAGCGACCACTACACGGTGTTCACGCCGTATTTGAGGCGCTGGACCGCGGCGGGGGTGCGTGAGGTGGCGGCCACGCCGCGCACGATCTCCGTCCCCGAGGTCGCGCCCGGCACGCTGCCGCGGCGCCCGGGGCCGGACGACGTGTCGCCCGGTGTCATGCGGGGCGGCGAGACGGCGGGCAGGCAGCGGCTTCGGCAGTGGCTGTCCGACGAGGTCGCCGCGTACGAGGACGGGCACGACGACCTGGCGGGCGACGCCACGTCACGTCTGTCCCCCTTCCTGCACTTCGGCGCCCTGTCCGCGGCCGAACTCGTCCATCTGGCACGGCGCGAGGGTTCCACCGGGGCGCAGGCGTTCGTCCGGCAGCTGGCCTGGCGGGACTTCCACCACCAGGTGCTCGCGGCCCGGCCGCGAGCGGCGCACGAGGACTACCGGCCCCGCGGCGACCGGTGGCGCACCGACGAGCGGGAGGTCACCGCGTGGCGGCAGGGACGCACCGGCTATCCCCTGGTGGACGCGGCGATGCGCCAGCTCGCCCATGAGGGGTGGATGCACAACCGGGGCCGGATGCTGGTGGCGAGCTTCCTCACCAAGACCCTCTACACGGACTGGCGGATCGGCGCCCGTCACTTCCTTGAGCTGCTGGTCGACGGGGACCTCGCCAACAACCAGCTCAACTGGCAGTGGGTGGCGGGGACCGGCACCGACACCCGGCCCAACCGGGTCCTCAACCCGGTGGCCCAGGGCAGGCGCTTCGACCCACAGGGCGCCTATGTGACCCGCTGGGTGCCCGAACTCGCGGGCGTGGAGCGCAAGTTCATCCACGAGCCCTGGAAAATGGAGCCGGCGGACCGTGCGCGTCTGGACTATCCCGAGCCGATCGTGGACCTCGCCGAGGGACGCGCACGCTTCGAGCAGGCACGGGGAGCGTGACCCTGACGGATGTAGCGCGCGTCACACGCATGGGCGGACGGGACGCGGGCACCCGGAAGGCAAGCCCCCTCAGGGTCACGTGTCCCCCCGGCCTGACCCGGGCTTGCGGCCCCGCCATCCTCTCCCCCCTCGGATGCGCGGGGCCGCCCCATGTCCGGCGGCGGCCGACGGGCGGCCCGGCCGGAGTACGGCGAGCCGGAGTACGGCGGCTCGGCCGGACCACGGCGGCTCGGAGCACGGCGGACCGGCGTCCGGGGGCCCGCCGTCCGGAGTGTCAGCTCCTGTGTGCCCCTGCCGCGCCTGCGTGCCACTGGAGCGCGCCGTGGCTCCGCCAGACACCCCGCCGCCCCCTAGCGCACCGTGACTCCGATGAGGCACGTGTCGTCGTCCGTGTCCGCGTTCGTGTACCGCAGCAGGTGGTCGAGCTGGTGCTCCAGCCGGCTCCCCGGGCCCAACTGGCGTGCGGACTGGGCCACATGGAGCAGATTGTCCAGCGAGTCCTGCACCGAACGGTCGCGGCGCTCGATCAGGCCGTCGGTGTACATCATCAGGGTGTCACCGGTCTCCAGCTGGGTCCGCCCCTCCTCGTACCGGGCCTGGCCGGTGGCGCCGAGCAGGATCCCGCCGATCTGGGGCAGCGCGCCCGCCTTTCCGTCCCGTACGAGGACGGGCGGCAGGTGGCCCGCCCGGGCCCAGCGCAGTTGGCGGGAGGCGGGATCGTACAGCCCGCACACCGCGGTCGCCGTGACGTTCTCGGTGAGGTGGTGGGTGACGGAGTTGAGCCACGTCAGGAGCTGGGCCGGGCCCGCGCCGGTGGTGGCGAGGCCGCGCAGGGCATTGCGCAGAGCCACCATGCCGGTGGCCGCCTCGATGCCGTGCCCGGCCACGTCGCCCACGCACAGGAGTACCTGGCCGGAGGGCAGCGCCACGGCGTCGTACCAGTCGCCGCCGACGAGGTGGTCCTTCTCGGCGGGCCGGTACCGGACGGCCACGCTCAGGTTGTGCAGGTCCACAGGCCCGTTGTCGGGCGGCATGATGGCCTGCTGCAACTGGAGGGCGAGCCGGTTGCGTTCGGCCGTCTCCTGCTGGCTCTGGGCGAGCTGGTCCCGGGTGGCCGCGAGGGCGACCTCGGTCCAGTGCTGGGCCGATACGTCCTGGTAGGCGCCGCGCACCGCGACGACACGTGCGTTGTCGTCGAGTACGGGTTCGGCGACGACCCGGATGTGCCGGGCCACGCTGTCCGCGCGCTGCAACCGGAACGCGGCGGACGCCGGGCGCTGGTGGTACAGGAGGGCGCGCAGGAACCGGCCGATGGAATGGGTGTCGTCGGGATGGACGTGCGCGGCGAGCTGTTCGAGCGGGATCGGCTCGGCGGTGGGGGGCAGCCCGTGCAGTTCGAAGAGGGAATCGTTCCACGCGATCTCACCGGAGAGCAGGTTCTCCTCGAACCCGCCGATGCGACCGAGGCGTTGGGCGTGCTGGAGCAGACTCGCCACCCTGGGGGCGCCGTCGTCAAGGCGCAGCACCACCAGGACGTGGGTGCCCTGGCGGCTGATGCTGACCTGGGCCTGTGTGGTCAGCGAGACGGTGTCGACGACAGCGGCGAGCCGCATGCTCTGGGCGCGGAACGGCTCGCCCGTGGCGAGGACGTGCTCCACCTTTTCGAAGAGCCCTCCGCGTTCGGCGGCCAGCGGGTACGCGTCGAGCAGCCGGGCTCCGGCGATCACGTTCCGCGACCGGCCCGCGAAGTCGACGAAGCTCGGATTGACGTGCCGGATCAGGAAGTCGGCCGGGGTGTCCGCCACGTCCAGGAGGGGTTCGAGGACCAGGCACGGGTCGTGGAGTCCGTCGGTGAGGTCGAGGAGTTCGCCCACTCTGGGGTCCGCGGGCTGCTTCGCCTGGGGGTCCGGGTCGGGGACGGGGTGGCTCTCCAGGGCGATCGCGCACAGCTCGGCGAGGACCTGCACCTGACGTTCGGTGGACTGGGACTGCCCGGGCAGGCGGTCGGCCCAGCAGATCTCCAGGACGCCGATGATCCGGCCTCCGGTGCCGGCCGGGACCGCCATGCGCCCCCCGCTCAGCTCCCGCAGCCCGATGGACGGAAGGGCGGCGTCGGCCAGCGCGTCGTAGGTCACGGTGGCCCGGTCGTCGAGGGCGCGCCGGGCCGGGGTGGGGACGCCGGGCGGCACATGGCGCCAGCGCGCCGGTTCCTCCTCGGAGAATCCGGCGCTGCCTGCCAGCGTCAGGGACTGGTCGGCGTGGGCGGCCCAGATGGCGACGGCGACGGCGCCCAGCGGTTCCAGGGCGTGCTGGAGGATGGACTGCGCCACGGCTTGCGCGTCCCCGGCCGCGAGCGCGCCTGCCTCGGCGCTGCGCAGCCGCAGCCCCACCGACGCGCTGGCCGGCTGGACGGCTTCGGCGATGAAGTCACGGGCGACATCGGCGATCTTGTCGCGGGTCGCCTGATTGACGAGGTCCGCCGCGAGTTCGAGGGTGGAGACGCCGGCCTGGGCCGCCAGGCTGTCCAGCTGGGCCGCCGCCTCGACCGGGCTGCACGTCAGGCGCTCGACCAGGATGCCGCTCGCGAGATCGAGCAGCGCACGCCCCTCCGCCTCGGCCTGGGCGCGCTGGAGTTCGTGCTGGAGCCGCTGGACGGTGTCCGCGAGCCGCCCCACGGCGCTGCCCTCCCCGGCCGGGGCAGGTGCCGGTTCCGAGCCGGGTTCGGCATCGCTCTGGCGGGGCAGGGCGCGGGAGAGCGCCGGCTGGGCCGGCAGCGGCAGGCCGGGCGTGAGCTGCCGGTCGCCGCTGTGCTCGTCCCCGGTCTGGTGGGACTTGGACACAAGCTCGCTCCTTCGGAGTGGGGAGGTGGACGGTCGGTGGCGGATCGGGGCAGGGGCCGTCAGGCGTTCAACTGCCGTTTGATCCGCGCGATCAGCTCACCCGCGTCCACGGGCTTGGTGACGTAGTCGCTCGCTCCGGAGGCCAGGCTCTTCTCCCGGTCGCCGATCATGGCCTTGGCGGTCACGGCGATGATCGGCAGCTCGACGTGGGCGGGCATGGAGCGGATGGCGGCGGTGGCCGCGTACCCGTCCATCTCCGGCATCATCACGTCCATCAGGATCAGATCGATCGCGGGATGCGCGGCCAGCGTGTCGAGGGCGATCCTGCCGTTCTCCGCCTGAAGCACCGTCATGCCGTGCACTTCGAGGATGCCGGTGATGGCGTACAGGTTGCGGTCGTCGTCGTCGACGACGAGCACGGTGCGTCCGGCGAGCGACTTGTCGGCGTGCTGGCTGACCACGACCGGTTCGTCGGCCCGGACCAGCGGGAGTACGTCGCCCGGCTGGTCCGCGCTCAGGTGCAGGGCGATGCGCTCGCGCAGCTCGTCGAGGCTGGAGATGAGTTCCAACGGCTGTGTGGCCGCGCGCTGTTGGAGCACCCGCTCCTGGTCCGTGCCCAGGCGCCGGTTGTTGTGGGCCAGGACGGGGACACCGCGCAGCGCCGCGTCGCGCGCCATGTCCTCAAGGAACCGCAGCGCCGCGTCGTCCGGCAGATCCAGCTCAAGGACCACGCAGTGGCAGGGCGTGGCGGCCAGCGCTTCGGCGGCCTCGTGGACGCCGACGGCCGCGGTGATCTCCACCGGGCCGCGCGGGTCACCGAGGTCGGGGTGGGCCGCCAAATCGCCGACGGCGCTCTCGGCGACCAGGGACAGCAGGCCGCGCGAGCGCTCCTCGACGACGAGCAGTCGCTTGGACTGCACGGGCTCGGGTGCCGGGGTGGCCGAGTGCCGCGGGTCGGGCTCGTCGGCGACCTCCTCCTGCGGCTCGGCCGCCGGCAGCGCGGGGCGGCCCGTCTGCATGTTGAGCTCGGCGTAGTCGGGCCGGGCGACCGGCAGGTAGAGGGTGAAGGTGCTTCCTTGCCCCAGGGTGCTCTCGGCGGTGATCGCGCCGCCCAGGAGGAAGGCGATCTCGCGGCTGATCGACAGGCCGAGCCCGGTGCCGCCGTACTTGCGGCTCGTGGTCCCGTCGGCCTGCTGGAAGGCACCGAACACGGTTTCCAGGTGCTGCGGCGCGATGCCGATCCCGGTGTCCACCACATGGAAGGCGATCACCGGGCCGCCGCGCCGGGCGGCCTCGGGGGCCAGCTGCTCCGCCAGGACCTCGATCCGCAGCTCGACGCCGCCCTTCTCGGTGAACTTGACGGCGTTGGAGAGCAGGTTGCGCAGCACCTGGCGCAGCCGGTAGTCGTCGGTGAGCAGTTCGCCGGGCAGCGTCACCGGGGTCTTCACGGTGAACGTGAGGCCCTTCTGGCTCGTCACCGGCCGGAAGGTGACGTCGATGTAGTCCAGGAGCTTGCGCAGCGAGATCCGCTCGGGACTGACGTCCATCTTGCCCGCCTCGACCTTGGACAGGTCGAGGATGTCGTTGATGAGCTGGAGCAGGTCGGAGCCCGCCGAGTGGATGATGCCGGCGTACTCGACCTGCTTGGCGGTGAGGTTGCGGCCGGGGTTCTGGGCGAGCAGCTGGGCCAGGATGAGGAGGCTGTTGAGCGGGGTGCGCAGTTCGTGGCTCATGTTGGCCAGGAACTCGGACTTGTACTTGGAGGCCAGCGAGAGCTGGTGCGCGCGGTCCTCCAGTTCCTGACGGGCCCGCTCGATCTCCAGGTTCTTGGTCTCGATGTCCCGGTTCTGCGCGACGAGAAGTTCGGCCTTCTCCTCCAACTCGGCGTTGGAGGACTGCAGTTCCTCCTGACGCGACTGCAACTCCTGGGAGCGCACCTGGAGTTCCGCGGTGAGGCGCTGCGACTCGCCGAGCAGTTCGTCGGTGCGGGCGTTGGCGGTGATGGTGTTGACGTTGACGCCGATCGCTTCCATGAGCTGTTCCAGGAAGTCCCGGTGGATCGGGGTGAAGGCGTGCACGGCCGCGAGTTCGATGACGCCGAGCACCTGCTCCTCGACCACGATGGGCAGCACCATCAGGCAGATGGGCTCGGTGCTTCCGAGGCCCGACGAGACGGTCACGTAGCCGGGCGGGAGGTCGTCGACGGCGATGGTGCGTTTGCTGCGGGCCGCCTGGCCGACGAAGGACTCGCCGAGCCTGAAGCGGCTTCCGAGCTTGGTGTCGGGGCGCGCGTAGGAGCCGACCAGGTGGAGGTACACCTCGTCGCTCGACTCCTCCGCGAGGTAGAAGGCACCGTACTGGGCGGACACGAGGGGGGTGAGTTCGTCCATGATGAGTTCGGCGACGACCGCGAGGTCCCGCCTGCCCTGCATCAGGCCCGAGATCCGCGCCAGGTTGGACTTCAGCCAGTCCTGTTCCTCGTTGGCCCGGGTGGTCTCGCGCAGGGACTCCACCATGAAGTTGATGTTGTCCTTGAGGTCGGCGACCTCGCCGGACGCGTCGACGGTGATCGACCGGGTCAGGTCGCCCTCGGCGACGGCTCCGGTGACCTCGGCGATGGCACGGACCTGACGGGTCAGGTTCCCGGCCAGTTCGTTGACGTTCTCGGTGAGCCGCTTCCAGGTGCCGGAGACGCCTTCGACCTCGGCCTGGCCGCCGAGGCGTCCCTCGCTGCCGACCTCGCGGGCGACGCGGGTGACCTCGGCGGCGAACGAGGAGAGCTGGTCGACCATCGTGTTGATGGTCGTCTTGAGCTCCAGGATCTCGCCCCGGGCGTCCACGTCGATCTTGCGGGTGAGGTCGCCCTGCGCCACCGCCGTGGTGACCTGGGCGATGTTGCGGACCTGGCTGGTCAGGTTGTGGGCCATGAAGTTGACGTTGTCGGTGAGGTCCTTCCACGTCCCGGCCACGTTGGGTACGCGCGCCTGGCCGCCCAGCGTGCCCTCGGTGCCCACTTCGCGAGCCACCCGGGTGACCTCGTCCGCGAACGCGGACAGGGTGTCGACCATCGTGTTGATGACACCGGCAAGCGCGGCGACCTCGCCCTTGGCCTCGACGTTGATCTTCTGCGACAGGTCGCCCTTGGCTACGGCGGTGGCGACCTGGGCGATCGAGCGGACCTGCCCGGTCAGGTTGGACGCCATGACGTTGACGTTGTCGGTGAGGTCCTTCCAGGTGCCCGAGACGCCCCGCACGGTGGCCTGCCCGCCGAGGTTGCCCTCGGTGCCGACCTCGCGCGCCACGCGGGTGACCTCGTCGGCGAACGCGCCGAGCTGGTCGACCATCGTGTTGATGGTCTCCTTGAGTTCCAGGATCTCGCCGCGGGCATCCACGCGGATCTTCTGCGAGAGATCGCCCTTGGCGACCGCGGTGGTCACCTCGGCGATGGAACGGACCTGGGCGGTGAGGTTGTCGGCCATGACGTTGACCGACTCGGTGAGGTCGCGCCAGGTGCCCGACACGTCACGGACGTCGGCCTGTCCGCCGAGCCGCCCCTCGGTGCCGACCTCGCGCGCCACCCGGGTCACCTCTCCGGCGAAGGAGGAGAGCTGGTCGACCATCGTGTTGATGGTGTCCTTCAGCTCCAGCACCTCGCCGCGCGCGGTGACGGTGATCTTCTGCGACAGGTCGCCCTTCGCCACGGCCGTGGCCACCTGCGCGATGGAACGAACCTGGGCGGTCAGGTTGCCCGCCATGAAGTTGACCGAGTCGGTCAGATCACGCCAGGTGCCCGAGACACCCTTCACATCCGCCTGCCCGCCGAGGATGCCCTCGGTGCCGACCTCGCGTGCCATGCGGGTGACTTCGTCGGCGAAGGCGGAGAGCTGGTCGACCATGGTGTTGACGGTGTTCTTCAGCTCAAGGATCTCGCCGCGGGCGTCCACGGTGATCTTCTGCGAGAGATCGCCCTTGGCGACCGCGGTGGTCACCTGGGCGATGTTGCGGACCTGGTCCGTCAGGTTGCCCGCCATGAAGTTGACCGAGTCGGTCAGATCACGCCAGGTGCCTCCGACGCCGGGCACCTGGGCCTGGCCGCCCAGCCGGCCCTCACTGCCCACCTCGCGGGCGACGCGGGTGACTTCGTCGGCGAAGGCGGAAAGCTGGTCGACCATCGTGTTGACGGTGTTCTTCAGCTCAAGGATCTCGCCGCGGGCCGCGACGTCGATCTTCTGCGACAGGTCACCCTTCGCCACCGCGGTGGCGACCTGCGCGATGTCACGGACCTGACTCGTCAGGTTGCCCGCCATCGCGTTGACCGAGTCGGTCAGGTCCTTCCACGTACCGGAGACTCCGGGCACATCCGCCTGGCCGCCCAGACGCCCGTCGGTGCCGACCTCCCGCGCGACCCGGGTCACCTCGGAGGTGAACAGCGAGAGCTGATCGACCATCCCGTTGAAGACGGTGGCGATCTCACCGAGCAGACCGTCGGCCTCGCCGGGCAGCCGCGTACCGAAATCGCCGTCGCGCACCGCGGTCAGACCCGCGAGGAGCTGACGCAGTTCTGGTTCACCGACCTGTGTGGCAGCGGCCTCCGAAGATGTTCGCTGCTGAGCAATGCTGGATTTCGTCGAGCCAGACATCGAACATCGCCTCCGTCACGTACGCCGGGCCCACGACCCGTCACTCCCGTCCAGTCGGTGGGCCCGATGCGCAGGGACCGTCACGAGATCCCCACCGCACGTACACGCACCGCCGAGGAGGTTATCCCACTGCTTGGACCACTCGGGACCGGCCGACGGAACTGTCGTGACCAGGCCGCCGCTGGGCGCCAACGGGCCCGACCGGTACGCTCATACGCGTTCATCGTCCGTTCCGGCGCCACGAAGGGGGAGCCGCGTGTTCACATCCGACGGCCCCGAGACGCGGGCCCCCGACGGCGAGCACTCCTTCTTCTCCTACGACGACGACGCCGAGTGCGCCGCCGCGGTGGTGGGTGCCGTACGGGCCGGTCTGCACAGCGGCCGGCGTGTCCTGTGCGCCGTCGACACGGCGCCGGGCGCGGCCCTGGACGCCCTGCGGCGCGGCGGCGTCGACGTGAGCGCGGCGCAGGACAGTGGCCGGCTGAGCGTGGTGTCCTCGCAGGAGTTCCCGCGCCCCCGCCTTCCCTTCGACCCGGACCGGGTCATCCCGCTGCTGCGCTCGGCGTGCGCCGAGGCACTGGAGGACGGACTGCCGGGTCTGGCGCTCGTCGAAGACAGGACGTGGTGCGCGCGGGAGGTTCCGGGCGCGGAGCGGTTGCTGGAGTACGAGCTGCGCCTGGAGCGCGAGGTCTACGCGACGCTGCCCGTGACGGGACTGTGCACGGCCGACCGCCGGGTCGTGCCGGAGCCGACGCTGGGGCTTCTGCGCGGCGCGCACCTCTCCCCCGCGCCCGGCGAGGGCCAGGGCCTCCCGTTCACGGTCACGGCGCTGCGCGATCAGGCCGGCGCCCGTCTCACCGGAAGCGCCGATCACGACAGCCGGTCCGCCCTGATTGCGGCACTGGCGGCGGTGAGCGGCATTCCCGGCCCGACGGTGCGACTCGACCTGTCCCGTACGACGTTCCTCGACACGGGGTCCGTGGCCGCCCTCCTGACGGCGACGGACCATCTGCGCCTCCAGGGGCGACGCCTGCTGCTCCACAACCCGCCGTACTCGCTGCGCAGGGTGATGCAACTGTTCCCGGACGAGTGCGCCGCGTTGGAGGTGCCCGCATGACCGACACCGTCGCCTCGACGCCGGACGCGGGGGCCTTCATCCACCCCGCCCTCTTCTACCGGGATCTGGACGAGTACGTGCGCGAGACGGCCGGATTCGTCCGGGGCGCCCTCGCAGCCGATGAGCCGGTGTTCGTCGCCGTGCCCGGGCCGCGCCTCGACGCGCTGCGCCAGCACCTCGGCGCGGACGCGGCCGCCGTCTCCTGCGCGGACATGACCGAGCTGGGCCGTAATCCCGGCCGCATTCTCGCCGCGCTCCAGGGCTTCGCCGACCGGCACCCGGGGCGCGCCCCCCGGATCATCGGCGAGCCGATCTGGGCGGGCCGCTCGACGGCGGAGACCATGGAGGCGACCCGCCACGAGGCTCTGATCAACACCGCGTTCTCCGGTCGCGGGGCCACCATCCTGTGCCCGTACGACACGAGCGCGCTGCCCTCGTCGGTGATCTCCGACGCACTGCGCACGCACCCCACCGTGATCGAGGACGGGCGCGACCGGTCCAGTTCCGCGTACACCTCGGCCGACGTCGTGTGCGCCGACTGCGACCTGCCGTTGCCGGAGCCGGCCGGGGTCGAGGCGTACCTGGAGTACGCGGACGGGCAGTTGGGCGAGGTCCGTGAGCGGGCCGACGCCTGGGCCCGGAGCACGGACCTGGAACCCGACCGGCGCGGCGATCTCGTCATCGCCATCAACGAGGCCGCCGCCAACTCCGTGGCCCACGGCGGTGGGCGCGGCGTCCTGCGGCTGTGGCGCACTCCTTCCGGTACGGCGGTGGCGGAGATCCGCGACGGCGGCCGGCTGACCAACCCTCTGGCAGGGCGCCGCCGGCCCGCCCTGGCATCGAGCAACGGTGGCCGCGGTCTGTGGATGATCCACCAGCTCTGCGACCTTGTGGAGATCCGCGCTCACGACACGGGCCTCACCCTGCGTCTCCACATGAGGGCGCCCGGCGCCTGAGGCCCGGCCCGGGGCTTCGGGCTGGGCATCCGGGCCGGGCATCCGGGCCGGGCATCCGGGCCGGGCATCCGGGCCGGGCATCCGGCGGGTTCGCGAGGGCTCAAAGGCGGCCTGCTGCCCGGAATCTTCGGGCTGTTCGGGCTGTCCGGGCCGGTTCGGGGCTGCCCCTGCCCGTCGGCGCCGTGCCCCCTCCGAGCGGACGGCGAGTGAACGGATGGGCATCGCGGCGCTTTTCCCGGTATGGCTCATAGGCCTGATCGCCGACCCCTGGTAGCTCTCTGGGCCGCCGTCCGGTGACCGAGCCGCACGGCGGTCCGTTTCCTGGGCGTCAACCGAGGGCGCGCAGCGGCTCCGTGCGCGCCGGGGCGTACGCTCCGGTGTCGCTGACGGTGCGTCATGTTCTGCATTTGGTCACGTGTGGGGTTTCTCCGCGCCGAGGGCACCGTCGCAGGCCAGAGTGTGCGCGTCCGGCCGAACCAGTGCCGGGCATCCGCACGATTCGGCGTCCTCACACGCATGGTGAGGCCGCCGCGAATTAGGGGTTCACATGTCTCCTCGTTCCATCAGCCGCATCGCCGCACTCGCCCTGGCCGCCGCCGGGCTCGCCACGGCGGCAGCCGTTCCCGCCACCGCCGTGGCCAGGCCGACTCCGCACTCACCCGTCGTTCTGGGCGCGATCCAGTACGACAGCCCCGGGCACGACGACCGCTCCCAGCGGAGCCTCAACGCCGAGTGGGTCACCGTCACCAACACCGGCCGCGGCACCGTGAACCTCAAGGGCTGGACCCTGACCGGACGCTCCCACCAGCCCTACACCTTCCACTACCTGCGTCTCGGCGCACACCAGTCCGTGCGCGTCCACACCGGCAAGGGCCGCGACACCGGCCGTGACGTCTACCAGGACCGGCACGACTACGTCTGGGACAACCACGCGGACACCGCGATCCTGCGCGACCACCACAAGCACACCATCGCCACCAAGTCGTGGCGCCACCGCTGATCGCGCCGCACCACTCATGACGGGCCGGTGCCCGGCGTCCCTCACGGGGTGCCGGGCACCGGCCCGTCGGCGTACGCAATGGCCGCAATGGCGGGCGTCCGGCACCGGGCCGTGCGCCCAGTCCGGGCCACGCCTACAGGTCGGGGCACGCGTACAGGTCGGGGCAGCGCCTGCGCGGACGGCCGAACTTCAGGGCGGCGCACGGCGTCAGCACACAGGCCCGCCTACCACCAGTACGCGGGGTATTCCGGGGCGTTGCGCCGGATACGCGAGGCCGCGTACTCACCGAGGACGAGCAGCACGCAGGCGCCCGCGAGAAGCGGCACGAAGCGCTCGGGCGCCGGGTGCTGGAGCACGACGACGACCGGCGTGGCGCAGGCCGGTGAGTGCGGGGCGCGGGCGATGAGCGTGAGCGCGACCGTCGCGGCGCCGGCCAGGGCGGTGGCCCAGGGCGAGCTGCCGACGGTGGCGAGGACGGCGTAGCCGGTGGCGGCGCCCAGCAGGTGCCCGAGGATGACATTGCGCGGCTGGGCCAGCGGCAGGGTCGGCGCGCCGTGCACCAGGGCGGCACTGGCCGCCAGCGGAGGTATCAGGACAGGTTCGTGGATGAGGGTGCCGATGGCCACCAGGGCCAGCAGCACGGTGGCGGCGGCGCTGATCGTGTGGAACGCGGCGCCCGCGGGCGGGCGGGCCGGTGCCCGGCCGATGAGCCGGCTCCTGCCCACCGGGACGGCGCGGACGGCGGGAGCGGGGCCGGTCTCGGACGGGCGGCTCGGAGCGGGCCGCGACAGCTGGGGCAGTGGGGACATGGGCATGATCTCTGAGCGGGCGGCGCGTGCCGGGCAGGTCGACAAGGGGCAGGAACGGTCGACACTGCGCGGGGCAGGTTCTGCGGTGGCAGAGAACGTGACCTTGCGGCGGCCCGGTGGGGCCGACACAGTCCACCGCTCATATTATCGAACGTCTCCCGGCCCCTTGCCGCCGCCCGAACCCCCTTCGACCGGCGAGGACGCGGCACAAGCCCCACCGATCCCTGGTCCCCGATCTCCGATTTCCCGAGGAGCCGGCCGACGGATCTGACAGACTCGCGGTTCGGCCGTGGCGAGGAACGGGGAGGCCGTCGTGCTGGAAGGGGAGGCCGTCGTGCTGGAAGGGGAGGCCGTCGTGCTCGAAGAGGACTGCGCGGAACGGGCGTTGCCGGTGGTCGAGTCGCGTCCCGTCGCCTCGGTCGTCGCCGGGCGCGACGACCTGCGCGAGCGCGGTTGGGGCGAGGAGACGGCCCTGCTCCGCCTGGACGGGACCCGGTTCGGCCCCGAGGCGTTGGCCGGTCTTGAACAGTTCTCCCACCTGGAAGTCGTCTTCTTCTTCGACCGCGTACCGGAGGGGGACATCGACTCCGGTGCCCGCCAGATTCCGGGGCACGAGCCCGGGGCCATGGCCGGGATCTTCGCCCAGCGCAGCAGGCGCCGCCCCAACCGGTTGGGGGTCTCGCGCTGCCGGCTCGTCGCGGTGGACGGACTCGACCTCCGTGTCACGGGGCTCGACGCGGTCGCCGGAACGCCCGTCCTCGACATCAAGCCATGGGTTGAGGAGTTTGGCCCGCTCGGTGAGGTGCGGCAGCCGACCTGGGCGACCACCCTGATGCGGGGCTACTACTGAGCGAGCCGTCGCCGGAGTGCTCCCGGCCCGTCCGCAGCCTCGTCGCTCGGCCGCCGGCCTGCGTCGTCAGGACGTACAGCAGCGCAAGGCTGATCAGCCAGCCCGCCACCGCGGAGAACTGGTTGATCGTGAACTTGAAGGCCTGGCCGAGGAGCAGGTCCACGAGGAGCGCGGCGCGCAGCGTGCGCAGGGCGTGGTCCCGGTCGCGGCGCAGCAGGACCGTGCCGCGCAGGGAGAGGGCCAGGGAGGCGAGCGAGCAGGCCAGGGCCCCGGTGATGACGGCCCACTGTGTCTCATGGGCGAGGGTGCCCGTGAGGCCGTCGGCGGCGACGGCGATCAGGAGCAGCGCCGCCTGAAGCACCGTGCCCCATGCGGCGATCCGGGCGAGCCCCTGCCGGCCGGACACGCGGGCGGCCAGCCACGCGCGGACGCGTCGTGCCGCCTCCTGGTGGGGGCCGGGACGCCGGGCGGGGCGCTCGGGTACGACGTCGATGAGGGCCGCGAGGGCCGCGTCCAGCTCGGTGGCCGGCGCGCCGGTACCGCGCAGGCGGCGCAGGGCCTCGTCCCGTTCTCGCGGGGTCAGTCCGCACAGGACGCCGTGCAGAGCGGTGTCCGCGGCGGCTGCGGAGCGGGCCGCGCCGGGCGCCTCGTCCCCGTCCCTGCGCGCGCGGCGCGTGACCCACCACGCGAGGCCGGTCAGCACGGCGAACGACAGGTAGATGATTCCCGCGGCGGGCCGGTAGAAGTAGCCGACGTCGGCGACCAGTTTGCCGACCTCGTCGATGAAGAGTCCGAAGCCGACCCCGCCGAGGACCGCGCCACGCCGCCGGGACGCGACGCCGGTGAAGACGAGCATGACCAGGAGCCCCGCCAGCATCAGCAGCCCGCCCCACAACATGTGGGCGATGTGGAGTCCGCCCTTGCCTCCCCCGAGTTTCGGGTAGCCGGTCAGCGCGAGGAAGGCACGGGTCGCCAGGACGGTGACGATGCCGACCAGGACGAAGAGCCGCAGGTGCGCCGCGGCGCTCGCGGTGCGCAGGAATCCGTGGGTCACAGGCGTACGAGACATGCTCCGAGCCTCGCGCCGACGTTCCGGCCGGACCATAGGGGCAGCCCCCCTCCCGCCCACGGGCTGACCCCATGGGCGCAGGCCCCCGGGCCGGCCGGACGGACCCGGCCGGCCCGGGGGATGGCACGGGTCAGCGGTAGGTCCCGGGGTGACCCTGCATCGCGATGCATGTCATGCATGGCATGCATCGCGATGCAGGGATCGTGTCCCGGGTGCCGATCAGCCTGCCGATCAGCCCTCCGCCCCCGGCCGGGACAGCCCGGTTCCGGGCACGTGCGCGGCCCGGCCGCCCCCACTCCTCGGACCGGCGGGCCGCCAACGCGCCCGGGTCACTCGGAGGACGATCCGCCCAACGCCTCGGCGAACGCGCCGGCTTCGTAGGAGCCGCCCCGCTGATGCACGATCACGGCAAGCCGGTTGGCCGCGTTGATCAGGGCCACCAGGGCGACCAGTGCGGCGACTTGATCGTCGTCGTAGTGCTCGCGCACCTGGGCCCAGGTCTCGTCGGAGACACCCTGGTGGGCGTCGGCGAGCCGGGTGCCCTCCTCGGCGAGTGCCAGCGCCGCCCGCTCGGCCGCGGTGAACACGGTGGACTCGCGCCACGCGGCGACCAGGTGGAGCCGTACCGCGCTTTCACCGGCGGCCGCCGCCTCCTTGGTGTGCAGGTCGATGCACCATCCGCAGCCGTTGATCTGGCTGGCGCGCAGGGACACGAGCTCCTGCGTGGACTCCGGCAGGGATGAGCGCTGGATCACCAGGCCGGCGTTGGCGAACCGCTTGGCGAACTTCGCGGCGATCTCGTTCCCGAACAGGTTGAACCGCACGTTCGAGTTTTCGTTCTCGGACAGGTCGAATCGAGCGTTCATGATCTCGTCCTCACTCGTAGCGTTGCGCTGGATGCCCACAAGATGCCGACCGCCCGCCCCCTGTGACGGGTTCACGATGTGACGTGGGCCACCGCTTGTGGATGTCACAGCGGGGTGAGGGCCGGCGTCTTGTGGGCGTGTGCCGTGGAGAGCCGAGAGTCAGGAGCAGCCAGTGAATGGTGAGCACGACAAGAACGCAGGGAGCCCGGCCGGGCGACTCCCCGACGGCCAAGACGCAGGCCCCGCGACCGACGCCTTCGTCGCCCACCGCAACCTGCTGTTCACCGTCGCCTACGAAATGCTCGGCTCGGCCGCCGACGCCGAGGACGTCCTCCAGGAGGTCTGGCTGCGGTGGGCGGGGGTCGATCTCGGCACAGTGCGGGACCAGCGGGCGTACCTGGTACGGATCACCACGCGTCAGGCGCTGAGCCGACTGCGTACCCTCGGCCGCCGCAAGGAGACCTACGTCGGCACGTGGCTGCCGGAACCCCTGCTCACCACCCCGGACGTGGCCGACGACGTCGAGCTCGCCGACAGCGTCTCGTTGGCCATGCTGCTGGTGTTGGAGACATTGGCGCCGACCGAACGGGCGGTGTTCGTGCTGCGCGACGTGTTCGACCTCGGGTACGACGAGATCGCCGGGGCCGTCGACAAGAGCCCGGCGGCGGTCCGCCAGATCGCGCACCGGGCCCGGGCACACGTCGCGGCGCGCCGGCCTCGCGGTGCGGTCTCGGCGGCCGAGACGAAGCATGCGCTCGACGCGTTCCAGCGGGCGACCGACACGGGCGAGTTGCAGGGCCTGCTGGACATCCTCGCGCCGGACGTCGTCCTCCTGGGCGACGGCGGCGGGGTCAAGCAAGCCGTGCTGCTGCCCATCGTGGGCGCGGACAAGGTGGCGCGGCTGCTGACGCACGGCCTCGGCAGGATTGCCGCGTTCTCGCTGCGTCCCGCTCAGGTCAACGCCCGCCCCGCGCTGGTGCTCCATCTCGACGGCGAAGTCGACACGGTCCTGGCGCTGCGCATCGACGACGGCCTCATCACCGGCATTTACGCCGTCCGCAACCCCGAGAAGCTGTCCGGCATGCGCAAGGGAACCACCCTCCTGCGCCGCTGAACCCGGACGGCAGGGAAAGCCCCAGCGGTCCCGGCGCCTTCAGGAGAGGCAGGCCGACGGGCAGGGACAGGGGCAGGTGGACGGCAGGGGCAGAGACAGTGGGCAGGCAGACCGGCGGGGAGGAAAAGCCTTTGCTCAGCCTAGGGGCCCTAGGTATAACCTAGGGCCCCTAGGAAAGGGGTGGGTGCATGGTGCGGGCCGGGTTGACGGCGGAGCGGGTGACGATCGAGGGAGCCGAGCTGGCGGACGAGGTCGGACTCGACCGGGTGACCATGTCGCAGGTGGCACGGCGGCTCGGCGTGAAGGACGCGAGCCTCTACACGCATGTCCGCGGTCTGGAAGACCTGCGCGGGCGGATCGCGCTGCTGGCCGCGGACGAGAAGACCATCCGTATCGCGGAGGCGACCGCCGGACGGTCGGGCAAGGACGCACTGGTCGCGTTCGCGGACGCCTGGCGCGCGTACGCCCACCGGCACCCGGGCCGCTACATGGCGACGCAGATCCCGATCCAGATCGACCCCGAGCTGGCTGCGAAGGCGCCGGGACCGCGGCGCGCGGTCGAGCTGACCTACGGCATGCTGCGCGGCTACGGACTGTCCGAGCCCGACCTGACCGACGCGGTCCGGTTGCTGCGCAGCACGTTCCACGGGTTCGTCGCCCTGGAAGCCGCGGGCGGCTTCGCTCACGCGCGCTCGCCGCAACGCTCTTGGGCCCGCGCCCTCGACGCCCTGCACACCCTCCTGGAGCACTGGCCCCCGTCCCGAGAAGGAGACTTGTCATGAATGGCCCGACCGCCGGCGCCCTGCGGGTGAACGGCGCGACCCTGTACCACGAGGTGCGCGGCCGGGGCCCGCTCCTGCTCCTGATACCCGGGGGGACGGGCGGCGCGGCTTCCCTGGACGCCGTCGCCGACGACCTGGCCGACGAATACACGGTCGCGACGTACGATCCGCGCGGCATGTCCCGCAGCACGCTGGACGATCCCGAGGCCGAGCAGTACGTGGCCGAACACGCCGACGACGCACTGCGGTTGCTGGACCTCCTGTCGCCCGGTGAGCCCGCCCGGGTGTTCGGCGCGAGCTCGGGCTCGATCGCCGCCCTGCACCTGCTCACCGCCCACCCCGCACGGGTCGAACGCGTCGTGGTGCACGAGCCGCCCGTGGTGGAGGTCCTGCCGGACGCGGCCGGCCATCGCGCGCTCGTCGCGCGCGTGCGGGACACCTTCCGCACGCAGGGGCTCATGCCGGCGATGGCCGTGTTCGCCGCCGGTCTGGCGAAGGACGGCGACACCACCGGGCCGAAGCCCCAGATCGAGCTTCCACCGCAGGCGGCGGCGCGGGCCGAGCGGACCATGGCCGACCTGCCGTACTTCGTCGGGCGCATCGTGCCCGCCTTCATGTCCTACGTCCCCGACGCCGACCGGTTGCAGACGCTGTCGGACCGGCTCGTCCTCGCCTGCGGCCAGGAGTCACGCGGCGAGCTGCCCTACCGTCCGGCCGCGTTCCTGGCCGAACGCCTCGGCACGGAACTCGTGTACTTCCCCGGCGGTCACACCGGACTCACCACGCACCCCACCGAGTTCGCCGCATGCCTCCGCAGGGCACTCCGGGCGTAGACCCCGTACGGACTCGCCGGTGCAACCCGCGGAAACGCGGCGAGCAGCTTGTCCGGCGCCACGACACCACCTGCGCCGCCGTGGCCGGCGGGCGTTCGCGCTGGTTCGCGCGGCTTTCGCCGTACGGGCGCGCGACCGCCCGCCGCCCGGCTACAACAGACCGCGGGCCATGCCCAGCAGGCGGTCGAGGACCTGCCTGCCACTGACCCGCAGCCCGTCGTGCTCCCACTCGTTGGTCACCCAGGCCCGCACCCCGCCCACCGCGTCCGCGGTGGCCAGCGAGTCGGCGGTGTCGACGTACATGTCGTCGTGGTAGACGGCGGCGAACACCGGGACCTGGTTGGCCGCCAGGACGTCGGGAGCGTACAGATCGGGCCAGTCCGTGCGCCTGGCAAGGAGATCGGCCGTCTCGCGCAACGGGCGCAGCGCGGGGTCGGTGTCGAACATCCAGGGGTAGATCATCTCGCCGGTGAACCGTACGGGGGCGCCGTCCGCCAGCGCCTGTGCCGCGTCGAACTCGGGGAACTCCCGGCGCACCCGCTCGGCGGCCCAGCCGGTGGGCCCCGGGTCCACCGACCGCTGCCCGTAAATGGGTTCATGCAGAATGGCGTAGAGGGGTCCGTCGGCGAAGGAGAGCTTCGACTGGACGCCCGCGAGGAAGGTGTCGGAGAGCTCCGGCCCGCTGCTGCCGTGGACCCAGGCGTCCTCCAGCAGGTAGTGCAGGAGGTCGGAGCCGTTGCCCGCGCCGAGCATGAGGCCCAGCGACTGGAAGGCCTCGACTGTCAGGGTCCCGCCGTCGGGCAGCTCGGCGGGCGCGGCCAGCAGGTGTTCGGCCACCCGCCGGACGGCCTCGACGTCCTGCGGGTAGCGCGCGTAGTGGGCCGCGTTCTTGCGGGCCACCCGGGGGTAGGCCGCCCGGTAGACGTCCGCCGCGCTGCTGCGCAGGCCCGCGAGGCCTCCGGTGACCAGGGCCTCGCGCAGCCCTTCGGGGGCCAGCGACAGGTAGGTGAGCGTGCAGAAGCCGCCGAAACTCTGCCCGAGCAGGGTCCACCGACCGTGCTCACCGAGCAGCCGGCGCCGGATCAGCTCGGCGTCCCGGACGATCGAGTCGGCACGGAAGTGGGAGAGGTAGTCGGCCTGTTGGGCCGCGCTGCCACGGCGCGGCAGGGTCTGCCGGTTCGCCGGGGTCGAGCGTCCGGTGCCACGCTGGTCCAGGAGCAGCACCCGGTAGTCGTCCAGTGCCCGGTCCAGCCAGCCCTCCCGGCCCACCGGCCTGCCCGCCCTTCCACCGGGGCCGCCCTGGAGGTAGAGCAGCCAGGGGAGTTCGGAGCTCTCCTTGCCCGCCGCCACCACTTCACGGGCATAGATCTCGATCTGCTCGCCTTGCGGCACGTCGTGATCCAGCGGCACCTGGAAGAGATGGTCGGCCAGGACAACACCTTGCTGTCGGGTCACGACGGACATGAGACTCCTTTGTCTGCTCTGCACGGTCTGTTCTGTGCGGTGCGCTCTGTGCGGTGTGCGGTGTGCGGTGTGCTCTGTACGGTCTGTGCTGCTGCGGCGCGCTGCTTGTGCGGCACGGCCTGTCCCGCTGTGGTTCGGATCGTGCGGCACGGTCGGTGCCGCTGTGGTTTGGATCGTGCGGCCGGCGCGCACACGATCCGCTTTCGCGCACGGCACCGCTCGCGCGAGTCGGTCACGACCGTCGGCCGACGCCCCCGGTGGACCTCCGGCACCGGCGGCCCACCTGCGTACCGTAGTTGACGCGGCGAGCGGTGCCCGGGTCGGCCGTACGAAGCCGTCGGTGCAGGGTCCTGGGCCTGGCTCCTCGCGATCCGGCCCCGGGCCGTCCCCGAGTGCGTCAGGGTGCCCGCTCGGCGCCTCTGCCTGCCGTCGCACGCGGCCCCGTTCTGGCACCTGCGGCGAGGCCGCTGCAACGGTTCGGGCAGCCCGTGGTGTACGAAGTGCTACGTGACCGAAGAGAATCAGCCGCCGACCGTTCGCGTGTTCATAGCGCTTGCCCCGCCCGACGACGCGAAGCACGAGCTCGCCCGGGTGTTGGAGCCCGCCTATGACGCCTATCCGCGCCTGCGGTGGAACCGCATCGAGGACTGGCACATCACGCTGGCGTTTCTCGGGGAACTTCCGGCCGAGACCGCCCCGCTCCTGCGGCGGCCGCTGGCCGACCTCGCGGCGACGCGGCGACCGCTGCGACTGGCTCTGCGGGGTGGCGGACACTTCGACGAGCGGGTGCTGTGGAGCGGGATCGAGGGTGAACTCGAAGGCCTGCACCGGCTCACCGCCGACGTACGTGCCGTGGTCAGGCAGTGCGGTGTCGTCTTCGAGGACCGTCCTTTGCGGCCGCACCTGACGCTGGCCCGCGCCCGGCGCGACGATCTGTCGAGCATCGTGAAGGCCGCCGACGGCCTCTCCCACTTCACCGGACGACAGTGGCAGACCGAACGCCTGCATCTGGTCGCGAGCAACATCGGCCGCGGGCCGGGACCGATCCGCTACGGCGACATCGGGGCATGGGACTTCAGCGGCGAGCTGTGACCCGGTCCGGCGGGCGGTCGCAGGGGCCGTAGGAACTCTTCGCTCGGCGGTCCCAAACGACGCGGACGTTCCTGACTGGGTGTCACCCAAGGGGCGGACTGCGCGTGAACTGGCACCCGCAGAAGGCGAGTTGATGTCCACGCCTGGACACCTCAGCGTCCACCTCCGCCTCCGCCTCCGTCGCGCACGCGACACGCACCCCGGGGACGTACCGGCATGGCGTGCACAGACATGGACCGCACGCCGCCCCTCCCGCTCCCGCCCCTCGGCCCGGCCCGTCCCCCGACCTGCACCCCACGCCCCGCGGTACCAGCCTCCACCGCGACGACGCGACGTCCTCCGGCACCTTGTCCGAAACTCGTACCATCACAGACCGTCACGGATGTGAGATCCCCAGATCATCGGGGCATGAGGACTACCAGGGGGTTTCGCCACACATCCCCGCTCCGCGCCTCACCATAGAGTCACGGAGAGTGAGAATTCTTCGGGCGACGCAAGCGGAGCCGGGAACCCGGGACACAAGAGACAGGCAGGCACGACGTGGGCGCAGACGAACTCGCCTTCTGGCTGCGGGCGCGCACCGTGGGCGGCACCATCATCATCGAACTGCACGGCGAGCTGGACATGTTGGCCCACAGGGAACTCGGGCCAACCGTCCATGCGCTGATGTGCCGGGCCAATGTCGACGCCGATGTCGATGTCGATGTCGATGTCGACGTGATCGTGGACCTTCGGGCGGTGACCTTCCTCGACGCGGGCGGCATCCGCCTGCTCCTGGCCATACGTGAACACGTGATGCGGCGAGGCGGTGCGCTGCGCCTGATACGCGGCACTCCGCGCGTCTCACATGTGCTGAGGATCGTCCGTCTCGACGGCTCCTTCACCATGCTCGACACGCTCCCCCGCGCCCTCACCGAAAACATGGGAGCCGTCGGCGGAGGAAGAACTTCCGGGTAGCGGCGCGGGTGCTCGCAGCGCGCTCCGGACGCTGAAGCGCTGGTTCACGCACCTCCTACGCGGTCCGTTGCTAGGCCGGGTTCGACGGCGGCCTGCCCTGCGCTCACCGTAGCGCTGCGGCCCTCGGATCCACCGAACCGGCCGGATCCACCGAACCGGCCGGATCCGCCGGACTCGCCGGATCGTATGGCCAGCACAAGTCCGGCGATGAGATTCGCGCGCCCGGCCATGGTGTCCACCACCACATATTCGTGATCGGCATGGGCGCCGCCCCCCACCGCTCCGAGACCGTCGAGGGTGGGTACCCCGAGGGCCGCGGTGAAGTTGCCGTCGCTTCCGCCGCCGACGGCCCTGCCTTCGAGGTCCGGAACGAGTCTCTTGGCCACCGCGAAAAGCCCGGCGGACGCGGACTCGGGCATCGGCGGCCGGCCCACGCAGCCCTCGACCGTGATCTCAGCCTCGTCGAGGTGCGGGGACAGGCGCGCGAACGCGGCCTCGATCCGCTCCTTCTCCTCGGCGGTCTCGACCCGTACGTCGACGACGACGGTCGCCTGCGCGGGCACGACGTTGTCGAGAGTTCCGGCGGACGCGACGGTCGGGGTGACGGTCGTGCCGATCTCGGGCCGGTCCAGTGCCGCGATGTCCAGGATCTGATGGGCCGCCTCGATCAGGGCGTTCACCCCGGCCGCGGGCTCCAGGCCCGCGTGCGATGCGCGGCCCGCGATGGAGACCTGGAATGTGCCGCACCCCTTGCGGCCGGTCTTGACGCCGCCCCCGTCGGCGGCGCCCTCGCACACGAGCACCGCGCCGCAGGCAAGGGCCCGTTCCTCAATGAGCGCGCGCGAGCAGCGGGAGCCGACCTCTTCGTCGGCCGTCACCAGGATCTCGACACCCGAGCGGTCGTCGAGCGCCGCCACGGCGTGAATGGCCTGCACCAGGCCGCCCAGCATGTCGAAGACGCCGGGGCCGGTCACCTGCCCGTCCCTGACCTCGAACGGGCGGCGCTCCAAGGTGCCGAGGGGGAAGACCGTGTCGTGGTGACCGAGGATCAGCACGGCGGGGTCACCGCCGCCCGACCAGTGGACGTGCGGTCCGGCTTCGCTCTCCACGAGCGTGGCACGGCCGCCGAGGCGGTTCTCGATGACGGCGGCGACCGTTGCGGCCGAGGCCGCAAGGGCGTCGAGATCCCGCGAGGGGGACTCGACCTCGACGAGGGTTCTCAGATCCTTGATCATCGCGTCCACGCTCACCGGGACGGCCTTGTGCGTCGTCATGCGACGAGGTTAGTCGGCATTCGTACGTCAACGGCCGGGGCGAGGCGGGGCTGCGCACACGCCACAGGGGTTGTCCATGGGGAGACGAGAGGACCCCGGGCGGCCGAAAGGAGGACATGTCGATAGAGCCGCGCAGTGGGGGTACCCGCCCTTAGAGGCCCTTAGAAGGCCCTTGAAGACCCCCAGAGCGGCGACGAACGGCATGCAGAGGTGAGTGATGTGACCGCACCCGAGGACCGGAGCATCCCTGAGAACGGGACGGGGGAAGATCATGGGACAACGCTGATCGGTGTCCGGCCCCATGACGATGTCGACCTGGCGCTGGAGTACCTGACCGCACGGTCCGAGGCGCCCGCGCAGTTCGCGCTCGGGGTGGCCGCCGCGTACCGGTGGTCCATGGGCCGCTCCGAGCGCTCCCCGGTCACGGGTACGGCCGTCCGTCGCCCGCCGGATCTGCCGTTGCTGACCGCCGAGGTGGACGCGGCCGTCGTCCAGCTCGAAGACCCCACCTCGCAGGCCGGTGCCCGGGACTTCACCCGGGGTGTGCACGACGGTCTCGCCTGGGTGTGCGGCTACAGCGACCGGCGGATCTGAGGACCCCGGCCGTCCGGACCGCCGACGCCACGGCCAGGATGCCCCCGGGGATCACGCCGCCGCCGGGGCTCACGGCGCCGCCGGGACCCACCAGGCCGCCTCAGGACGCGTCGGTGCGGGCGAAGACGCGCTCGTCGAGGATCAGCCCGATCGCGACGGCGACCGGAATGGCGACCAGCGCTCCGACGATGCCGAGCAGCGCGCCCCCCAGCAGGACGCCGACGACGGTGACCAGCGGGTGGACGTCGACCGCGAACCTCATGACGCGGGGCACGAGCAGATAGTCCTCGGCGACCCGGAACGCGATGTAGAAGCCCGCCGTGGCAAGGGCCACCGGCAGCGACACCGACAGGGCCACCAGGCTGACGACGAGACCGCCGATGGTGGAGCCCACGATGGGAATGAGGTCCATCAGGGCGATGAAGACCCCGAACGCGGCCGGGTAGGGGACGCCGGTGACCACGCACCACAGGAACGTGGCAAGGCCCGCGATCGCCGAGGTGACCACGTTGCCGAGCATGTAGCGGCCCACCCTGTTGAGGATCTCGTCGGTGACCCCCTGGGTGTGCGGGCGTTTGGTGGCCGCGACGAAGCGAAGGCAGAACCGCTTCAGGGACGGCAGGAACGCCATCACGTACACCGTGACGACCACGACGACGACGGCCGAGGTCACCGCACCCACCACGATCCGTCCGGCGCCGAGCAGACCGCCCGCCAGTCCGGCCGCGCCGCCCGAGGAGAACTGCTGCTTGATCTTGTCGAGCACGTGGTAGCGGTCCTCGAACCTGCCGAGCGTCGAGTTGTGGTCGCGCAGTTGCCGCAACCAGCCGGGCACCGCCTTGACCAGCGCGTTGACTTCGTCGGTCACCGGGGGTACGACCAGCGCGAGGAATCCCGCGAACACGGCCAGGATGACGGCCAGGACCGCCAGGACCGCCCAGCCGCGGCGCACCCGGTGACGGGTGAGCCAGGCGACGACCGGCTCAAGGGCGAGCGCGATGAACACGGAGAGCAGCAGGAGAGTCAGGAGGCTGCCGACCTCCAGGACGGTCTGCACCGTCAGCCACGCCAGCGTCGCTCCCAGGCCGACCGCGAAGCCGACGGCGAACCAGGAGCCGCCCCCGACCACGATCCTTCGGCCGGGGCGCACGCGCGCGCTCGCCGCGGGCTCCGCGGCGGACCGCCCGGCAGGATCGCGGCCGTCCCCCTCAGGCCGGGCCGAGGTCATGACGGCCCTTCTGCCCGTCCGGCGCGAGTGAGGCGCAGGCGTGCGATGCGTGCGATGCGTGCATCTGCCAGTACCTCTCTGCGAGGCCGCGGCGACGGCTCCGTGGACGGCCGCACAGCCGCACAGCCGCACGGTTGCACGCCCCGCGCGACACGACAGCGGCGCCCGTCGGAGCCGGGCTCTTCCAGCTCCGACCCTAGCCAGGTATCCCGCCCACGGCCTCGTGTGCCGGTCCCCGTGCCCGCCATCCGGCTGAGGAGCGGCGTCGCCGAGCGCCTGTGCCGTCATACTCCCGGCGTCGCTGGTGCCCGTGCGTGCGGCGGTGATTGGCCGGCGATCTGCCGGGTACTGGTGGGGCCCGGAAGGACCGGTTCTCACGGGTGCTCCTCGATGGCCCCGGCACAGCGCGCCGTCGTCGGCGGGCCGGCCGGCAGTGCTTTCATGAGCGAGCCCGGAACGGGGCCGAACAACTGATGACGGGTCGGGGGTCGAGGTGATCGCGGATGGGTCGAGCAGTGGCCGTAACCGCTGAAGTGGTCGCGTGGTGGTTGCTCCTGACGGGAGTGTGGCTCATCCTCATCAGCACGGTGGACGCCTTGGAGTGCCTGGTCGGCGCTGCGGCCGCGTTGCTGGCCGCGGTCGCGGCCGCGGCGGCGCGCCGGGCGATGAGCGGCGGGTGAGCGGCTGGCTGGTGGCCGCGACGGCGTTGCTCGCGGCAGGGTTCGGCCCCGTGGTGTGGGGGGTGGCGACCGGCCCGCTGGAACGCCGGGTCGTCGCCCAGAACTTCGGCACATCGGTGGTGTGTCTGGTCATGCTGCTGCTCGCCCAGGGGTACGCCCGCCCGTCCTATGTCGACCTCGCGCTGGTCCTGGCCGTACTCGGCCCGGCCGGCACGCTGGTGTACGCGCGCCTGCTCGCCGACGACCTCGACGACCGTCCGCCGCACGCCAACCTGCTGACGGTGGTGGCCGCGTCGGCCACCGCGGTGGTCGTGGTGGCGACGTGCGTGGCGACCGGGCCCGGCCGGGCGATGGTGAAACTGCTGCTGATCGGGGTGCTCCTGGTGGCCGGGAACGTCATCGCCTCCCGGGCGCTGGCGGGCGGCTTCCCGCCGGACGGAGGCGCCGCGCGATGACGGACGCTCTGATCCTGGTCTCGCTGCTGCTCGTCGCCGCGTCGGCGACCGCCGCCGTCGCCGTGCGCGACCCGGCCCGACAGGCCCTGGTGCTCGCGGTGCTCGGTCTCGCGCTCGCCGTTCTCTTCACGGTGCTCCAGGCGCCCGATGTGGGCCTGTCGCAGCTGGCGGTGGGTTCGGCTCTGACCCCGCTGCTCATTTTGCTGTCCGTACGCAAAGTACGGCGCCGCGGCCAGGGAAAGGACGGCGAATCGTGAGCCGCCGCATGCGCATGTGGGTGCTGGCGACGGGCGCGCTCGGCGTTGCCGCCCTCTTCGTCGCCGCCTTCCTGCGCATGCCGCGTTTCGGCGGCGCGCGCCACCCGTACGGGGACCGCGCAGTGGCGGCGGCACTCTCCCGGCACACCGCCAATGTCATCTCCTCCGTCAATTTCGATCTGCGCGCCTTCGACACCCTGGGCGAGGAGAGCATCCTGTTCGGCGCGGTGCTCGGCACCGTCGTACTGCTGCGTCAGACGCGGGACGAGCGCCAGGTGCGGCCGGCCCCGGCCGAGGTCGCGGCTCCCGTGCGCCGCTACGCGCTGCTGATGCTGCCCGTCGCCCTCCTGAGTGGCCTGTACGTCATCGCGCACGGACAGCTCAGCCCCGGAGGCGGTTTCCAGGGCGGTGTGGTCGTGGCGACGGCGCTGCATCTGCTCTACATCGGTGCGGACTACCACGCCCTGGAGCGGATCCGGCCGGTCGGTCTGTACGAAGTGGGGGACGCGGCGGGCGAGGCCGCCTATCTGATTCTGGGCGTCGCAGGGCTGCTGGGTGGTTCGGCGTTCCTCGCCAACACCCTGCTTCCGTACGGCACGTTCAACACGCTGGCGTCGGGCGGCACGGTGCCGCTCCTGAACGCGGCGGTGGGCATGGAGGTCGCGTGCGCGGTGGTGGTGCTGCTCGCCCGCTTCCTCGACCAGGCGGTCGAGATCGCGGACGACGAACGACCGAAGGGCGAGAACGGATCATGAGTGGGGGTGTGAGGCGACCGTGATGTCCGTAGTGCCGTACCTCGTCGCCGGATGGATCTTCCTGGTGGGCTGCTACGGCCTGGCCACCAGCCGGAACCTGGTGCACGCGGTGGGCTGCCTGACGGTATGTCAGTCATCCACGTATGTCCTGCTGCTCGCCGCGGGCTACCGGGACGGCGGCACCTCCGCCGTCTTCTCCGACGTGAAGCCCGGCTCACGGCCGCTGGTCGACCCCGTGGTCCAGGCCCTGGCGCTCACCGATGTCGTGGTGGGCGCCACGGTCACCGCCCTGCTGCTCTCTCTGGTGATACAGGTCGCCAAACGTCATGGCACGGTGAACCCCGACGAGCTGTCCGAGCTGCGCGGATGAACGACCTGCTGCCTCTGGTCGTGGCCCTGCCCCTGCTCGGCGCCGCGGCGCTCGTCGCGGCCGGGCGCCGCCTGCCCCGCATCGCGGCCGAGGTGACCGCGTGCGCCGTGGCCGCCGCCACGGCGGGACTCGCGATCGCGCTCCTCGTGAACTCCTCGCCGGACGCCGTCGAATGGGTCGGCGGCTGGCACCCCGAGGGCGGCGAGGGCGTGGGGGTCGTCCTGGTCGGCGACGGGCCCGGCACCGGTCTCGCCGCGCTGGTGTCCGTCCTCGTGGTCGCCGTCCTTGTCTACTCCTGGCGGTACTTCGACGAGCCGCCGCAACGGCACGCCGGCTCCTTCCCCGCTCTTGTGCTGCTCTTCCAGGCCGGCATGTGCGGATTCTCGCTCACCGGCGACCTCTTCAACGCCTTCGTCTTCTTCGAGCTGATGAGCGTCGTGGCGTACGCCCTGACCGGCTACCGGGTCGAGGAGGCGAAGGCCGTCCAGGGCGCGCTCACCTTCGGGGTGCTCAACTCCCTCGGCGCGTACGCCACGTTGACCGGGATCGTGCTGCTCTACGCGCGCACCGGCGAGCTGGGGATGCGGGCGATCGGGCGGCACCTCGATGCCGAAGGAGGGCCCGACGCGCTGGTCCTCGCGGGCTTCGCCCTCGTCCTGACGGGGCTTTTGGTCAAGGCCGCGGCGCTGCCGTTCCACTTCTGGCTGCCGGACGCCCACGCGGTGGCGCCCACCCCGGTGTGCATGCTGCTGTCCGGGGTCATGGTCGAGCTCGGCGCGTACGGCACGTGGCGGGTGTACAGGACGGTGTTCGCCGGGCCGGGCGGCGTGCCGGCGCCGGACGCCGAACGCGCCCTGGTGGTGCTCGGCGTCCTGACGGCCCTCGTGGGCGCGCTGATGTGCTGGCAGCAGCGCCACATCAAACGGCTTCTCGCGTACTCCACCGTCGCGCACACCGGGCTCTTCCTGGCCGGGATCGGCCTGTTGAAGCCGGAGGCCACCAGTGGCGTCGCGCTCTACGTCCTCGGCCACGCGGGGGTGAAGGCGGCGCTCTTCGCCTGCACCGGCATCCTGCTCGACCGCTACGGCAGCGTGGACGAGCACGAACTGCACGGCCGGGCAAGGAAGTTGCCCGTCGTCGCCGCTCTGTATCTGGTGGGCGCGCTGGCCCTGGCGGGGCTTCCGCCCTTCGGCACCGGCCTCGGAAAGTCGGTCACGGAGGAAGCGGGAGGCGTCGGCTTCACCGTCCTGTTCGTGGCCGTGTCGGCGCTCACCGCGGGCGCGGTACTGCGGGTCGCCGCGCGCGTGTTCTTCGGTCTCGGGCCCCGGCCGCTGGGCGACCCGGGGCATGAGACGGACGGAGGGCACGAGGAGCCGGAGACCGAGGGCCGGATCGCCCAGGTGCCGGTGACCATGATCGCGGTGCCGGGCCTACTGCTCGCCGGGGCACTGGCCGTGGGTCTCGTCCCCGGCATGGCCGCGGCGGTCGGCAGGTCCTTCGACGCCGAGGCGCCCCACGCACCGCACTGGACGCTGCCCGGTCTGCTCCTGGGCCTCGCGTCGGCCGCGCTGGCCGTGGGCATCGCCGCGGCCGCGGTGCGCGGCCCGGCGCGCCGGGAGCCGTACCACTGGATGGAGCCGCTGCGCCGGCTGCACTCCGGGCACATCGGTGACTACGTGGCCTGGCTGCTCGTGGGGGCGGCCCTGCTCGGCGGCCTGGCCCTGCCGGGCATCCTCACCGGCTGACCGGAGCCGCACACAAGGGCATCCGCACCCGCGCCGAACGGGACCCGCCGAGCCCGTGTCCACCGGCGCACGACGCACGGCGGCCCCCCGTCCGCCCTACGGGCGCGAGGGGCCGCCGTCACGCGGAACCCGGGATCACATGGGGTCGATGCCGCGGCCTTCGGTCGCCATCCTGCTCTGCTCCTGAAGGTGGCGCGCCTTCTCCTTCAGGCGTCGGCGCTCCTCCGGGTCGGCGGCACGCTCCGCGGCCTGCTCCAGCTCCTCGGCCTTCTGGCTCATCTGCCGGGCACGGGCACCGAACTCGTCTGCGACGCTCATGTTCACTCCTGAAACTCGGGTGGGGGTACAGCTGCCCCCAGCCAAACAGCGTCCGGAACCCTTCGCATCCCGAACGGTCACGCACGGTCACAGTTCCGGGCAGAGGACGCGGGGTGCCAGGAGACTTCCGGTGCCTCGTGTCAGTGCGCCCCCATCGCGGGTAGGCGCTGTGCCATGACCATTCTCGCTTCGTCACAGACCCTGGCCAGCGCCTCGTCGTCCTGGCTTTTCACCGGCGTGGGCGTCCTCGTCGTCGCCGTACTGCTGTGCACCTTCTGGTACGGCAGCCGCCGTGCGGCCCGGAAGCCGACGCCTCCTCAGGAACCGCAGCCGCGCTCGGACTCCTGGCAGACGCCCGACGCCGCCGGGGCGCCCGAGCGTTCGGATCCCTAGAGCCGCCGACAACCGCCAGGACCTGGTCCGCCCGACATCCCCGTGGCGCCGTCCGGGCTCACCCGCCCGCCTTCTGCGAATGGGCCGCCCGGTCGGACAGGTCGTCAAGCCCCAGCGGCTTCGCCGGCGGGTCCGGCACGGCCGAGCGGCGCCGGACCCGCCCGTCGGACGCGACGTGCAGCAGTTCACCCGGCTCCATCGCACGCCATTCGGGGTGCTCGTCCATGGGCTCACTGGCGACGACACACGCCGGGGCCTCGGCCAGATCTCCCGAATGCACACGCATCCGGCCCGCGATGCCGCTGTGGTCGAGGTGCCTGGCCCCGTGCGGTCCGCCGGCCTCACGCTCCAGTACGTACAGCTCATGTGTGGCGGGGTAGCGCAGGGCCCACAGTTCGTCCACCGTCGTCAGGACGAAGTTGAGGGAGTACACGGGCAGGTGGGCCGCGATCCAGCGGGCGGCCTGCTCGATGCCCCGCCCGATGTCGCCGTCCGCGCGCCGGATCTCCCGGGTGATCAGCGCGAAGACCCGCTCGGAGTCCGTGTCGCCGCGCACCAGGGCCAAATCCGGCCCCAGATGTGCCTCAAGGGCCGGCAGGTCCTCGACCACTCCGTTGTGCGCGAACAGCCTGACGTCCTGCTGGAAGGGGTGGGTGTTGGCCGCGGTGAGACTTCCGGTCGAGGCGAGACGGATGTGGGCGATGAAGGTCGCCGAACAGATCTGCCGTGCCTCGCGGGCGAAGTCACGGTCCTCGTACGCCGCGTCGGGCGCCTTACGGACCTGGGGCCCGCCATCGGCGTCGAAGTACCCGAGCCCCGTCCCGTCCGGGTCACGGTGGCTCTGCGCCGTGAGGCTGTCGGGGGCGTCGAGCAGCCAGAAGGTCGCCCGGCTGCGGCGCGGGGCGCTGCTCAGTCCGAACAGACGGCACATCGACGCCACCTCCACGATCGTGTCGAACTCGGGCCCCGCTCAGGCATCGTGACGCCCTCGGGCCGCTGAACGCAACCTGCCGACGCCGCGTCGGGGTTCGGGTTCGGATCCGGATCCGGATCCGGATTCGGGTTCGGGTTCGGGTTCCGGTTCCGGTTCGGGTTCCGGTTCGGGTTCCGGTTCGGGTTCCGGTTCCGGTTCGGGTTCGGGTTCCGGTTCGGGTTCGGGCGTATGCGGCAGACCCCGCCGGCCGGACGGGACTTCGAAGACGCGGCCTAGCCGGGGGTGCTGAGGGTGAAGGTGGCTCCGTCGGGGTCGCTGAGGCGGACCCAGGGACCGGTGGGCGAGGTGCCCTCGGCCAGGACGGTCGCGCCGTGCTCGCGGGCGAGCCCGGCGTGGGCGCCGGGATCCTCGACGGTGAAGTGGGTGTGCCAGTGCGGACGCAGACTCGGATCGGGCGCGGCCTCGATGGCCCCCGACGTCAGCCGGGCCACCGGATGCCCGCCGTGGCGCAGCACCACCTCGTCGTGTTCGTAGCGCACATCGCAGCACCCCGGCCGCTCGCACGCCCAGTCCAGGACCTCGCCGTAGAAGATCGCCGCGTCGAACGCGTCCCGGGTGTGCAGCCGCGTCCAGGCCGGCGCGGTGTCGCGCCACGTCTCCCACTGCGCGACCAGCGGGCCCTGCCACAGGCCGAACACCGCACCGTCCCGGTCCGCCGCAAGCGCCCCGCGCCCGGTATGCAACGCGACAGGACCCACCGCCACCGTGCCGCCCCGCTCCCGGATACGGCTCGCGGTCACATCCGCGTCCTCCACCGCGAAATACGGCGTCCACGCCACCGCCACCTGCAACGCCGGAGCCAGCGCACCGATCCCGGCCACCGGCACCCCGCCCGCCAACGCGATCCGGAACTCCTCACCCAACGCCCCCGACCGGAACGTCCACCCCAGCACCGCACCATAGAAACCCAGCGCGGCATCCAGATCCCGGGCCATCAGACTCACCCAGCACGGCGCCCCGAACACGGGTGCGCCGGAGCTGAGTCGGGCGGTGGAGTCTGTCGATGGGGGCGTCAAGAAGGGCCTCGCTTCCAGGTGCGCGACACACCGGTTCATGGGCTTTCCACTATCGCGCCGCCGAGCCGTCGATGCCTGCCGGCCGCGCGGGGGCGGGAGGCGCCGGGTTGACGGCCCCGATTTTCCCCGTGGCGCAAGGGGTGGCGGTGCTTCGTGTTGCGGATGCGGCCGTACGGGTCATGCTGGAGGAATCCGCGCTGTGCTCACCTGGCTACTTTTAGTGGCCCTGGCGTGGTTGCGGACGCGGGAGTGGCCGGCGAGCCGCTCCCGCCGACAAGGGAGCCGTAGTGGTAACCATCGACAGTCCCCGCCAGTACACCCTGAGTCTGCACGCGACGCCGGACCGCATACCGCAGATCCGTCGCATCGTGGCCGCTCATCTGCGCCACTGGCGGTTGGAGAACATCATCCAGCCCGTGAGCCTCGGCGTGTGCGAACTCCTCACCAACGTCCACCGGCACACCGACGGCAATCAGCCCTGCGTCCTCGAACTGCGGTGGTCGCGTGGGCAGTTCACCGCGTCGGTCGCCGACGGTGAACCGCGGCTGCCGAGCCTTCAGGGGCCTCAGCCGTTCGCCTCGCGTGGCCGCGGTCTCGCCCTCGTCGCGCATCTCAGCGACAGCTGGGGCACCCATCCCACGTCCGACGGCAAAGTCGTCTGGTTCACGCTCACCGCCCAGCCCCAGGCGTTGCGCCCGCTGCGCGTGCTGCCGCCGACGCCCGCCTTGAGCACGACCGTGAGTGTGCCCGCCCTGTCCCGCCCGGACACCCGGGCGCACGCGCATCCGCGGCCCGTCGACACCCCGTGTCTCACCGGCGCCTGACGCCCCGGCCTCGGTCGCGCACACCCGTGGCCCCGCCCCCGCGAGGGCGGGCCCCGGGCGGCGCCGGCGGCTGATGGTCCCAACCGGCCCGGCGCCTGCGTTCCTCCGTACGCGAGGAACGTACTTGCGGACTACCACGGGACAGCCGGAGAAAACCTGCGAACAAGAGACCTTTGACCTCCTCGTGCGGACGGCACCCTGCCGTGCGGGGTGCCGTCCGGGGGACGGTGCCGTCCGGTGCCCGTCAGGATGCGAGTTCACCGATGAGGGCTTCGCAGAACGCCTTCAGGTCGTCCGGCTTGCGGCTGGTGATCAGGGTGCTGGGGGCCGAGGTACACACCTTGACCTGCTCGTCGACCCAGGTGGCGCCCGCGTTGGTGATGTCGGTACGCAGACTCGGCCACGAGGTGAGGGTGCGTCCGCGCAGCACGTCCGCCTCGATGAGCGTCCACGGCGCGTGGCAGATGGCCGCGACCGGCTTGCCCCGGTCGAAGAAGCCCTTCGCAAAGGCGACCGCGTCCTTGTCCATGCGCAGCGCGTCGGGGTTGGCGACACCGCCGGGCAGCACCAGGGCGCCGTAGTCGTCCGGTTGTGCCTGGCTCACGGTGGTGTCGACCGGGAACGTGTCGGCCTTGTCCAGATGGTCGTACGCCTGGACGCGCCCCGAGTCGGTGGACACCAGTTCCGGTGTGTGGCCCGCGTCGGACACGGCCTTCCACGGCTCGGTCAGCTCGATCTGCTCGATGCCTTCCGTCGCCACGAGAAATGCCACCTTCATGACGTCGCTCCTTTCCGAGTGCACCGCGCGGATCGCGGTGAGGATGGGTTCATGGGAGGGATGGATTTACGGGCTGGGTTTACGGGACGGGTTCACGCGAGGGGGCCATGGGAGGGGTTCATGTCCGCCTGCGGTGGCGCCGTACGGCCCATCCCGCCGCGGCCAGCACACCGAGACCGGTGCCGGCGGCCAGGACGGGATGCTGGGCGGTCGTCGCCTGGTAGGACCGGGAGTGGGCCTGCTCGTCGAAGATGCCGTGCGCGCCGTGGTCGTCGCCGGGTGCCTCGTCCAGGGGCTGCCACAGATTGCCCCGTGATGTCTCCGGCTTCATGTCCTCACGCTGCTGCGAGTCGTACCCGGTCCTGGCCAGGTAGCGGTCGAGGAGGGCGGGCACGAAGCGGTTGGCCCACACGGTCGCGACCGTGGAGGCGCCGACGTAGTACTGCTTGCGCCCGGGGTGGTCGGCGGCGTGGAGCACGGCGCGCGCGGCGACCTCCGGCTGGTAGATCGGCGCAACCGGCTGTGGGTGGCCCGACAGTCGCGAGCGCACCCAGGAGAACTGGGGGGTGTTGACGGCCGGCATCTGGACGACGGTGACGCGTACACGGCTCTTGTTGTGGAGGAGTTCGGTGCGCACGGACGAGGTGAACCCGTTGATCGCGTGCTTGGCTCCGCAGTAGGCCGACTGCAACGGAATGGAGCGCTCCCCCAGTGCGGAGCCGACCTGCACGATCGTCCCCCGGTCACGCGGCAGCATGCGGGCCAGCGCGGTGTGCGTGCCGTGCACGAAGCCGAGGTAGGTCACCTCGGTGACGCGCCGGAACTCTTCGGCGGAGATTTCATCGAAGGGGGCGAACACGGAGGTGAAGGCGACGTTGACCCACACGTCGATCGGCCCGAAGGCCGCCTCCGCGGCTTCGGCGGCCTTTTCGACCTGCTCGGGGTCGGCGACGTCGACGGGCAGCGCGAGGGCGCGTCCGCCCAGCTCCTCCACTTCGGCGGCGGTCACGTCGAGGCCTGCTTCACCGCGGGCCAGAAGGACGACGTGGGCGCCGCGCCGGGCGAAGAGCCGCGCGGTGGCGCGGCCGATGCCGGCGCTCGCTCCGGTGATGACGACGGTCTCGGGCATGGCCTTTCCTTTCGGGACGCGACGGCGGGCGGCGATCTCGCCGTCCGGGTCAACCGGCGCGGTAGGGCTCGGCATCGGCGGTCTTGAACGTCAGTCCGTGACCCGGCGCCCCGTCGGACCCCGGCGTGATGTGTCCGCCCGCGGGGTCCAACGTGCCGTCGAACCACAGGGATTCGATCCGGACGTGGTCGTGGAACCACTCCAGGTGGCGCAGGTTCGGCACGGCGGCCGCGACGGCGGCGTGCGCGTGCGGGGCGCAGTGCCCGGAGATGTGCAGTCCGAACGCCTCGGCGAGCGCGGCCGCGCGCAGCCAGACGGTGGGCCCGCCGCAGCGGGTCACGTCCGCCTGGAGGCAGTCGACGGCGCCGGCCCGCAGCATGTGCCCGAAGTAGGTGAGGGTGTACCCGTATTCACCGGCCGCCACGTCGACGGGGCCGGCGGACCTCACGCGGGCGAGGCCGTCGAGGTCGTCGGACGAGACGGGCTCCTCGAACCAGGTGACTTTGTGATCGTCCAGGCAACGGGCCATGCGGGCGGCCTGTTTGACGGTGTAGCCGCCGTTGGCGTCGACGTACAGCTCGGTGTCGTCGCCGATGGAGGCGCGGGCCTTCGCGACGCGCTCCCGGTCGCGGTGCTCGGCGCTCCCCCACGACTCGCCGATCTTGATCTTGACGCGGGGGATGCGCTGCTCCTCGGCCCAGTGCCGCAGCTGGTGGTCCTGGTGCCGGTCGTCGTACGTCGTGAACCCGCCGCTTCCGTACACCGGGACGTGCGGACGGGCCCGGCCGAGCAGGTGGGTCAGCGGGACGCCGAGGAGTCGGGCCTTGAGGTCCCACAGGGCGAGGTCCACGGCGGAGATCGCGCCCGCGACGAGGCCCGGGCGCCCGTCGTTGCGCACGGCCCGGGTCATCGCCTCGTTCGCGCCGGGTACGTCCCAGGCGGAGCGGCCGGTGACCACGGACGCCAGATGACCGCGGACGTACGCGGCCGTCTCGGGCGCGCCGTAGGTGTAGCCGAACCCGGTGGTGGTACCGGAGCGGGCGTGGACGACCACGAGGGTGGTCCTGGCCCACTCCAGCGTGCCGTCGGCCTCGGGGGTGTCGGTGGCCAGCGTGTACGCGGCCGCCTCGACCCCGTCGACCGAGGGCGCGTCGCCGGGCGCCGGGGGTGCGCTCACGCGTTGCCGCCGTCGCCATGGCGGTGGCGGGTGCCGGGAAGCATCTCCTGCACCTTGGCCTTGAGGCCCTGCTTGATCATGCCGGTGCGGTCGCTGTCCCCCTTGAGCACGGACGCGGCGGCGGCCTCGATCTGGTCGAGCGAGGCGTGGGGCGGGATCGGCGGCACGGCCGGGTCGGTGCGGAAGTCGATGACGAACGGCCGGTCGGCGGCCAGCGCCTGCCGCCATGCTCCCTCGACATCGCCCGGCTTCTCGACGCGCACGCCGCCGAGCCCGATGGAGCGTGCGAAGTCGGCGTAGGCGATGTCGGGCAGGGACTGGGACGGCAGGAACTGCGGGGCGCCGGACATCGCGCGCATCTCCCAGGTGACCTGGTTGAGGTCCTGGTTGTTGAGCACGGCGACGATCAGGTTGGGGTTGCTCCACTCCTGCCAGTACTTCGCCGCCGTGATCAGCTCGGCCAGCCCGTTCATCTGCATGGCCCCGTCACCCACGATCGCGATGGCCGGGCGCTCCGGGTGGGCGAACTTGGCGCCGATCACATAGGGCACGCCGGGCCCCATGGTGGCGAGGGTGCCGGAGAGCGAGCCCCGCATCGAGCCGCGCATCCGCAGGTGGCGGGCGTACCAGTTGGCGGCGGAGCCCGAGTCGGCGGCCAGGATCACGTTGTCGGGGAGCAGCGCGTCCAGGGCGTGCACCACATACTCCGGGTTGACGGGGTCGGCGTCGACCGCGGCGCGCCGCTCCATCACCTCCCACCAGCGCGCGGTGTCCTTCTCGATCTTCTTGCGCCACTTGTCGTGCTTCTTGCGCTTCAGGAGCGGAAGGAGGCGCTTGAGGGTGCCGGCGGAGTCGCCGACGAGGTTGACCTCGAAGGGGTAGCGCAGGCCGATCATCTGCGGGTCGATGTCGATCTGGACCGCGCGGGCCTGGTCGAGTTGGGGCATGAACTGGGTGTAGGGGAAGCTCGATCCGATGACGAGCAGGGTGTCGCAGTCCTGCATCATCTCGTAGCTCGGCCGGGTGCCGAGCAGACCGATGGAGCCGGTCACGTACGGCAAGTCGTCGGGCAGCGCGTCCTTGCCGAGCAGGGCCTTGGCGACGCCGGCGCCGAGCACGTCAGCGATCTCCTCGACCTCGGCGCGGGCGCTGCGGGCGCCCTGGCCGATGAGGATGGCGACCTTTTCGCCGGCGTTCAGGACCTCGGCGGCGCGGGCGATGTCGTCGTCCGCCGGGACCGGGGCGTACGACGCCATGCCGAGGCTGGAGGGCACCATCTTGAAGGCGTGCTGCGGCGGCGAGTAGTCGAGTTCCTGCACGTCCGCCGGGATGATGACGGCGGTCACCGTGCGCTGGGCGCGGGCGACGCGCATCGCGCGGTCGATGACGTTGGGCAGCTGCTCGGGGACCGTGACCATCTCGCAGTAGGCGCCCGCGACGTCCTTGTAGAGGCTCAGCAGGTCGACTTCCTGCTGGTAGGAGCCGCCCATGGCGCTGCGGTTGGTCTGGCCGACGATCGCGACGACCGGTACGTGGTCCAGCTTGGCGTCGTACAGGCCGTTGAGCAGGTGGATGGCGCCCGGTCCCGAGGTCGCCGCGCAGACGCCGACCTTGCCGGAGAACTTGGCGTAGCCGACCGCTTCGAAGGCGGCCATCTCCTCGTGCCGCGCCTGGATGAACTGGGGCTTGTTCTCGGCGCGTCCCCAGGCGGCGAGCAGGCCGTTGATGCCGTCACCGGGGTAGGCGAAGACGTGCTCGACCTCCCACTCGCGCAAGCGCTGAAGGACGTAGTCGGAGACTTTGATCGACACGGGGGCTGCCTTTCGCTCTTTCGTTTCGCGGGATTGCTGAGGGGCGGGGGGGCGGGACGCGACGGGTCCCAGGTCACCGGCGGCGTCGGCGCGTCCAGGCATAGAGGGCGGCCGCGCCGCCGCCGACGGCCAGGCCCACCGCCCCCGTGACCAGCCGCGCGTCCGCGGCCGACGGCTCGGGGCGGGCGGTGAGCTTTTCCGGGTGGTCGGCCGGCAGCGGCCCGTCGAGGCCGAGCGCCAGCGCTTCGGCCAGGTGCATGGCGCGGCGCCCGGTGTTGCCCTGCTCGATCTGGGTACGGCAGCTGAATCCGTCGGCGACGACGAGCGTGCTGGGGGCGGCGCCACGCACGGCGGGCAGGACGCCCTTCTCGCCGATCTTCATGGACAGGTCGTAATGGCCCTGCTCGAAACCGAAGTTGCCGGCCAGGCCGCAGCAGCCCTCGTCCAGGACGTCCGCGTCCAGGCCCATGCGGCGCATCAGTTCACGGTCGGCGTCGTCCTTGAGGACGGCGTGCTGGTGGCAGTGCGTCTGAACGAGCGCTGTGCGGGCCAGAGTTGGCGGTCGCCAGTCGTCGGGCGCCCGGTGCAGCAGGAACTCGGCGAAGGTTTTGAACTGCTGGGCCAGGCGCTGGACGTCCTGGTCGTCCGGCATCAGTTCGGGCGCGTCCGCGCGGAAGACGGCGGTGCACGACGGCTCCAGCCCGATGACGGGCGTACCCGCTTCGATCCACGGCCTGAGCACGTCGAGCGTGCGGTGCAGTACCCGCTTGGCGGTGGTGAGCTGACCGGTGGAGATCCAGGTGAGAGCGCAGCACACGGCCTTGGTGGGGACCGCCACATGGAATCCGGCGTCCTCCAGGACCCGTACCGCCGACTTGGCGACGTCGGGGTGGAAGTACGTGGAGAACGTGTCGGGCCACAGGACGACGGTGCGTTCGTCGGCCGGGTCGGGTTCGGGCAGGCCGCGCGCCGCCCACCACTGCACGAACGACTCCTCGGCGAAGGCCGGGGCCTCCCGCTCGGGTGCCACTCCCGCGAGCCGTTTGCCGAGCCGGGCGACGACCGGCGCGTGGGCCAGAGCGTTGGCGGCGCGGGGAGCGAGGCGGGTGAGGCGGGCCCACAGCGGCAGCCAGCCCATCGAGTAGTGCGCGGCCGGGCGGGGCCGGCCCGCGTAGTGGTGGGACAGGAACTCGGCCTTGTAGGTGGCCATGTCGACGCCGGTCGGGCAGTCGGACTTGCAGCCCTTGCACGCCAGGCACAGGTCGAGGGCGTCGTGGACTGCGGTGGAGCGCCAGCCGTCTTTCACCGCCGAGTCGGGGTGGCCGTCCAGCATCTCGAACAGCAGCCGTGAGCGGCCGCGCGTGGAGTGCTCCTCCTCGCCGGTGGCCCGGTAGGAGGGACACATGACGCCGCCGGAGTGGGTGCGGCAGTTGCCGATCCCCACACAGCGCAGCACCGCCCGGTTGAAGGAGCCGTTGTCGTCGGGGTAGGCGAACTGGGTGGCGCGTTCCTGGGGGCGCCAGCGCGCGCCGAGCCGCAGGTTCTCGTCCGTGCGGTACGGGTCGACCACCTTTCCCGGGTTCATCCGGTTCGTGGGGTCGAACAGCGTCTTGACCTCGCCGAACGCCGCCACGATCGGTTCGCCGAACATCCGGACCAGGAGCTCGCCGCGGCCCTGGCCGTCGCCGTGCTCCCCCGAGAGCGAGCCGCCGAAGGAGGCCACCAAGTCGGCTGCCCTGAACAGGAATTGACGGAACGCCGCCACCCCTTCGGCGGTCTTCAGACCGAACGGGATACGGGTGTGGACACAACCCTGCCCGAAGTGCCCGTACAGCGAGGGGTGGTCGTAGTCGAACTCTTCGAAGAGGTTCCTGAGGGCACGCAGGTAGTCGCCGAGGCGCTCGGGCGGCACCGCGGAATCCTCCCAGCCCTCCCATGTCTCCCGCTCGTCGGGCGGGCGCGCGGTCACGCCGAGCCCGGCCTCGCGGGCCTTGAGCATGGCCTGCTCGCGTTCGGTGTCGTCGGAGAACGCCACCGACGGATCCTTCTCGTCCCGGCCGAGCGCCCGCAGCAGCGCGTGCGCCTGCCCGTCGACCTCGTCCTGGCTGTCCCCGGTGAACTGCACGAGCAGCCAGCTGTCGCCCTCGGGGAAACTCTCCAGGGATTCGAGGTAGGCGTGCTCCTCCCGCATGAGCTGCGCCATCCGCCCGTCCAGCGCCTCCAGTTCGGCAGGCGAGCTGTGTTCGAGGAGACGGGGCACGTCGTCGGCGGCGGCGCAGATGTCGGGGTAGCCAAGGACGAGGATCGCGTCGCACGGCGGCACCGGCACGAGGTCGAGCTCGGCGTGCAGCACCGTCACGAGCGTGCCTTCGCTGCCGACCAGCGCGCGGGCCAGGTCGAACTCGTTCTCCGGGAGCAGGGAGTCCAGGTTGTAGCCGGACACCCGGCGGGGGATCTTGGGGTAGCCGCGCCTGACGTCCGCCAGATTGCGGTCGATGATGTCCTTGAGCCCCTGGTAGATCTCGGCGCGGCGGCCGCCCTCGGCGACGATGGCCTCGAACTCGTCGGGGGTCGTGGGGCCGACCCACATGCGTGTCCCGTCGTAGGTGAGGACTTCGAGCCGCCGTACGTTGTCGACGGTCTTGCCGTAGGCCTGGGCGGAGGCGCCGCAGGAGTTGTTCCCGATCATCCCGCCGAGCGCGCAGTGACTGTGGGTCGAGGGCTTCGGGCCGAACTTCAGCTTGTGGGAGGCGAGTTGACGGTTGAGTTCGTCCAGGACGAGCCCCGGCTCGATCACACAGGTACGCCGGTCCGGGTCGACGGACACCAGGGCGTCGCAGTATTTGGTCCAGTCGATGACGACCGCCGTGTTGGTGCACTGGCCGGCCAGGCTGGTCCCTCCCCCGCGCGAGAGGACCGGGGCGCCGAATTGCGCGCACACCGCGACGGCCTCGACGGCGGCGTCGACCGAACGGGGCACGACGACACCGATCGGGACCTGCCGGTAGTTGGATCCGTCGGTGCTGTAGGCGCCACGGCTTCCCGCGTCGAACCGCACTTCGCCGTCGACGCGCTCGCGAAGGGCGCGTTCGAGTCCCGCGGTGTCCAGGTCCTCCGCTGCTTTTCGAGCGTCGGGCCCCTGGCGGGCCGAAGTGGGGCCGTCGGGCATGTGCATCACTCTCCTCGTCAGCTTTCGCTCCCCGTCCGCGTTCCGCGGGTACCCCTGGTCGTGGTGCCCACACCCTCCCTACGGCTACCGCAGGTCGACCGCCCCCGCCACTCGGCCGTCCACCGCCGCCCGGGCATGCGGGGGTGCCTGGCCGCGTCTAGGGTGGCTGGGGAGGGGGCTCCGTGCCGCCGGCTCGCGGCCGGGGCGTTTCCCCGCGCGTACTCCGGCCACCCGGATGGGGATGGATCGCGTCCGCCACTCGTGAGGAGTCTCCAATGACGGAATACGGCTACTTCCTGTCCAGCGAGGAGCACACCCCGGCCGAGCTGGTGGAGCAGGCCAGAATGGCGGAGCAGGCCGGTTTCACCGCGCTGTGGATCTCCGACCACTACCACCCGTGGAACGGCGAGCAGGGCCAGAGCCCGTTCGTGTGGTCGGTCATCGGGGCGCTGTCCCAGGCCGTCTCGCTTCCCGTGGAGACCGCCGTGACGTGCCCCATCGTCCGGATGCACCCCGCTGTCGTCGCCCAGGCCGCGGCCACGAGCGCCGTGCAGCTCGGTGGGCAGTTCCGGCTGGGTATCGGCAGCGGTGAAGCCCTCAACGAGCACATCCTGGGCGGCCACTGGCCGGAGGCCGCCGTGCGCCTGGAGATGATGGAGGAGGCTGTCCGGGTGATGCGTCAGCTCTTCACCGGGGACCAGGTCAGCCATCACGGAAAGCACTACACGGTGGAGAACGCCCGCCTGTACACCGTCCCCGACGAACCCGTACCGATCGACGTCTCGGCCTTCGGACCGCTCGCCGCGGAGGTCGCCGGACGGATCGGGGACGGCTTCATCACCATGGCGCCCGACGCCTCGTCCATCGAGCGGTTCCGGCGCAGCGGCGGCGGCAGCAAGCCGGTGATGGCCGGGCTCAAGGTCTGCTGGAGCACGGACGAGGAGGAGGCGCTGCGCACCGCACACCGGCTGTGGGCCAACGAGCAGCTGCCCGGCGAGCTGCCCCAGATCCTGCCGACCCCGGCCCACTTCGAGCAGGCGTCCGAACTGGTCACTCCCGACCGGGTCCGCGAGAACGTCACCTGCGGACCTGATCCGGACGCTCATGTCGCGGCGGTGAAGGGGTATGTGGACGCCGGGTTCGACACCGTCTACATCAACCAGATCGGCAAGGACCAGCAAGGGTTCTTCGACTTCTACCGCACCAAGGTGCTGCCCCAGCTCGACTGAGCGGCCCCAGCGGCGAAGGAGCCGGCCCCCATCGCACCGACCACGGGAGTGACATGACCCATCCGCACCAGCAGGACACCGGCTCTTCGGAGTCCCACCCCGACACGGCGCTGGACGAAGTCCTCAAGGAGTTCGAGGACGCCGAGACCCGCGATCCGCGGGGGACCGGGCGCGAGGACGCGCACGACGGTGAGGCGGGGGACGCCCTCACGCCGAACGAGGAGGCGCAGGAGGAAGCGGCCGACGACTGAACCATGGGATCCCCGCGGGATACGACCGCGGGGCACATCCGAGGACGCCTGGCAGGGGAACGCGCCCCTGACAGGCGTCCTCGGGTGTGCAGCCGTGGCCCGGCCCTCGCCCTCCGGCCGGAACGGGCGAGGGCCGTGACTCAGTGGGTCATTAGGTCAAGGTCAGCGGGTCAGTGGGTCAGCGGTTCAGTCCTTGCGCTCCATCTGGGCGAAGATGCTGGTGTCCAGGTGGGAGAGCAGTTCGGCGGGGTCCTCGTACACGGCCGAGGCGCCCGCCTCTTCCAGGTCCGCACGGGCGATGCCGCCGGCGAGCAGCGCGACGGCGCGTACGCCCGCCGCCCCGGCCGCCTTCATGTCCCACACCGTGTCCCCCACGAACACCGCGTCCGACGGCTCGGATTCGGCGAGCTCCAGTGCCCGCTGGACGGGGTCGGGGGCCGGTTTGCCGTCGCTCACGTCGTCCGCGCTCGCCACGCCCGCGATGACGTCGTCGGCGTCGATGGCGCGGCGCAGGGCCTTCAGTTCGGGCCCGCCCGCCGATGTGGCGAGGACGATGCGCCAGCCCCGCCCGGACAGTTCGCGCAGCAGGCGGCGGGCCCCGTCCAATGAGGGAAGGCGCTCGAAGTAGGTGCCGTACAGGGCGGTGTGCGCGGCGCTCAGGGTCGCGTCCTGGTCGTGGTCCCTTTCCGCTCCGAGCAGATGCTCGATGAGGTCGTCCGAGCCCAGTCCGATCGCCCGGTGGATGTCGTGGGTCGACACATCGTGTCCCGCCTGGCGGAATGCCTCCCACCAGGTGACCACGTGCAGATGGTTGGTGTCGACGAGGGTTCCGTCGACGTCGAACAGTGCCGCACGTGCCATGCGTCCATGCCTTTCGCTGCGTCGTACCCGGGTTCCGCTCCCCTGCCGATCATGCCGTGATTCGCCGCTCGCGACATCCGGTGGCCCGGCCGGCGGATCACGCCGCGCGCCGGTCCCATGCGCCGGTGTCCCCGAACGGCCGTGCCGCGTCCGGGGCCGTCGCCTGCGCGACCGGCAGGTCCGGCACGGCGACCAGATGACGCCCTGGCGGCTCCTCGGCGGCTTCACCACCGCCCAGCATGAACTCTTCGTACCTGGCCAGTGCCAGCAGAGCGATCAGCATCAGGGCGGGCAGGAAAACGGCGACGAGGACCACGACAACTCCTTGCAGGGGAGACGTGCCTGCCGGACCCGGGTTGCCGCGTGCGCGCCTGCGAAACCTGTCGGGCGAAACTCGCCTCCGGGGCGCATCCTGGCCGCGTACGCCTCGCGACAGGGGGTACCCGGCCAGCCTTCGGCCGCTCGCCGGGCGGGGCGGAGGTTTTGGCCGCAGCGGATCGGCAAAGGGTGAAATATGGTGCAAATCGGCTACACGATGATGACCGAGCAGGCAGGCCCCCGCGCCCTCGTGGACGACGTGGTCGCGGCGGAGCGTGCCGGCTTCGACTTCTCCGTCACCTCCGACCACTACTTTCCGTGGCTGGAGTCCCAGGGACACGCCCCGTACGCGTGGAGCGTGCTGGGCGCGGCGGCCCAGGCGACGAGCCGGATCCCGCTGATGACCTACGTGACCTGTCCCACGGTTCGCTACCACCCGGCCGTCGTGGCGCAGAAGGCGGCCACGATGCAGCTGTTGTCCGAAGGGCGCTTCCGTCTCGGTCTCGGCTCGGGCGAAAACCTCAACGAGCATGTGACGGGAGCCGGTTGGCCCTCTCCGCACGTACGCCTCGACATGCTCGAAGAGGCCGTCACACTCATTCGCGCGCTGTTCGCGGGCGAAACGGTCAACCACCAGGGCACGTACTTCGATGTGACGAACGCGCGTCTGTGGGACCTCCCGGACGAGCTGCCGCCGATCGGCGTCGCCGTCTCCGGCGAGCGCTCCTGCGAGCTGGCGGGACGCCTCGCCGACCTGGTGATCGCCACCGAACCCAAGAAGAAGCTGGTCGACTCCTTCGACCGCCACGGCGGCCAGGGCAAGCCACGCGTCGGGCAGTTGCCGGTGTGCTTCGACACCGACCGGGACGCGGCGATCGCCCGCGCCCACGACCAGTTCCGCTGGGCGATGGGCGGCTGGCCGGTGAACTCCGAGCTTCCGAGCCCGTCCGGCTTCGAGGGAGCGACGAGCTTTGTGACTCCGCAGGACGTGGCGCAGGCGATCCCGTGCGGCGACGACGTCTCCGCGTTCGTCGACGCCGTACGCCCCTATGCCGAGGCCGGGTTCACGGAGGTCGCCCTCGTCCAGGTCGGCGGCGACCATCAACGTCCCTTCATCGACTGGGCCGAGAAGAAGCTGCTTCCGGCCCTGCGCGATCTCTGACCCGCACACGACACCGCAGGAGACCGGCATGGCGATCGCAACGTACTGTCTCGTGGCCCTCGACTGTCCCGATCCCGAGGCCCTGGCCGCGTTCTACGCCGCGGTCCTGGGCGGGGAGGTGAAGAACGACGGAGAGGACTGGTACGACCTGTACGCTCCCGGCGGTCACCGCATCTCCTTCCAGCGCGCACCGGGCCTCACCCCGCCGGAATGGCCGCGCGGGGACCGCAACTCCCAGCAGTTGCACCTGGACTTCGACGTCCAGGACATCGACGCGGCCGAGCAGCAGGTGCTCTCGCTCGGTGCGACCCCGCTCGATCTCGACGACGGTGACGGCGAGCGCGGCTTCCGGGTCTACGCGGATCCGGCGGGGCACCCTTTCTGTCTCTGCCGAGCCTGACGCCACATCGCCCAAGGGCCGGCGGGCGCCGCACGGAGGGCCCCGTTCCTCCCGCTGCCCCGCCAGGAGACCCGCCCACCCAGCCAGAAGCACGGAGAACAGCGTGAACGACTCATCCACCCCGGCCTCCCCGGACGCCGAGACCGACTCCCCCGACCTGGTGCAGGTCATGCTCGGCGAGTGCTCCGCGGCCGACGCGGACGCCGTCTTCGAGGTGCTGGGCACCCACTTCACCTCCGACCGCGCGGGCGTCGTGCCGCACCGCGACGAGGGCCCCCGGCCCGCCGCCTGGACGGGGAGCTTCTGCGTCGACCACGCACCGGACCACGTGGCGGGGGTGCTCCTGGCCGGGCCCGTCACCGCCGAGTTGCAGGGCGGTCCGGTGGCGGTGGACCGGCTGCGCCGCACGCTCGCGGCGGCCTTCGCGGTCGAAGCCGCCGGCAGCTCCGCGGGCGACCAGGAGGTCGACCTCCAGCTCCGCCTGACGAGCGCCTAGCGAGGCCCTGGGCGGCGTACCCGGCCCGCCCGAGCAGGTTCACCGCGTGCGCCCGGGTACCGGATCCGGCGCGGAGACCTACTCTGGTAAAAGGAGCGGGAACCCTTCCACGAGAGCGGAGGACATCATGATCGTCCTCGGAGTCATCCTGCTGGTCGTCGGCTTCGTAGCCGGCATATCCATCCTCTGGACCATCGGCGTCATTCTCCTCGTCATCGGCGTCATCCTGTGGATCCTCGGGGCCGTGGGCCACGCGGTCGGTGGACGGCGGCATTACTGGTAGACGGCTCGGAGCGGATGCACTCCAGGGGGCATCGGCCGCACCGATCCGTCGTACAACAGCGCTCTGGAGACCGTGTCGGCGCGTGAGCGGCACGGTCTCCGGGGCGCGTCTCACTGTCCGGTCCTGCGAGGTCCGGTCCTGCGCGCAGCGCCTCACAGGGCGATGACGATGAGGGCGGTGTCGTCGGTGGCCCCGCCGACCGGGATCAGGTCCGCCAGGACGGCGTCCGCCAGGCCCTCCGGGTCGGCGCCGTGGTGACGGGCGAGGGAGCCCGCGAGCCGTTGCAGACCGGTGTCGATGTCCTCGTCGCGGCGTTCGATCAGACCGTCGGTGTAGAGCACGAGGTTCGACCCCGTGGTGAAGGCGATCGTGGCCTCGGGGCGCGCCACGTGTTCCGGGCGGGCGCCGAGCGGGGGGTCCGTGGCGCCGTCGAGGAACTGCACCGACGCATCGGGGTGGACGAGCACAGCGGGCGGGTGTCCCGCGCTGCTGTAGGTGACGGTCTGGCCGACGCAGTCGATGAAGGCCAGGAACACGGTGCTGGATTCGGCTCCGTCCACCGAGCGCGCGTACAGGCCCAGCACCTCAAGGGCGGGAGCGGGCCCGTCGGCGACCCGGGACGCGGCGCTCAGCGCGCTGCGCAGTTGCCCCATCACACCCGCCGCGGCCAGCCCGTGCCCCACCACGTCGCCGACGGCGACCGCGATCCGCTCGCCCGGAAGTTCGGCCAGGTCGTACCAGTCGCCGCACACGTTCAGGGCGCCGACCGCGGGCCGGTAGCGAACGGCCGCGCCGCGCCGCTCCAGCGGGCCGGGTGCGGGCAGCATCGCGGCCTGCAGGGACAGGGCGACCTCATGCTCGCGGTCGTGGGACCGGCGCAGCCGCTCGTTGACCTCCTGCAGTTCCAGGGCCCGGCTGTACAGCTCGGCCTCCAGGACCCTGGCCCGGTCCCCGTCCGCCGCGCCGGCTCCGCCGCGGGCGCGGATGAGTTCGGTGACCTCCTCCACCCGGTGCAGCAGCAGCGCCACCTCGCCGTCGGGGCCGAACACGGGGGTGTTGACCGGGCTCCAGTACCGCTCTTCCCAGGTGCCGGGCCTGGTGGGGTCCTCCACGTCGTAGCGCTGGAGCGCCATGGTGTCGCGCTCGCCGGTGGCCGCCACCCGGCGCAGCGAGGCACCCAGGTTGCGCATCCCGCTCGCTCCCGGGTCGTCGGGGTTGTCGGGGAAGACATCGAACAGGTACCGGCCGATCAGCTGGTCCCGGGTGCGGCGGGTCCTGCTCAGGAACGCCTCGTTGACCTCGGCGTACACCAGGTCGGTGGTCAGCAGGGCCACCGGGCCCGGGAAGGCCCGGAACACCGCCTCGTAGTCGATTCGGGACCCGCTCACGCTGCACCTGCCCCGCGGCCGCCTCTTGCGTCGTGTGCTCTTCACGATAGGCGGCATCGGTCGCGGGGGCCCATCGGACGGGCACGGCCCGCCGCGACGGCAGAAGGGCAACCGGATGCCGTTCGCATCCGATTGCCCTCCGGTCGTGCGGGCCAATCCGGTCAGAGCACGGGCACCGGGTAGGTCGGGTACTCGACCCCGGAGACGTGCTGGACGACGCGGATGACCTGGCAGGAGTAGCCGAACTCGTTGTCGTACCAGAGGTAGAGGATCGCGTTGTCGCCGTCGACCTTGGTCGCACCGGCGTCGACGATCGAGGAGTGGCGCGAGCCGACGAAGTCCATGGAGACGGCGTCGGGCGCGGTCGTGAAGTCGATCTGTCGCTTCAGCGGCGAGTGCAGCGACACGTCGCGGAGGTGGTCCAGGACCTCTTCGCGGGTGGTCTCGCGGCCCAGGCGCAGGCTCAGGATGGCGATCGACACGTCCGGCACGGGCACCCGGATCGAGCTGCCGGTGATGGGCGCCTTGAGGTCGGGCAGCGCCTTGGCGACGGCCGAGGCGGCACCCGTCTCGGTGATGACCATGTTCAGCGGCGCGGAGCGGCCTCGGCGGTCGGCCTTGTGGTAGTTGTCCAGGAGGTTCTGGTCGTTGGTGAACGAGTGGACGGTCTCCACGTGGCCGCGCAGCACGCCGTACTCGTCGGCCATGGCCTTCAGCGGCGGGACGATCGCGTTGGTGGTGCAGGAGGCGCAGGACAGGATCCGCTCGTCCGGCTTGATCGTGTCGTGGTTGACGCCGTGGACGATGTTGGGGACGTCGCCCTTGCCCGGGGCGGTCAGGACGACCTTGTCGATGCCGGGGCGCAGGTGGTTCGAAAGCCCCTCGCGGTCACGCCACTTGCCCGTGTTGTCGATGAGGATGGCGTCCTTGATGCCGTACGCCGTGTAGTCGACTTCGGACGGGTCATTGGCGTAGATCACCTTGATGGTGTTGCCGTTGGCGACGATCGTGCTCGACGCCTCGTCCACGGTGATGGTGCCCTGGAACTGGCCGTGGATGGAGTCGCGGCGCAGCAGCGAGGCCCGCTTGACCAGGTCCGCCTCGCCGCCGCCCCGGACGATGATGGCGCGCAGACGCAGCCCGTTGCCCGAGCCCGACTTCTCGATGAGCAGCCGGGCCACGAGGCGGCCGATGCGGCCGAAGCCGTACAGGACGACATCGCGGCCCTCGCGGCGCTCGATCTTGTTCTCACCGGTGGCGCCGACGACCGCGTCCGCGGTGAACTCCGCGACCGACAGGCCGCGGTCGTCCGCCTTGTACGTCGCGGCGAGCATGCCGATGTCGATCTGGGAGGGGCCGAGGTCGAGAGTCGTCAGAGCCTGCAGGAAGGGCAGGGTCTCGGTGACCGAGAGCTCTTCACCGGCTATCTGGCGGGCGAATCGGTGGGTCTTCAGAAGGCTGACCACCGACTTGTTCACCAAGGAGCGGCTGTGCAGCAGGATCGTGACGTCCCGCTCCCGGTGCAGCTTCCCGATGATGGGGATCATCGACTCCGCGATTTCCTCGCGGTTCTTCCAGTTGGTGAACGAGTCGTCATTGACAGTCACGGGTTCATCTTTCGAGCTAGGCGGCGCTCATATGCTAACCCCCGTGACTTTTGATCGTTCAAGCGGTCTCCCCTGCCGGAATCTCCCGGGGGGAGGAGGGGGCCCGGTCGCCGTGCCGGATGGTGCGGCAGCCGGGTCCCGGGGCCTCAGCCGATGGTCCAGCGCTGGAGCGCGGACCCTGTGTCGGCCTGCTGGGTGACGAGTGCTCCGTCGGCCGTCGATGCGGTGGTCAGGGACAGCCCGCTGACCTTGGAGGCGATGGCGTACCGGCCGTCGGCCGTGGCGGTGACCGTCCAGCGCTGGTTGGCGCCGCCGGTGCAGGGCCACTGGATCACCTTGGCGCCGGCACCGTGGGAGCTCGCCGTGACGTCGGCGCAGAGCTTCGACTCACTGTTGGCGATCTGGTAGCTGCCGTCGGACTGCCGCGCGAAGACCCAGTTCTGATTGGCTCCCGCGTTCGGGCTCCAGGTGATGAGCTGCGTGCCCTGCTCCGTGGAGTGGCCCGGGTCGTCGAGTGCCTTGCCCGACGCCGAGAGGGTGTGGGGACCGTCGAGGGAACCGCCGGTCGCCGGGCCGGTGGGGGTCAGGGCCAGGGTCTGCTCGGCGGCGGTGCGGGAGCCGCCGACCGCACTGCCCGTGGTGTCGGTCCAGGTACGGGTGGGGGTGGTCTCGGCGAGCCGGCCGGCCTTGGCGGAGAGGCCGAGTACGAGCCCGCTGTAGCGGTTCACCAGACGGTAGGAGCCGGTCGAGGTCACGGGCACGACGAACCACTGCTGCCCGACGGTGGGGCCTTGGGCTCCGGCGGCGGCGAGCACCGGCTTGGCGCCCCAGGCTCGTCCTGCCGTGGTCGTGGAGGGGACGCCGAGCAGCTTGCCCGTGGCGGCGTTGGCCATGCGGTACGAGCCGTCGCCGTCGGCGGTGAACACCCAGGATTCGAGGGCGGAGCCGGTGGCAGCCGCGACCGAGGTGGTGGAGGAACCGTCGGCGGCCTGGGACAGGACCCGGCCGTCGCCGTTGCCGATCCGGTAGGACTTGGTGACGTCGACCGGGGGCGCGGCCGGCGCCGATGAACCCACCGTGACGTCCACGTACTCGCCGTCGGCCCCGCCCTGGCACTCGATGGAGCAGTACGACCTGAAGGTCTTGCCGACGATGGTGGAGTTGGTGCGGTTGGCACCGTCGAGGAACCAGCGGTACCAGGAGTTGTTGGTGTAGGCGCCGGTGTCGCCGAGCAGGTGCCACTTCTGGCTTGCGAGGTCGTCGGTGGCGTAGATGCGCTGCGGCGCCGTCCCGTTCACCGCCTCGGGCTCCCCGATGTAGAGGCCGAGGTAGGCGTTGTAGGTGATGTTCATGACGAACAGCGGTGATTTTGTGGGCAGTTGGCCTGCCGCGATCTGCTGGGCCACCGTGCCGGAGTGCGCGGGATCGTAGTCACCGGCGACCGGGGTGTACCCGGTGGAACTGCCGGCGTCGACCGGCACCATGTTGCTCTCCAGGCCGCCCACGCCCGGTTGCGACCAGTGGCCGTCGTACCACTTCTGCCACGAGCCGCGCGCCATCTTGGCGGAGATCGGCGCCCGGGCCACGTGCGCGAGGCTGTCCTCCCAGTTGCCGCCCTTCGCGACGATGCGCGACCCGTAGTAGACGTAGAAGTAGCCCGACGCGGTGTCGACGAAGAGCCGCTGGTCACCGTCGCCGTAGGAGTACGTCTCGTGCGGGAACTGCGCGGTGTCGCCGCGCTTGGTGCTGTACGGCGAGGTGATGGCGTGGTCCTTGATGGTCCAGGTGCGGCCCTGGTCCTTCGAGACGGCGTAGTCGATCGCGTCGAAGTGGATGCCGTCGGAGAACGGCGCCGGGGTGAACTCGTTGTGGACGAGCCCGTACCAGTCACCGGTGTCCGGGTCGACCCACATCCCGGAGAGGTCGCAGTAGTTCTTCTGCGAGTAGCCCGCGTTGCCGACCGCGTTGGTCGCCTCCACGCCGGTGGGGCTGTTGTTGCAGCGCCAGGTCGTGTCGTTGTTCCGGTCGGAGGGGTTGGCCGGGTTCACCGCGTCGCTGATCGCGCTGGACCGGGAGGCGCTGTCCATGTCGGCGCCGGTGAAGAAGTCCCAGTACCGGGGGTCCTTCGCCCCGTACAGGGCGGCGGACTGCTGGAAGTAGAAGGTGCCGTCCTTGTCGATGTACGTCGAGGCGGGCGTGTCCGTGGGGTGCGTGTACGGCACGGGCGAGCCGACGCCGATGGTGTACGTCGTTTCCGGGGAGGCGGCCGCCGCGGGCGGCGCCACCGCGGCGGCCAGTGCCAGGGTCGCGGCGCCCACGACGGCGGCGACTGCTCTGAAGGTGGGGGAAGACACGGGCGCTCCTTCTGTGGGGCCCACGGGTGTGGGGGCGGGGAACGGCGCTCGCCGGCGACATGGCCGCCCGCGTGCTGGGCAGTCTGCGCACCGCGGCCGGCACCGTCCACGGACATCCGTGGGCCGGGCTTGGACTTTTGTCGCAGCGCCCCGGCGCCGCGCACCGTCCGCGTCCCCCGCCCGGACGGAACGGCCCCGAGGAGGTGACCGGCGGCCGGTGGTCGCGAATAGCCCATCGCTGTGCCGCCGACTTTGCGTCAGTCGAGCCACCCGCGGGAATGCGTGGCCGAAAACTGACTCAAAGCCAATGGATTCGCGAGCCGCGATCCCTCACCAAAAGGCACGGAACAAGATATTCCGGGCGACGAGTTTCGATACGCCTAAAGGATGAGTAAGGTGTGGCTCGCTGTCGGTGAACCTGCGTGTGCGCTCGGTCTCCGACTGAATTCCGCATGGCAGGGATTCGTAGGGCGCGGGGTGTCGTCCGCGGGGACACAGGGAGAGGATCGTGGCTGCCGGCTCGTTCGAGGGACACTACGTGTGGCATCCGGCGGCCGACGATCGCGAGCTGGCACGGGCGTGCACCGACGTACGGGCCGGGCGCTACCTGGGCGCCCACAACGTCCTCCAAGAGACGCGCGGCGACTACGAGTTGCGGGCCCACCGTTCGCTGGTCCTGGCCTCCGAGGCGGCGGACTCCGACCTTGCCGAGCGCTGGCTCGCCGAGGAACCCGGCCCGGAGGCGGCCCTGTTGGCGGCGCGCGTGGCCATGATCCGCGCACTGCGCACGGCGGACGCCGACGACGCACGCTCCGGGGCGCTGCTGCGTATCGCGCAGGCCGCCTGCGAACGAGCGGGACGGCTGCTGCCGCACGACCCCACGCCCTGGGTGGCCCAACTGGCCCTCGCCCGCATCGACGGGCCCCGCGACGCCGCACCCAGGGGGCTGCTGACCGCGCCGGCCGGACCCTGGCAGCTGTTCGCCCGTGTGCTGCGTCTCGACCCCTGGCACCGCGAGGCCCACCACCGCTTCCTGGCCTGCTTCTTCACGCGCAACGGCGGATCTGCGAGCGCCCGATGGGACGTCGCCTCCTTTCTCAGCCACCGGGCCCCCGCCACGTCCGCGCTGAGGCTCCTCCCGCTGGTCGCACTGGTCGAGGACTACGACCCGAACGCGTTGTTGGCGAACGAGACCTGGCAGCAGCCGCAATGGACGACAACCGCCCTGGGGATTTACCACAACTGGTTTCCACAAACGGCGAGTTACCGGTTCACCCCCGTCCTGGACCTGGCCTATCTGGCGCACGCCCTGTTCATGGCGAAGCGCGAATTCGAAGCACGGGAAGTCCTCACGGCCATGGGCCCCTACGCCTCGCGCATGCCCTGGAGCGTGTTCGGCGACCCCGGGGAGCAGCTGACCAGGGCCAGGAAGTCCTGCGGCCTCCCGACCCCCGCTCCGGCCTGACCACGGCCGGTGTGCACAGCCCGCCCGCGAGACCACGCGTCTTTTCACCCCGAGGAAAGGTTGCCCCTGTGTCCGAGCGCACGTCCCCCGCCCGCCCATCGAGCAAATCCGCGGAGAAGACATCCGCGACATCCGACGACGACGCCACGCTCCATGCGATGGGATATCCGCGGAAACTCACCCGTAGATTTCACGCCTTCGACAATTTCGCCATATCCTTCACCATCATCAACATCCTCTCCGGAATTTTCTCCGCATTCGGTTTCGGAATGGGAGCCGGTGGTCCGCGGATTCTCATCTTCGGCTGGATCGGCGTCTCGGTCATGGTGTTGTTCGTGGGCGCCGCGATGGGGGAGATCGCGTCCGCCTACCCGACCAGCGGCGCCCTGTACTTCTCGGCCGGCAAGCTGGCGAAGCGGCACCGCGGGGCCTGGTCCTGGTACACGGGCTGGCTGAACTTCGTCGGCCAGGTCGGCGGCACCGCCGCCACCAACTACGCGGCCGCCACCTTCATCCAGGCGTTCATCGCCATGCAGTGGCCGTCGTACGAGGCGACGCCGCAGCAGACCGTCGGTATCGCGACGGCGATCCTGCTGCTCCAGGCCCTCGCCAACACCTACACCGTGCAGCTGGTCGCCGTGGTGAACCGGATCTCGGTGTGGTGGCTGCTCATCGGCATGGTCGTGATCGTCGTCGCCCTCAGCGTGAAGCCCGGCTCCCACCAGCCGGTCTCGTTCGCCACGCACTTCGTCAACACCACCGGCTTCAGCAACGGTCTGTACGCCGCGATGCTCGGCCTGCTGGTCACCAGCTGGACGTTCACCGGCTTCGACGGCAGCTTCCACATGTCCGAGGAGACGGTGAAGGCCACCGTCAACACGCCCAAGGGCATCATGCGCGCCATCCTGTACTCGGCGCTCACCGGCCTCGTCCTCATGCTCGCCCTGGTGTACTCGATCCGTGACTACGCGTCCGAGATCGCCGCGTCGGCGCCGCCGGTGCAGATCCTCATCGACGCGCTGGGGCTCGGCACGGCCAAGGTGCTCCTGCTGATCGTCATCGGCGCCATGCTGTTCTGCGGGCTCGCCAACATGACCAGCAACACCCGCCAGATCTTCGCCTTCTCGCGCGACGGCGCGATGCCCGGCTCCCGCTGGTGGCATTCGGTGTCGCTGCGCACCCGTACGCCCGTGAAGGCCGTGTGGCTGGCCGCCGTCTGCGCGCTCGTGCTGATCATTCCGGGCTGGTGGTCGCACACCGCGTTCACCGCCATCGTGAGCGTCAACGTGGTCGGTCTGTACCTGGCGTACGGCGTGCCGATCTTCCTGCGGCTGCGGCTGAACGACTTCCAGCCCGGCCCGTGGAACCTGGGCCGCTACGGCAGGCCGGTGGCCGCGATCGCCGTGGTCTGGATCGTGCTCAGCAGCATCCTGTTCATGCTGCCCCAGGTCTCCCCCATCACCGCCGACTCGTTCAACTACGCCCCGATCGCACTCGGCGCGGTCCTGCTCATCGCCACGGTGTGGTGGTTCGCCACGGCCCGCCGGCGCTTCCAGGGCCCCGTCAGCTATGGCAGCCCCGACGAGGTGGCGGCGATGGACCTCGTCTGAGGACGAGGCGTCCGGCTTCCGCACCCCGACCGCGATCACGTCGCGAGCCGACGCTCCAGCGGGGTGCGGAAACTCGGCTTGATCCGGACACCGGCGAAGAACGACGTCAGCCGGGCGGCCTCGACGCCGATCGCCGTGCGCGCGTCCTTCCCCGGGCCGCCGGGCGCAAGCAGCTCCGTGACGATCTCGCCGTCGGGCCGCTGGGCCCAGCCGCCCACGACGCGCCCGTTCCACCACACGCTGGGCCCGATGTTCCCGTTGGTGTCGAAGAGTTCGCGCGTGTGCCCGGCGTCGACGTACCAGTCGCGGTGCCGCCAGCCCATGGGGGTGGGGTCGAGCGCGGGAAGCAGCGCGGCCCAGGGCTGCGGCTCGGCAGGCGGTTCGAGGTGGGCGGGCAGGGCGTGACCGGGGCCCTCGTCGAGCTCGACCTCGACCGCGTCGGTGCGGGCCAGCGCCTTACGGGTGTCGGTGAGCGTCCAGCCCGTCCACCATTTGACGTCCTCGGTGGTGGCGGGGCCGAACGCCGCGAGATAGCGGGCGGCCAGGAGCGACTTGGCCTCGTCGACGGGCAGGTCGGGGTGGGGCTCCGCGGGCATCCAGCGGTACTGGCTGGACGCCCAGCTGCCGAGCGGCCGGCCGCGCCGGATGCGACCCTCGGCGGCCATCACACCGAGGAAACGGCTGGTGACACGCACCCTCGCCTCGTACGGCTTGCCCTCGGCCTGCACGATCTGCGCCTTCAAGTCCGGTACCTCGTCCGCGAGTTGCGAGGCCGTGGCCTGGCCGCGCCCCTGGAGCGCGGCCAGCACCGACGCCTCGGTCGCGGCGAACCAGCGTTCGTCGAACCCGAGCTGCTCCTGGATGACCTTGGCCAGGTTCCTGCGCTCACGGGCGGCCACGGCGCGGGCCGTCGAGGCGTCCACGACGGGGGCGAGTTCGCGCGGCACCACGAACATGGTGCGCCGCATGCACAGCATCCGCACCAGCGTCCGGTCCTCGTACAGCGCGCGCTCCAGGTCCGCCACGGACGGATCCTTGAGACGGGCGGCGACGGAGAGGTACACGGAGGCCGGGTCGGTGGCGTGCAGACCGAGCAGCGCCTCGGCCACCGCTTCCGGCGTACCGGCGCGGGCGGCGGGTGCCAGCAGATGGCGGGCGCCGAGGCGGGCGCGGCGTTCCTCGGCGGTGATCTTCCGGCGGGTCTGGGTCATGGTTTGAGGCTAGCGACCACACCCGCCGTCGCGCTGAGGCCGTCCAGGATGGTCGGCGCCATGCTCGTACCGGCCAGGAAGAAGCCGAGCAGAGCGCAGACGATCGCGTGCGAGAGCTTGAGCCCCCCGCTCCGAAGAAAGATCACCGCGAGGACCACGAGCAACAGGACCACCGAGATCGAAACAGCCATGACGAACCTCCTCCACCGCGCCGGAATCCCGGCGTTCGGGCGTCAGTGTGGCGGAGGAGGCGCCGCCGTCCGGCTCAAGACATGTCCGCCGTACGGGTGTTGACTGCCTGTTACCCCACGGCCCGGCCCCTGAGCCGCGAGGCGGAGGCTGTGCCGGTGCCGTCCCCTGTGCGGATCGTGGCTCAGGCGGGTACGCGGTCCGCCGGCGTGCCCCAGGTGACCGTGCGGTCGCACCAGCGGTCGAGGAGCACCCGGTCGTGTCCGACGGCCAGCAGGGACGCCCTGGTCGCGCGCCGGTAGGTCTCGACGGCGTCGACCAGGGCGGCCGTGGTCGAGGAGTCCAGCGCGGTGGTCATCTCGTCGCAGATCAGCAGGCGCGGGCGGAGCACCAGAGCGCGCGCCAGGCAGGCACGTTGGAGCTGGCCGTCGCTGACGTCGTCGGCAGCCCGGGTCAGGAGGTCACCGCCGAGGCCGACCGCGTGGGCGAGTTCGTCGACGCGCTCGCGGATCTCGATGTGCCGGCCGGTCGCCTTCAGCGGCTCGGCGATCAGTTCGCGCAACCGCAGCCCGCGGCCGGTCGAGAGCCGGGGCGACTGGGAGACGACTCCCACGGTGACGCGCAGGGCGCGTGGAGCCCGGTGGCCGACGACGGGGGTGCCGGCCACGACGACCGTCCCCGCGTCGGGACGGTGCAGCAGCGCGGCGACCCGGGCCAGGGTGGACTTCCCGCAGCCGGTGGGGCCGAGCAGGCCGACCGCCTCGCCGGCGGCCACGGCGAGGCTCATGTCCCGCACGACGGGCTTGCCCCGCTCGTAGCCGGCGGTGATGTTGCTGAGTTCGAGCACTGCTGGAGTCCTCCCCGTGGGCGTGGTGGCAGGCGAACCGGCCGTTGGCCCGAGAGGCCCCCAGCCCCGACGGTATGCCGGGAATGGGCCTGAAGGAACGTTCCGGCAGGGCTTCGAGCAGACCACGAGCGTACGGGTGATGCGAACGCGGGGCGCCGAAGAAGCTGGTGGCATCGGCGATTTCCCCGCTGAAACCGCCGGCTTGCGCAGCCCGGGCCACGAACGAGCAGCCGCACGAAGGGGAACGCGAAGGGTGCAGGCACACCGGGCGAACGGGGCCGGCACGCTTCACGGCGGCACGCCGTACGGTGTCGCGCGCCCCAACCGACGGGCGGACCGGCCCTTTCCGCAGCGCACGCCGAGCGGTATCGCACGCGCCCCAACCGACCGACGGACCAGCACCCTTCACGGCGCCGCACGCCGAACGGGTCACACGCGCCCCAACCGACCGACGGACCGGCGCCCTTCGCGTCGCACAGCGAACGGTGTCACGCGCGGCCCAACCCACGGGCGGACCAGACCCTCCGCGGCGCACGCCGAACGATGTCGCACGCGCCCCAACCGACGGAAGGACCAGCGCCCTTCACGACGCACACCGGACGATGTCACACGCGCCCCAACGAGCGGACGAACCGGCGCCTTTCACGACGCACGCCGAACGGGGTCACACTCATCCCTACCGACCGACGGACCAGCACCCTCCGCGGCGCACGCCGGACGATGTCGCACGCGCCCCAACCGACCGACGGACCGGCGCCCTTCACTGCGCCGCACGCCGAACGGGTCACACGCGTCCCACCCCACGGACGGAGGCCCGCGTCCGCGCGGGCGCGGGTTCCGGGGCGCGGGAAGCCGTGGCCCGGCGGGCTATTCGCCCCTTGCGCCGTCGATGGCCTCGCGCAGCAGGTCGGCGTGGCCGTTGTGGCGGGCGTACTCCTCGATCATGTGGGTGAGGATGTACCGCAGCGATATGGACTCGCCCCGGAACTCCACCGTCCCGTCGAGACCGGCACGGGAGTCGACGACGGAGCGCGAGTCTGCGCACGCGGCGCGCCAGGCGGCGAACGCCTCGTCCACATCGGCGTCCTCCACATGGAAGGCGCCGGACTCCCCGTCGGCGGTGTGCGGCCAGCACGTCGTCAGGCGTTCCTCGTTCAGGACGAGCCGGAACCAGATCCGTTCGGTGTCGACGGCGTGCCGGACCAGGCCGAGCAGGCTCAGATCCGAGGTCGGTACCGGTTTCGCCTTCAGCTGCCCGGCACTCAGGCCCGCACATTTCCAGGCGAGCGTTTCTCGCTGGTGGTCGAGGAACGCGGTCAGCGACGTACGGTCGTCGGCCGTCTTGGACGGTGTGGCGCGCTGGTGATCGGTCATCGGCCGATGATGCCAAGCGGCCCGGGCGCCGGGGGTTCTCGTCCGCGGGATGGACGAGAACCCCCGGCCCGCCCTCAGGGCGCCCGCAAGTCGACGAGCTCGGCGATCGCAGCCCGGTGCTCACCCGCGGAACCGAGCGCGATCTGGGCCGACTTGGCACGTTTGAGATAGAGGTGCGCGGGATGCTCCCAGGTCATGCCGATACCGCCGTGCAGTTGTACGCACTCCTCGGCGGCATGCACCGCCACCCGGGCACAGTAGGCCTGGGCGACGGCCGCCGCGAGCGGCGCCTGCGGGCTGCCGGTCGCCAGCGCGTCGGCCGCGTTGCGAGCGGCGGCCCGCGCCGAGACGATCTCAAGCCAGAGCTGCGCCATACGGTGCTTGAGCGCCTGGAAGGAGCCGACCGGCCGGTTGAACTGCTTGCGCTCGCGGGTGTACGTGACCGTCTCGGTCAGGCACCATTCGGCGATGCCGAGCTGTTCGGATGCGAGCAGCCCGGCCCCGGCGAGCAGCCCGCGCCGCACAGCGGCGGGCGTGGTGTCCGCGCCCGCCAGGAGCGTGCCGCCCACGCCGTCGAGGGTGACGGCGGCGAGCGGGCGGGTCAGGTCGAGCGGTGTGAGCGCAGTGACCGTGACATCGGCCGCGTCCACCGCGTACAGGCCCTCGGCCGTCGGCACGAGCAGGACGTCGGCCGTGGCCGCGTCGGCGACCGGGGAGACGGTCCCGGTGAGCGTCCCGGACAGCCGTACCGAATCCGGCCCCGCCGAGAACGGCACGACGAGGGCGGCGGTCCTGTGCCCGCTGGCCAACTCCCGTACGAGCGCGCTTACTTCGGGCTTCTCCGTGCCCAGCGCGAGCAGAATCTCGGTGGAGATCACGGCGCTGGTGAGGAACGGCACGGGCGCCACCGCCCGGCCGATCTCCTCCAGGACCACCGCGGCCTCCCGGTGCGACGCGCCCTGTCCGCCCAGCTCCTCGGGCACGAGCAGCCCCGCGAGATCCATCCGGGCGCCGAGCGAGCGCCACAGGTCCGGGTCGTACGGCGCGTCCGACTCGGCGCGGGCGAGCGTGGAGGGGGTGTCGGTGCGGTCGGCGAGCAGAGCGCGCACGGCTGCCCTGAGGTCGTCCTCGGCCTCGGAGTACAGCAGGTCGGGGGTGGCTTCTTCGGCGGTCTGTGCTGTCATCGGGCCAGGTCCTTCCAGGCGACGTCCTTGTCGTTGCGCGGCTCCGCGGGCAGCCCGAGTACACGTTCGGCGACGATGTTGAGGAGCACTTCGCTCGTGCCGCCCTCGATGGAGTTCCCCTTCGAGCGCAGGTAGCGGTACCCGGCGTCGCGGCCGGTGAAGTCGACGAGTTCGGGCCGGCGCATCGTCCAGTCCGAGTACAACAGCCCGTCCGCGCGCAGGAGTTCGACCTCCAGGCCGCTGATCTCCTGATTCAGCCGGGCGAAGGCGAGCTTCATGCCGGAGCCCTCGGGGCCTGGCTGGCCTGCGACGAGCTGCTGACGAAGGCGCTCGCCGGTGAGCCGGGCCACCTCGGCCTCGACCCACAGCGTGAGCAGGCGCTGGTGCGTGTCGTGGGTGCGCAGCTCGGGGCGTTCGCGCCAGGTGCGGGCGACCGGGCCGATCATGCCGCCCTCGCGCGGGATGCGCATGCCGCCGATGGAGACCCGCTCGTTCATGAGGGTGGTCTGGGCGACCTTCCAACCCTCGCCGATCTCACCGAGCCGATGGGCGTCGGGGATGCGGACCCCGGTGAGGAAGACCTCGTTGAACTCGGCCTCGCCGGTGATCTGGCGCAGTGGCCGCACCTCGACGCCCGGGTCGCTCATGTCGCAGATGAAGTAGCTGATCCCCTGGTGCTTGGGCAGGCCGGGGTCGGTGCGGGCGATGAGGATGGCCCAGCGGGCGAGGTGGGCGCTGGAGGTCCACACCTTCTGGCCGTCGATGACCCAGCTGTCGCCGTCGCACACGGCACGGGTGCCGAGCGCCGCGAGGTCGGAGCCCGCGCCCGGCTCGCTGAAGAGCTGGCACCAGACCTCCTCGCCCACCCACAGGGGGCGCAGGAAGCGTCGCTTCTGTTCCTCGGTGCCGTACTTGAGGACGGTCGGCGCGGCCATGCCGAGCCCGATGCCGATCCGCCGGGGGTCGTTGTCGGGGGCGCCCGCCGCCGCGAGCTCGGCGTCGACGACGGGTTGCAGGGAGCGCGGCGCGGCGAGACCGCCGAGGCCCACCGGGTAGTGCACCCAGGCGAGCCCGGCGTCGAAGCGGGCCTTGAGGAAGTCGAGCGGTTCGGTGTCGGCGGGCGGGTGCGCGGCAAGCAACTCGGTTGTGCGGGCGCGCAGTTCGGCGGCGTCGGTCATCGGCCGGCTCCGTCCGTGAGGACGACCACGCGGCCGGTGGTCGTGCCGTCGGCCACGCGCTGCACGGCGGCCGCGGCGTCCTTGAGCGGGACCCGCTCGCTGATGAGCGGCTTGATGGCGCCTTCGGTGGCGAGCCGGGTCAGCTGTTCGTGGCAGCGCGCGATCGAGGCCGGGTCCTTCTGGGCGTACAAGCCCCAGTGCAGTCCGACGATCGAGTAGTTCTTGACCAGGGCGTGGTTGAGCGCGGGCGCCGGAACGGATCCGCTCGCGAAGCCCACGATCACGATGCGGCCCTCGAAGGCGACGCACTTGGCCGACTTGGCGTAGGCGTCGCCGCCGACCGGATCGTAGATGACGTCGGCGCCATGGCCCGCGGTGGCCTCCTTGACCGCTGCGACGATGTCGTCCGCACGCCGGTCGATGACCAGGTCGCAGCCCAACTCCCGTGCCACGGCCGCCTTTTGTGGCCCGCCGACGACGCCGATGACGCGCGCCCCCGCGGCCTTGCCGAGCTGCACGGCCGCGCTGCCCACTCCCCCGGCGGCGGCATGCACCAGCAGCGTCTCGCCCTCCTGGAGGCGGGCCCTGCGGTGCAGTCCGAACATTCCGGTCTGGTAGCCGATGTGCAGCGCGGCCGCCTCGGCGTCGTCCAGGGCGTCGGGCGCCGGCAGCAGGGCCGCCTCGTCGGCGACGACGTATTCGGCGAGGCCGCCGTGCGGCAGCGCGGGGTTGGCGATCACCCGGCGGCCGTCCTCGGTCTCTCCGCAGATCTCCACGCCGGGCGTGAAGGGCAGCGGCGGGCGGATCTGGTACTGCCCGCGGCAGAGCAGCGCGTCGGGGAAGTTGATGTTGGCGGCACGCACCCTCAGGAGCACCTGGCCGGCGCCCGGCACGGGCCGGTCGATGTCGTCGAGCCGCATCACCTCGCCCGGCTCGCCGTTCTCGTGCACTCGCCATGCCTGCATTCGGGGCCTCCACACGCCGGGCGCGATACGGGCTGCGTACCGCTGAGTACGTTCCACTGCTCGCAGCATACTAAGCGGTCGCTTGTCGTTGGGGGAATGGCCTGGGCCCAGCGGCCGGCAAACGGGCGGCCGCCGGGCGCGCGACGCGACGGCACCCGGACCGCACGCGTCGGATAGGTCCCTGCACGGGCATGGCGATGTGGGGCGGCAGCCGGTAGGGATGCGCCATGACCGACGCAGCCGCACAGCCACCGCGCCCCGCGCACCCCGGACTGCCGGAGCCTCCCCCGCTCGGCGCGTGTGCGCTGGCGCCGGGCACGTACGAGGGCAGCGTGGTCCTGGTCACCGGGGGCGGGTCGGGTCTCGGCAAGGCGATGGCCACCGAATTCGCACGGCTCGGCGCCGACCTCATGATCGTGGGGCGCTCGGCGGACCGGCTCAGGGCCGCCGAGCGGGAGCTGGCGGCGCTCGGCGGCCGGGTGGCGGGCGCCGTCTGCGACATCAGGGAGCCGGAGCGGATCGCCGAGGTCTTCGACGTGGCCGAGTCGGCGCTCGGCCTCCCGGACGTCCTGGTGAACAACGCCGCCGCCAACTTCCCCTCCCCGGCCGAGGACCTGTCGCCGAACGCCTGGCGGGCGGTCCTCGACATCACGTTGACCGGAACGTGGTTCATGACCCGCGAATTCGGCCGCCGTCATCTGGCGGCCGGCACCCCGGGATCGGTCATCAGCATCGGAGCGTCGTACGCGTGGACCGGCGGCCCTGGCCACGCGCACTCGGCGGCCGCGAAGGCCGGCGTACAGAACCTGGTCGAGACGCTGGCCGTGGAGTGGGGGCCCTACGGCATCCGGATCAACGGCCTCGTGCCGGGTCTGATGCCGCACCCCGACCTTCCGCCGTCGATCCGCGCGGGCCTCGACCGGGCCGAGGAATCCGGCGAACTCGGTGCGCGCCAGCCCGCGTTGAGGGTCGGCCGGCCTCGCGAGCTCGGCTGGGCGGCCACCTTCCTCGCCTCCCCGTACGCCCGGTTCATCAGCGGCCACACCCTGGTGGTGGACGGGGCGAACTGGCAGCGGCGCGCCCTGGTGGCGCCCCCGGTGAGCAGCGTGCGGGACCAGCTGGGGCGGGGGCCGTTCGGCGGGTAGCGCGTGGCGGTCGCCTCACTTTCCTTCGAAGTCCGGCGGGCGCCGGGCGGCCCTGGCCGCGTAGCCCTCGCGTGCGTCGTCGGATGTGAGGGTGAGGGCCGCGGCGAGCGCGGCCCGGTCGAGGGCTTCGGCCAGGCCCGCATCCGCGAAGGCGTCGATGGAGCGTTTGGCGGCTCGCACGGCGAGGGGCGCGTTGGCCGCGATCGCCTCCGCGGTCTTCGCCGCCACGCCGTCCAGCTCCCCGACCGGTACGACCTGTTGCAGCAGGCCGATGCGCTCGGCGGTGGGCGCGTCGATGCGGCGGCCGGTGAGGGCGAGCAGCTTGGCCCAGCCGGCGCCCGCGTCGCGCGCGATCCGCAGCTCCCCTCCGGCATCGACGGCCACCCCGATGCCGGTCTCGGGCAGCGCGAACACGGCGTCCTGCGCGGCGATCCTGATGTCGGCCATCAAGGCCAGCTCGAAGCCGAAGCCGAGGCAGTAGCCCTGGACGGCGGCGACCACGGGCTGGGGCAGCCGGGCGAAGGCGGCGAAGCGCTCGTGGACCCAGCGGATGCCCTCGTAGTAGCGGTGCGTGCGTTCGGCCGGGGAGCGTCCGGTGATGCCGCCGCCCGGGGCGCCGACGTCGATCCCGGCACAGAAGGCACGCCCCTCGGCGCGCAGCAGCACGGCCCTGACCGACTCGTCGAAGCGGATCCGATCGGCGAGCAGTCCGAGTTGGCGGCTGGACTCCCAGCTCCATCCGTTGAGCTTGTCCGGCCGGCACAGCGTCAGGACGGCGGTGCCGGTGCCGGTGACGTCGAGCCGGATGCGTTCCTCGCCCTCGGCGACCCGCCGGTCCAGGGTGTCGATCATCACCCCTCCCCCTGCCTATGCTGACTACCCGTCAGGCCTGTCGAGACTAGGGGGTGTCTGGTGGATCAGGGTCGGTCAGGGTGCGGCGCCTGGTGCGGTGCATCGCAAGGCGCCGGAACGTCGTGATAGCGGAGCTAT